>JAULZV010000027.1:0-25683 GCA_032117135.1 Minisyncoccota bacterium
ATTTTGCAGGACAAACTATGTGGTATATAAGAAGTGATACATTGTGTGCCTTTCGTATGTGTTCCATTGGTTCATACTAGCATGTACGATGCAGAGCATCGAGGAATTCTTTTTGATTAAAAGATAAAACCATACTTACTGTATGCACAGGTGGAGTACGTTGTGAAAAAGCCTCTGGGTATCTTATTCAAAAAGGATTCACTGATGTATACCAACTTGATGGTGGAATCGTAAGTTATATGGAACAATATCCAAATCAAAATTATGATGGTTCTCTCTTTGTGTTTGATGGTCGAAAAGTGATGCATTTTAACGGAGAACATCATAAGCCAATCGCAACATGTGATTATTGCACTGTCACATGTGAACGTTTTACTAATTGTGCACATTCTCGATGTAACAAAAAAGGTAATGCTTGTTATAGCTGTATTCCAAAAGGAGAAAAGAAGTTATGTAATGAATGTATGGACAAAGAAAAATCTATGCTAAAAAACTAGGTTACCATTTCTTTATAGAGAGAGATAAATTTATTCATATCATGCAATATTACTGCGTCAGGCTTACCACGCAACACCATTCCGTCTAGATACATAAGGCTTCTAATTATTGCAAACATACCTTTTTCAAAACGCATTCCAGATAATACTCCAAGCTTTATCGTTTGCATCATTTGTTGAGTTAAACTCTTTTCTTGTACGGTTTTTCCTCCAAAATCTTTGTATAGTTTTAAAAACTTTCGCTTGAAATCTTCAAATTGCTGACCGCTTATTTCGACTTCAGACATTTGATTCAACCAATATGCAGATAGTGCAAAATCATCTTTTGATAACCCATCAAAGAAATTCATCAGACCTGTACTTAATTTTTTGGATACAGTTCCAACATATGCAGTATCAATAAAATAAAATATATTATCTTTATATATTAAGTTACCAGGATGCAAATCTCCATGAAATTTTCCGATAATAAACATATAAAAACCATGAAGATAAAAAAGATTTACTATTGAATCATATTCAATAGTTTGATTTTGGAGAAGCTCATCAAATGTAGGTCCATCAATAAATTCTGTCACCATAAAATTTTCTTCACACAAATCTTCATATACGTGTACAAATTCTAAAGTAGATAAATCAAAATTTTGTTTATTTTGCTCTTTAATTTCCCTTAATACTTTTTGTCCCTGAACTTCATTTCGAAGATCCAATTCTGCTAATGTATACTCTTCGATATCGGTCAAAATACCAACAGGATCCCCCACTCTTTTAAGTGGTGGATATAGGAACAAAAATATTTTGAATAATCTTTTTATTCGTTTAACTTCTTTTGCAAATGTTTCCTTAAAATTTTTCTTAATAACTTTGAGTACTACATCTTCGCCTGTTATTAATTGTGCTTTATACACTTGTCCTACAGAAGCTGCTGCAAAAGGAGTTTTTTCAATGAAAGAAAATTTATCAGGATGTCGCGCGAGATATTCGTCGATAGAATCAGCAATATCTTCTGATCGTATGTATGTATTTTTTCTATATAATTTTGACAAATGATGACATTTTTCAGGACCCAAAAAATCAATTCTCAGAGCATGAATTTGTCCAATTTTTACAGCCAAAAGTCCCCATTTTTGGATTTTTTCGATATCGGGCAACCCTTTTTTAAAATATAATTCCCAAATGAGTCTTAAAAGTATAATACTGTTCATTAGGGCATAGTATCATATGTTATCTTAAAAATCATGCATCATACAAACGTATTTTGTATGCTATAATCAAAAAATGAATCTAAAAAGAATATATACCATTAGTAGACCCCGATTTTGGATTTATGAAATTGGTCCTTATATTGTTGGGATAGCCGCAGCAGCATCAAACACTCACTCTATTTGGCTTATTCCTATCATTATTATTTTTTTCTTTTTTTTCACCTATCCAGCAAATATATACATCTACGGCATAAATGATATATATGATTATGAGACTGATAAATTAAATCCAAAAAAAGTATCCTATGAATCTCTTGTTCACCCACGAGAGCATCGATCTCTTTTAAAACATATATTTTTAGTGACAGCCCCGTTCTTAATATATGGAATTTTTACCCTCTCAATTCAGTCTCTTGTTGCATTATGTTTATTCTTTTTCTTTGCAGGTTTTTATTCAGCAAAGCCAATACGTGCAAAAGCCAGACCTATTCTTGATAGTATTTTTAGTGCAGGACACTATGTGGCAACAGGAGTTTTTTCATATATATTAGCGTCTGAATTATTAGAGTTCAATATTTCTTGGACGGCGCTCAGTATTTGTATAGTGGCCTCAATGGCATGGGCAATTTCTATGCATGCATATTCAGCGGTTCCAGACATTCAAGCAGACAAAGATGCACATCTAGAAACAATTGCTACAAAATTAGGTAAAAATAAAACTATTTATGTGTGTGCATTTTTATATGCACTATCTGCATTGCTTGCATCTTATTATATTGGGATAATCAGTCTCATATTGGGAGGAACATATCTCTATCTCATGTATAAATCTGTACACACAAATGAAGATGAGCTTTTTAAGATGTATACATATTTTCCACTTATAAATAGTGCCTCCGGAATGATTATTTTCTTTACGTTATTACTTTTATAATTATATAGAATCAATTGGAGAAGGATCTGTGATATTTTCTATTCTTTTGTATACAAGCTCAGCTGAAATTAAACAAATAGGCATACCAATTCCAGGGTTTGTCCCGGCACCAACATAATAGAGGTTCTTAACTTTTTTGTTTATATTATTTGGTCTGAAGACTGCACTTTGACCTAGAGAGTGTGCAAATCCTAAGGCAGTCCCCTTGAATGCATTATAATCTTTTATAAAATCTTTTACCGCATATATTCGCTTATACTCAATTCGTTTTGAAAAGTTTGGAATATCCATTTTTTCTTCCATTTCTTTAATTATCTTTTGAGAATATTCTTCTAGAAATTCATCCGTATGTTCAAGACCTGAAGCAATTGGAACAAGAACAAATAAGTTTTCTTTTCCTGCAGGAGCAACACTTGTATCTGTTTTTGAAGGTACGCACACATACAAAGACGGATCAGTCGGCCATTCTGGATTTTGAAAAATTTGATCAAAATTTTCATCCCAATTTTTTGAAAAAAGTAAATTATGATGTTGAAGTGATGGGATTATTCCATCAACACCCAAATACATAATAAATCCTGAGGGAGCCATAAGTTTTTTATCCCACGCTTTCTCGGATTGTTGTTGATATTTTTTATCAAGTAAATGTAAATCAGTATGAACCGTGTCAGCATTTGAAACTACGATATCTGCCTCTATTTCTTGACCATCTTGTAGAAGTACTCCTTTTGTAACTCCATCAATAACGATTATTTTTTGAACAGGGCTATTTGTTTTTATTTCGACATCATATTTTTTAATGATTGCCTCTAATGCTTCAATAATTTTATATATTCCTCCTTCTGGATACCAAACACCTTCAACAAAGTCTATATAATTCATCATACTATAAATACCTGGTGCTTTCCCTGGTGGAGTCCCTAGTAATACAGTCTGATATTGCATAACCTTTCTTAATATTTCACTCTTGAATTTTTTGTTAATTATTTTTTCAACACTAGAAAATAGTGGCAACTTTCTTCCTTCCGTCAAAACTCTTTTTGTAAAAAAATCAAAGATCGTATTATAATTTTTAAACATAAATTCTTTACGAGCAATACGGTATTGATATTCGGTTGTCTTAATATATTCTTTTAATTTTTCTCCAGAACCAGGTTCGATAGATTCAAACGTTTGAATTGTTTTTTCTAGATCAGAATAAAAATCATAATGACTATTATCACTTTTAAGAAATATTCGATATGAAGGAGAAAGGCGTTCTAATTTTAAATAATCTTCAATTTTTTCATCCAAGATCTCGAAAAAATGTTCAAATATATCCGGCATCATGTACCATGATGGCCCCATATCAAAAGTATATCCTTGTTCGCTATAAATATTTGCTCGACCTCCGATTTTTTCATTTTTTTCAAGTACGATAACTTTGTATCCCTTTTTACCGAGCAGACATGCCGTTGCTAATCCTCCGATACCTGCTCCTATTACAATAACTGTTTTTTTATTCATTTTATTTTTATTAGCGTTAATAATACCCAACCTATTTTTTCAAAAAAAGAGAGTCTCTTTCTAGAAGAAAATATATCATACTCTGATTTTATAATTTTATCTATTATTTTGGAATATAAAACTCGTGCGATATACACCCCACGAGAAGCTGTATGTGGCAATAATTTTATTCCCCTATCTGCATATACATATAATTTCTCTATTCGTTCAATTTCAAACTTCATTAAATTTTTAAAATCTTCTGATAGTATTTTATTCTGTATATCTTCTTCTGTGATATTATATTTCTTCAAATCTTCTTGCGGAAGATATATTCTATTTCGTAATACATAATCCTCATTAATATCTCTTAGAAAATTAGTCATTTGAAAAGCTTCTCCTAATACCTGAGCATATGTAAGTACTTGATTTTGATATACGCTATCTTCTAAGAATTTTTTATCTGTATTAGATAAAATATACGTCATCATAATACCTACCACACCAGCTGAACCAAACATATATTCCTTCAATTCTTCATATGTATTATATCGCTCTTTCCACGTATCTTGAAGCATTGCCTTTAAAAAATCCTGACTATATTGAAAAGGAATCTTATATTTTTTAAATATATAGGCAGTGGCACGCAAAACTTGTCTTTCTTCTATTTCAATTGAAAAAACTTTCCCTTCAAAAGCTTTTTCCCAACATTCATTCCAATGTTTTATTTTTTCTAGAGCAATTTCTTTTTGAGTAGCATAATAGGTATCTACATATTCATCAGGAAATCTAAAAAAAGAATAGAGTATAAAAGTAGAATCTCGCTGTTCAGGATTTAAAAATAAAGTTCCTGCGTAAAAACTTTTTCCATACTTCTTATTGATTTTTTTACAAAAATCTAAATCTTCTTTATATTCTTTGTACATATAGTATTATGATTTTCTTTTTAGAATAATCTCCATAAAATGTAACCAAACTTGCTTTGTATCTTTTTTCATTTGAGAATTTTCTAAGATTTCTTTTGCACTATTAAACAAATTTTTTATCTCATTTTCTGCATATGAAATTGCTCCAGTATCTGTATATAGATTAAGTAAAACTTTTTTACCATGTTCATCTATTTTTTTACCAAATAATGACAGAAAAATATTTTTATCTTTTTCATTTGCATGTTCAAAAATATATTGAGTTAAAATTGTATGTTGTCCATCTTCAATATCAAGGAACGTGCTTTTGCCGGTTATATGTGAATCACCGATAATATCAAGTAAATCATCTTGAATTTGATATGCCCTACCTATACACAGACCCAGTTTTGTATATAGATCAAGATGTTCACCTTGTGCCAAAACACTCCCAATACACATTGGATTTACAAAAGAATAGAGTGCTGTTTTTAATTCATTCTTTCTCAATATTTCTTCTGTTTTGACTTCATATTGAAGCATAAAAGAAACATCTAATATCTGTCCTACCACTATTTCTTCAATCATTTTAAAATAAATTGCAGATACACGAGTATCATTTATTTCTGCAATTATTTCATTTGCCCAACTAAATAACAGATCTCCAGCTAACATAGCCAAACCTTTTGAAACATGAGTTTTATCTCCTCTGGGATAAGTATCAATAGTTTTTTTAAGATATTCATGCACCGTATCTTCACCATGTCTCTCTAACCCATTATCTATTACATCATCATGTATTAATACAAATGTATGAAACAACTCAATAGCTAAGCCTGCTTTTAGAATTAATTTCTGTTCAAGACCATCCTCATTATAAAATGCAAGATACATTAAATATGGTCTGATTCTTTTGCCTCCATTTTGCATTATGGATGCAGCATACCCAATAGTCTCATGCGCAATACAGTTATCAGAATATGTTTTATATTTCTGAAGCTTTGTGTCCAAAAAAGATTTTATATTCATATTGAATATATTTTGAAAAGAAACAAGATCAAGACACGGTTCTGGTTTCTTAAATACAACAGAAGAAAACTGTTTCTTGATCTTTTTTATTTTAGGGAGAAATTTTTGAGTGAACATATAGTAATCTTTAATTTGTATAGTATATCAGTAATTCTAAATAAAAAATAATGCATTAGGATGGTAAAATTTTTATAAATTGATACAATTTTGACTATGAAAATAGTGATACTGGCAGCAGGAAAAGGTACTCGAATGTAGAATTTGACCCAAATTCTTCCAAAACCAATGCTTCTATACAAAAATAAGAATTTATTTGAACACAAATTAGAAGCACTTCCTTCAAATACATCAGAAATCATTTTTATCATCGGATATCTTGGTCATAAGATCAAAGAATATTTTAAAGATTCATATAAAGGCATTTCAATTACATACATAGAACAAACCGAACTTAAAGGCACAGCAGGCGCGCTTTATGGATGAGGTACCTTCCGGTATGGTTTTCAGAAAGCAACTTTCCTTATTGTGACGACATATGCACCCTCGTCACCGGTCCAAAGTACCCCACAGCTGGAGAGATTCCAACAGATGCTTGGTACTTCGCAAGAGCAGTCCGTGTTATTGGTCCAAAGTACCCCTTAGATACTCCTGTTGGTAGTATCATGAATCCTTTTGCAATGAGGAACTCTTGTAGAGCATTCACGTCATCTCCTGTTGCTCCCACATCTAGATCTCTCGTGATTGAAATACTTGGAGTACTTGGAGTAGCTGATTGAGCCCTGAGTACTTCTAGCTGAGCACGCAGTACTTGTATCACCTTAATGAGTTCAACTGGATCAGTGAGGTTTTTGATTTCCTCTGGAGTGAATGTTGTAACCGGTGGGACTGAGGTAGTGGTTGTTGTCCTTCTTCCGCCAAAGGATGACCTTCTAGTTGAAGATGAGGGGGTATCAACGACCTCTTCTTCTACAACTTCGGCTGCTAAGGTTGTGAAGGTCTGGTCGACTGACGCTGTCGTGTTACCTGCACTATCAGTAGAAGTTACACTGTAGTGATATGTAGTTGAAGGGGTAAGTCCTGTGATTGTTTGTGAATGACTCGTTACTAGGTCGGTATCAAGTGTTGTTGCGCTCGTGTAGGTATCAGTGAGTCCGTAGTTAATGAGGGAGGTTGATTCATCGTCGGTGATCCAAGCGATGATTGCTTCTGTTTGATTTGGAGTGGATGAGATCGAAGAAAGGATAGGGGCAACATCAGGTGAAACGGCTTCACTGAAGTGAACTGCCCAGTTGTACAAATTATCATCGAGTTCACCGTTGTTGTCATCATCGTACAGGGACTGGGTTGGATCGGAGTCTCGGAGATTTCCTCGGGCTCCTGTTGTTGGTCCAGCAGTTCCACTTGCACCGGAGGTCGACGTGATAGCATATGAAATCATTTGATTATCTCCTGTTGGCACATCATCAAGTGTCACGCGAACAGTATCTTCGTCGAAGAGTGTCACTGACTCAATTACTGCGGAAGTAGAGTCATCAGTATATTCAAACCCGTAGTTACCAGGATTAGAAACTAGGTCTGTATCGAGAACAAGGTCACCAACATTCCCTGTAAATGTTACATCAATATTCTTTCCGTCAAGAACTTGTGTTACAGGTCGAAGTGGATTCCATGTATCGTCATCAATAACAACTTTTTTGTATGCTTTCGCATAATATTCCCCAAGCTTTCTATATCCAACATTAGTTAAGTGAATTCCGTCTGAGTATGGCAGGAAATACTTCGGACCAACAACAACATGCTCACTTGGATTTGCCTTTGATGCGGCGACCATGGCATAAGCAGCAAGCGGACTCGATCCAAAGTTGCTGTTCTGGGAATGAAACATTGGGATTATTTCTGGTTGATTAGTTACAGCTTGAATATCAGTTTCATAGTCAGTTTGCCATTGCTCAATGTCAGCTTGATAAGTTAACGATGAACTATCAGTCTCGCCATGCACGCTCAATATCGCAGGCACAATAAACCCTTCGTTATAACGAGCACTCAGGTCTTTTGCACGATTCAGTGTGGAGAGAGAAAGATTATATATATGAGTACCTTTCTTTAGATTGAAATATCCGTATCCTCCAACTCCAGCGTTTGCCACAGTTACATCCTGACTTGAGTCACCAGACGACTGGTCTCGAATACTTTTTGAAATAAAATTTGCAAAACCAGAAGCGATTGTTTCATTATTTCTTTCAGTTAAAGGCGCCAAACCAGCCTCACCTCCAATAGGGAATGATAGATTACGTATTGATCCTCCCAAGAAAGTTTTGTTACGATATGCTTGTTTTACAGATTCCCCACCAGCCAAATTACCACTCAGTACAGTTCCGCCACCAGTAGCAAGGCTTTGGCCTATAATCTGAATATATTTCATCGGAAAAATTTCTGGTACAATACGACCAAGATTTAACTGAAGTTGTTCAACATCTGATGCAAACGCTTCAATTTCAGAATCTGACATACTCCCATCATCAAGTGAGTAAAAGTAACTCGTACCAGCAAAAGAATTGATTGCTGTTGACGCACCAGCACTAGTCTTAGTATTTACTGCAAAAAGAGCAATCTCAGCACTTCGGGTAGTAGTTGCCACAGTACTAGAACTCCCTGCCATCAAATTTCCATTCACAAGATACTTAAGTGAGCTAGGGCTCTGTCTGATTATGTGAAAAAAACCAGTGGTATACTTAGACTTACCTCCACCACTAAGTGACGCAGCTGTATTACCTCCAAAATAGCCAGGACTCCCCATTCCCATGTTCACATATGGAACAGCTCCATTTCCCAACCCCATAAAAGATACTGCAGGAGCATTATTGTAGACATCACCCACCCAAAAGGACATACCTCCAAGACTATCAGTAAATGTGTTGTAATTAACATTTGTATTGAGTTGCTTATAAGGAGCTGTCCCGTCTGATGTGAGGCCTGTAGTTTGTCCATAGTCACCCTCTACAAAGTTTGAATTTAATAAGGTGGGGCTAACCGCATTCGGATACTTCAACTTCACTAGTGCAGCGTTCAGATTATCTCCAGCCAATGGACCGATATCAAGCAACTTATCCCAATAACCATTCGCTTTTGCAGAGGTTACAAAAGTGGTGATGGCTGTCTGATCAGCTGCACTAATGGTGCCTCCGTTATCAACTATTCTTTGAAAGTACGCATCTGCGTCTGTATCAGCGTGTGTCATGAAGGGTAATGTGAAGTTCAAGATTAGTGTCAGTGTAATAATTAGTTTTTTCATCATATTTTTAAGATTAATCTACGCTTGTGTGGTATCTGTAGTTTTTTAATGATGTGTTAATTATAAAAGATATTACGTTATTAACAAGCGTTCATGTCTCGGCTCTGTCATCATCTCTCTTCTTGATACCAAACACAGGTATTTTATTCTCTGCACCTCGTTCTCTCTTTCTTCTAGTGAAGTGCAATCGCTCTTGATTGTGAGACTGAGCACAGCCCTCACCTTTGTTCCTGTATGTGTATTACTCATCAAAACATGTGTCCTGTGACACCCTCGCATCCTGTTAGACCAAGCAGGATGTTTTCTTTTGTGTGATATCTTATTTCAAAATTCTCATCCCGTGCTACAATCAGCCTATGACCAACGACCCATTGCACGGCAAAACTCTCCAGATCATCCTGGAAGAATTAGTCAGAAAATATTCATGGAAAGGACTGAGAGAAAAAATCCCAGTTAGATGCTTTTGGAACGAACCGAGCATTTCCTCCAGCTTAACCTTTTTACGACGAACACCGTGGGCTCGCAAAGAAGTTGAAGATCTGTATCTCAAAACTTTCAAAAAGTAAGTGGTGAGGAGAAGTAGTGCGGAGACGATTTTTATTTTATACTTACAATCTAACAATATACAACCATGAACAAAAACAAAATTATAATTACCCTCTCGATCATTGCTTTTATTGCACTTTTTGTCTGGTCAAACGAAAGTCGAAAAGGAGCCATCATACCATTTGGCAATACAGACATTGCTTGCCTTCCTAATGGTCACGTTAATTTGACTGATCATGTGCATCCCGAACTAACTATTACCGTTGATGGTGTAAAAGAAGTCGTTCCTGCAAATGTAGGCATCCTCCCAAACTGCATGTCCGAAATTCATACACACGACGAAACAAGTGTCATTCATGCAGAATCATATATTCCAGGAAGAGTGCAGGATATGACTCTTGCTGATTTTTATGCAGTATGGGACAAAAACCCACAACGAGAAGGATACACCTTAGAGATATTTCAAGATGGTGAACTCAAAAACTCAATCGAAGAAGTCAAAATAATTGATCTATCAAAAATAGAACTTCGCTATACTTCAATTCAAGAATAAAGATTGGTTTAGATTCCAAACCAATTCATTCTCCACTCTTTCATTTGCGCAATCTCTTCTTCTTGCGCTTTGATAATATTTCGAGCGAGGTTTTTGATTTCTTCATGTGAAGCTCGTTCAAGTGCAGCTTGAGACATCTGCACTGCTCCTTCGTGATGCACAATCATATCATCCAAGAAAACACGGTCGAATTCATCACCACTCTTACCTTCAAGATTATGCATCATCGAATCCATTTCACTGTGCATATCATGAGAGATATGTGTGTTTTCAACTTCTTTTTCTTTGGAAGGGCTTGTTTCTTGAGAAAAATACACAGAGGTTGCCCCTGCTCCAATTATCATACCGAGAGTAATTGACATTAATACGATTGGAATATTGTTCATGATTATTATGTTAGGGATAGTACTGTAGTATACAAAATGTGAACTGGATTATCTAGCTATCCGTAAAACCCTGCGACCTATATACCCTCCAGGCGCCCGTCCTCGGCCGATGGCCTGCGAGTCGCCTTCCGGGTATATAGGTCGCAGGGTTTTTACTTCTAACACAATACATACCGCCTCTACGAACTATTTCCCATAAAATTCTCAGGCACTTGTACTCCTTACGCTCACAAAGTATACTCATCACCATGAAGAAAGCGCAGTATCCATACCAAATACTTTTGTACTATATGTATGTACACATAGATAATCCTACTCTTTTCAAAAAAGAACACATGGAGCTTTGTAAAGAGCTCAATCTCACTGGTCGCATTATTGTTGCTCATGAGGGGCTTAATGGAACAGTTTGTGGCCTTACCCAAGATACTGAACAGTATGTCAAAGTTATAACTTCTGATCCGCGATTTTCGAATATGCACATTAAGAGAAGTGAAGGTATTGTGGACGCTTTTCCCAAAATGGGCATCAAGGTTCGAGACGAAATTGTCACAGCGTCACTTGAAGAAAATGACATCGATCCCAATCAAATAACAGGGATTAAACTTTCTCCAGATGAGTTGAAGCAGTGGTTTGAACAAAAAAAAGATTTTGTCATTATCGACATGCGTAACACATACGAACATAAGCTTGGCAGATTCAAAAACTCTATCGAACCAAGGACCAAGACATTTAAAGAGCTCCCTCAAAAAATGGAAGAGCTTTCGAAAAATAAAGGAAAGACTGTAGTAACAGTATGCACTGGTGGAGTACGATGCGAAAAAGCTTCTGGATATCTCATGACAAATGGTTTTGAAGAAGTGTATCAATTAGACGGAGGTATTGTGACCTATATGGAAAAATATCCTGGACAAGATTTTGAAGGGTCATTATTTGTATTTGATAAACGACAGACAATGCATTTTGACGAACCATCTCAACACAAAGTAATCGGGATTTGTGAACACTGCAATTCACCCACTGAAAAAATGCGAAATTGTATCGACGTCACATGTAACAAAAAGTTCATAGGATGTGACACATGTATGGAATCAGATTCAACAAGGCATTGCCCTCATTGTGTTGGAGTAGTTCATCTTGCGTAACGTGCTCGCAAGAACAGTACGTAGCGAATGCATCTCATTTGAGAAACTTAAACTGAAGACAAAGAAAGTAAGAGCATAGAGATAGCAGTGCAAGCAATAACACCAAAAATTGCCATCGCAGTAAATACTTTGCGCCATGTCACTTGTGTTTGAGGTTGAATATCAGTAGTCATGGTTCGAAGTCCTGTGTACAGCAAGAACATGTATGCAGCCAAAAACGGTGCTACCAAAAACGAAATAATGTTATTAGCTCCAATCTCAATTGTTTTAGGTAACCACATTACTGCTATACCCGCTATTCCTGAAATAATAGTCCCTATAAAAGCAAGAAGAATCGTATGACCAAAAATCAAAAGCTCTTTACCACGCACATATTCTTTACTCTTGAGAAGTGCACTCATCCCTTTGTCATTTTCAATCAAAAACGCATACATAATAAACGAGAACCAGAGTCCAACGACAATACCAGGAATTATAAAAAGGAATAGCCCACATATAGTAATCAAACTAGCCAATATCGTTATCCATAGATACGAAATTATTTTAGATTGGGCTATTTTATATGTATTGAGTACAGATATTTCTTTGGAATCAGTGATAATAACAAGAAAGATAGAGAGTGAACTAAGTAGCATAATATACACACCGACCATAACAGCAAGTACTCCCGCAAGAGTAAGAATGAGTAATTCTGAATTTTGACCAGGTAAAAATCCTGTATCAAGCATCCACGTTGCTACACCTCCAATCAAAGCAAATGGTACTACTGATTTAATTTTCTTTTTATAGAGTGACCATGCCCCTTGCACTAATGTTTTTACTGTGGGCACACTTGATGTAGTTACCTCGGCTGTAGCCGGAGCTACTGTATGTTCTGATTCCATATATTTTCTATTATGTATAAATAATACCCTATTTTAACACAGATTATATATCTGTATTGTGATTTCAAATAATTTACCGTGCCTTAAAGAGGTCACTTTTTTCTACTAACTTTTCGAGAGTCTTAATTTCTTTCTTAATGTTTGCAAGCCCTTGAAGATAAAACTCTGGTGATGAAATATCAACACCAATATCTTTAAATATTTGGTACGGTGATTTGGATCCTCCTGCACTCAAAAATGTTTCTATTTTTTGCATATAGGAATGATCTTTTTTGTATAACGCATACAGTGCACTACTTACAATTTCTCCAAATGCATACGAATACACATAAAAGTGCCTTCTAACATGAGACCATGACACAAAAAAATATCCATCGTCATCTTGCAAATCAAAGACTGGTCCAAGGTATGCTTTCATATGACGATTCATCATGGATGCAATTTCTTCTTTTGATACCGAACCTTTTTCTCGTACCGCATTATTAAGTTCTAATTCAAAATTAAAACATGCAATTTGTCTAAAGATAGTCGAAATGCTTCCGTTTATTTTGTCATGAAGGGCAATTATTTTTTCGTCATCTGTTAAAGTCTCGAATATCTCATCAAACACAAAGTTCTCAAAAAGCGTGCTTGCAACTTCAGCAACTGACATTGTGTAATCCTGATATAGTCCAGATTGAACACTTGAAAGTTCAGTATGAAATGCATGCCCTAATTCATGAGCTAAGGTATTCACTGAATTAAAGGTATCAGTATAGTTATGCAAAATAAAAGTAGGCAACACACTGTCCCCTCCCATACAATACGCGCCTGATGACTTGCCTACTCGTGGATACATATCAATGTGACCATGAGTAAGATATCTCTCAAAGATATCCACGTACCTTTGTCCAACCTTAGAAAGGGCAGATTTTACAATATTCACTCCTTCCATCAAATCAAAAGATTTGTTAATGGTACCTACTTTTGCACTACGAGCAGCATAATCGAGTGTTGTAGTATTCATCATTTTGGCTTTGACAGCATAGAACGAGTGAGCGATTTTAAAATTTTTAGTCACAACATCGATGAGTGTCTCAACTGTTTCGATATCGTTTTGATATTGCATTACTGTTTTGCTATAAGGTTTTTCAAAACCACGCAATTCATCAGTAATTTTTTTGGTTGTATATACTGCGTTAATTTCTGCCTCAGCAAAATCAGAAATACTCTTGAGTACCGCGCTTATTTTTTGACTCAGTTCAATACGTTCATCTCGAGCCAATTCACTCACAATACCCATGGCTTGACTCAATGGAATGTGTTCTCCTTTGTGTTCAATAGTCTTACTATTAAGCACTTTTTCAACACCACTCACCCACATTGATTGTGATGGCTGTCTCAAAAGACTGATTAATTTTTCCTCCTTTTCTGTCAAATTATGTTTTGATTCTTCCCATAGCACCTTGAGATAGTAATGAAAATGAGCAAAGTTTTTGTCTTTGAGAATCAGTTTTTGATTTTTTTTATCAATTGTACCCAAGCTTAATGGAAAAAATATTAACGTATTTCGAATTTTAGTGAGTCGACTTTCAACTTGTGTAAACAGCGCATCTATCTTTTTGTTTGAAGAATCCACATCTGCCCTCAAGAAAAAATAAAGATACGGGCGACTCACACTTGATTCTGAAATTATTTTCTCATACTCAACGAGAGCTTTATATAGTGCTTCTCGAGACGTCAGATACGAAGAATCTTTTTTATATTTTTTCTCGAAGCGCGAAAATTCTTTTTCAGTATACTGGAGATCTTTTTCAATTTGAGGATCTGATTCGGACTGATAAAAAAGTTTAAAGTTCCATTCAGTTTTGTGTGCCTGAGTATTTTCTTGTTTCATAGGGGCATTATAATGTAAAGATCAAAACATACAAGATATTTTTAATAGGACATCTAGTAGTACTGTGTTATGGTGTATATGTTGCTCACTAGTAGAGCATTTTATTTGTTAACCACAATAAACTATGAATCCAGACGACACAACAGTAGTAGCTGATGACGCAACTGCGGCTCCAGCTCCTGAAGAAACAACAGAAGAAACAGTAATTACAGAAGAAACTCCTGCCGAAGAAGTATCTGCATAATTATTGCTTACAAAATACTGGCACATACTCTTGTATGTGCCAGTATTTTTGTAATAAGCTTTTTCTATAAAGCACATTGTCTAAATATACGTTACATGAAATATATCTATTTTTTATAAATGCATGATATATCTATGATAGGATTATCCATATGCAATTAGTTATATTAGCAGCAGGAAAAGGAACTCGCATGAGAGAGCGAACTCTTTCTACTCCAAAACCTCTTCTCATCAAAGACAACAAAACCCTACTCGAACACAAACTTGATGCCCTTCCCTCTCACATCACAGAGGTAATTATCGTGATCGGATATCTCGGAGACATGATTCGAGAGACGATTACAGATCAATACAATTCTATTCCAATTACATACATTACCCAACATGAACAAAAAGGTACTGCGCACGCTCTCTGGTTGTGTAAAGATATTTTGAATGGTCAATTTGCAGTCCTTATGGGAGATGATATATATGATCATTTTGATTTGTCTGCATTATGTGATGTTGCTCCAGATGAATGGTCAGCCCTCCTTCAACACTCCTCTACCAAAACAAGTGCTACCAAATGTATTGTCGAAAATGGTTTATTTACAGCGATACTGCAAGACTCTGATGAGACCATTCCGTACAATTATGTATACACGGGTGCATGCGTCCTTGATACTTCTCTCTTTGAACATGAAATGGTTGCAATATCAGACACCGAATACGGCCTCCCTCACACATTCATTAGATGTGCCCCTTCACAAAAAATAAAAGCTGTTTTTGCAACCAATTGGAAACAAGTGACATCTCCGGAGGATCTGGAATAATACGTAATTCATAGATCACATCTGTATCAGACCCATGAGCCACAAAACACACTGCTGGTAATGTGTTGTAATTACTTATTGAACACATTGATAGAGGTCGTATACATACAGGCGAATCCATATATAATGGTCGCATGTCTATTCGCATCACAAGCGCTCAAATTCAGTCATTTCAAAAGGAAGTACTCGAGTACTATCACAAAAATAAACGCATTATGGCATGGCGAGATATTTCTGATCCGTATCTTATTTTTGTTTCAGAAATGATGCTTCAGCAAACACAAGTTGAACGCGTCAAAATCAAATACGCCGAGTTTATTGCCCAGTTCCCTACGATCAAATCTGTTGCACATGCAGACAAATCCCAAATTCTTATTGTATGGCAAGGACTCGGATACAACAGAAGAGCACTTTTTATCAGACGAGCCTGCGAAGAAATACTCCAGACTCATAACGGAGTGTTCCCAACTGATTTTACCGAACTGCAAACTCTGCCAGGCATTGGACCTTCGACAGCGGGTGCTCTTTGCGCATTTGCATATAATCAGCCCATTTTTTTCATAGAAACAAATGTGCGAGCAGTACTTCTTCATTTCTTTTTTAAAAACAAAGAAAAAGTTTCAGATAAAGAGATTATGGAGATATTAAAAAAAGTTACACCTTACGGAGAGATCAAAAGCCACCATTCTAAGCAGAACCATCTTCATCCTCAACCTGATCAAGAATCTGGGACGATATCAGAGAATTTCCACCTGTACGAGAATGGCGTGCTCACACACACATCTCCTCGAGATTGGTATTACGCACTCTATGATTACGGAACATACCTCAAAAAAACCTTAGGAAAAAACAAAACAAAGCTCCATCAAAAAAGTAAACATTACAATAAGCAGTCGAAGTTTGAAGGATCTTTTAGACAAAAACGAGCTCATGTTCTTAAACTCAAATTATATAATCCGGATATCTCAGATACAGAAATTATTTTAAAATTAAAATTAGAATCTCAAGAATTTGAAGATGTTATTACTTCACTTAATAAAGATGGGTTGATATAGATTATCTATTCAGAATCAGAACCTTGAATTTGGATGGTGTCAGCACTGTCTTCACGTGCAGACGCTTCTTGAGCTTCTGGTTCAGTCTCGGTTACCACATCTACTTGAGTAGAAGTCTCACCATCAATATCATCCATAGAAACATTTTGCGTCTGATTAACATCTGTATTATCATACACCTCTTCTGTCACGTCGGACTCTTCAGATTGATTTGACTCGGCCTGTTCGGCTTGCTGAAATTGTGGTGTTGATTCTGTGGATGACGACTGAGTAGGAGCGGTACCACCTGATGTTTGATTTGCTTTCATTTCAAGAAGCTCCAGTAGTTGTGCTTCAGTAAGACAAATTTGCCCAATACACAAGACTTCTGTTTCGATTCGCTCAGTCTTGAATAGTGTCGTAAACGAATCAAGTCTATCGACGATCGCTTGCACCGCACTAATAAGGAGCGCTGGCAACCTTGAGTAATTGATTCCCTTAAATCCATCTGCACCATTCGTGAAGACAAGCTCTGGAAATACAATCTCAACTTCTTGAGCGATAAGCCCAAGGTCATATGCTCCACCCTCTTTCCATATAAATGAAGATGGTTCAAGCATCATCATGCGATCTAAGGTATCCTTTGAATCGAGCCGTGTAATATCTCTTTTGAGTCGTTCGTCAGAAGCTGAGGTTGTAAGTACTCCATCTGCAGTCAAATTAAGATCAAAGGCATATGCGCCGGATGTTACAGTAGTGAAGCGTGCATTACCATCCACTGTAAGTTTTTCGGAAGGGGTTGTGGTGCCGATGCCGATGTTGCCGTTCGCTTTGACCGAAAATACTTCTGATGAAGAATTACTTGCACCTAGAATAGTTGCTGAAGAACTCACTGTTTGTGTAGTAATAGAAAGACCACTACCTCCACCTGTTCCATTAAGTAAAGTCATGAGAAACCCAGTGCTATTTCCAGACAAGTTCATTGTTCCATTATCCAAAAGCCTTAATCTTG
Organism: Minisyncoccota bacterium; assembly: GCA_032117135.1. Taxonomy (GTDB): domain Bacteria; phylum Patescibacteriota; class Minisyncoccia; order Phycocordibacterales; family JAACPR01; genus JAULZV01. The sequence continues at coordinate 17,836 of JAULZV010000027.1, forward strand.
ATGTGTCAGTTGAATTTGTAAATTGAGCAAGAAGACCTGTATTTGTGCCAGCACCCTTAACAGAAAGACGTGCTACAGGAGTAGTGGTGCCGATGCCGATGTTGCCTGAAGATAATATGGTCATTGCTGTACCAGTCTGAGGATTAGGGTGTGCCCCTCCAGTAACACCGAATCTCATACTATTTGAAGTTTGAAAATATGCATTAGTACCATCATCCCCAAAAAACCATTTGTTAGTAGCTCCTCCGAATCGGTACGCAAGCCAATTATTATATGGACTCGAAGTAGATGAAGGGCTGTTAAAATCTACAAAAAGCTGCCCCCCAGACCCACTACTTTGAGGAGATGCTACTATCGTTGCAATAGTTCCTGCTGTTGCATCATTGAATCGAATCATTTGATTGTTTGATGAATAGCCGGCATCTCCAGTCAGAAGAAGACCTACAGCTGAAGCACCTGCGCCGTTAATTTGAAGCTTTGCTCCTGGGTTTGTCGTCCCAATCCCCACATTCCCATTATCAAGCACAGTCACTCTCGGCGTATCAGCAGAGTCACTAAACTGCGCGAGTAGTCCTGTCGTGGTCCCTGCTCCTCTGACCGAGAGTCGGGCGAAAGGGGTTGTCGTCCCAATTCCAACGTTGCCTCCTGATCCACTAATTATCATCTTTGGGTTAGTTAAATTATTTCCCGTAAAAAAACTAAGTTGTGACGTGCCAGAACCACCTCCGGTTATTACAGATTTTGAACTACCAGTCTGAAGTTGAATAGCTCCTCCATCATATCCAACAGGTAATCCCAACTGAGAAGTACCATTAGCTGATATGTAATATCTATCTCCATACTGGTTTTTATTAATCACAGAACCACTAGTAATTTCAACATAATCTGTTAGATTACCAGAAGCCCTAATGCCACCGTAAACATCTAACTTTGAGCTTGGACTTGTTGTTCCAATCCCCACATTCCCATCATTCCTCACAAACAACAGGCTTGCGCCTGCACTATTCGTAACACCTAAAGCCGAACTACCTGCACCAGTCCCCCCTCCTTTTACCACTAATCTGGAAGTAGCATCGGATCCTCCTAGACCTATACCAACATTGTTTACTGGTTCAATGTTTATAGATCCTGCAGAGTTTATCTTGAGCAATGAACCAGAGCTTTCCAGAGAAAATCTTTCTACACCTGTATCGCTACTAAAGCCAACAAAGGCCTTGGCTCCAGTTGCAACCGCAGAACGAACACCACTTCCGTACACATCCAATGTGTACACAGGTGCAGTCGTCCCAATCCCGATATTTCCCGACGAGTCAACCCTCATTCTTTCAACATTGTTTGTCGCAAGTCGGACATACCCATTTTCAAAATTCCACAATGTAGTGTTAACACCATCAGTATTTAGTCCAAAGTAAAATCCATCGCTCGCACTTAAACCAGTCAACGCACTTGTAAACCGTAATACCGAATCGGTCGCACCATGGATATGTAGTTTATTTCGTGGGGTTATTGTCCCAATCCCGATGTTTCCATTCGCAGTAATCCTCATCTGTTCGGTTCGATCTGTGACAAAGCCAATAGTGTTTAACTCTGGACGGTAAAATCCAGTTTCGTCGCCGCTTGTAGTATCCAACATGAAGGATGGTTCAACTGGTGTTCCAAATGTTGAAGCTCGGATTCGCGCTGCAGATAATCTATTCCCTTCAAAAGACATTGTATGACTTCCATTAATAATATTGAAAGCACCCGAATTATTCACTGTAATTACGTAATCGGGAGAAGTGCTGTTATATGCTGATAGTCCGATACCCATACTTGCATTTGAAGTCATCCCTGTCCCTATTCTCACATAAGAATTATAACTTGGGTTCGGATGTCTTATTGTGAGAGTTTTATCGGGAGTACTCGTCCCAATCCCCACATTCCCACCAGCATAATTAATCCCACCTGTAGCAGGTGACCACTGACTATATAGATTAGTACTTCCTTGCGCTACATCATCTGTTGTAAAAGCAGAAAGTCCAGTGAGATACCCTGCATCATTAGTCCATTGAGAGATGTTAGCAGTACTGAAGTTAGCAGGTGCAAGTCCTGTGAGTCCTGTGCCAGCTCCTGTAAATGAAGATGCAGTGAGTGTTCCGGTCAAGAGACCGTTGCCTGAAACGGTGAGTTTTTCGGAAGGGGTTGTGGTGCCAATGCCGACGTTGCCGGTACTTACAGTAGAGAGTGTTCCATCAAGCCCTGTTCCATATATAAGGTTACCAATATTTAACTGGTTATTAGCAGATGGAATTGGTACAAATATATTATTGCCACCAATGATAATATTATTTGAGCCACTATTTAAATTACTGCCCGCATGTGAACCAAGTAAGAGATTATTACCTCCTGTCTTAACACCAGTACCTCCTGCAGATGTTCCAATAAAAGTATTTGATAAACCACCATTTACTCCTCTTCCTGCACTATTACCAATAAAAATACTATCTTGACCAGCATCGTTTGATTGAAATAATGTTGATGCACCTATTGCGATTGTATTGGTAGCATATTGAGTGTTTTGCATTGCGTTACTTCCTATAATCGTATTGGATCCTCCTGACAATAATCCGTTACCAGCCTGTCTTCCGATTGCCGTATTATTTGAAGAAGTAGTAATATATCTTAGTGTCCCTTGACCTATGGCAGTATTATTTGTTCCAGTGGTTAAATCTTGTAAAGCACGACTACCAACAGCTGTAGCTGAAACAGCTCCTGTCATAGAAGACAAAGTCAAGTAACCAATTCCTAAACTATTAGTACCTGTATAATCTTGATTTCCTGAACCCAAACCTAAGAAAGCATTTGTTTCTCCACCATATGTTGAAATAAATCGTCCTCCATTAATTTTCAATATTCCACTTAAATCAATATCTCCACCGACACTTAATTTGGAACTAGGAGTACTCGTCCCAATCCCCACATTTCCATTCGCACGTACAGTCAATCTCTCTGTTCCACCAGTAATAAGTGAAAGAGCTTGAGTATCAGTCGTACCCATAGTGAGAGGAGCGCCAAATGCATTGCCTCCATTAAAGAGTGCTCCTCCTGTGATATTAGCAGTTATAGCTTGCAACTCTGATTGAAGCGCAGTGGTGGCGCTTGCGAGATTGAGATTTGTTTCATCACGTAACGTAGAGATTGATTTGCTGACAGAGTCATAGATTGAGTCGACTTGTTTTGATAATCGTTCTGATGAAACTGAACTGCCAGATACATAAGAAATAGGATTTTTGGAATTCAATAACTCTGATCTGAGGAGCATAAGACTTCCATCAAGATATGCGATTGTTGCGTATGAAGTATGTACAGAAGGACTCAGAGGATATGTTGATATAGCAGGAGAAGATCCAGAGAAAGATGTATCTGTCGCAGTTTGTGTTGGTGAACCTGCATCACCAAATACATCCTCATCTGAATGAGGTGCGGGTGAAGATGAAAAGGCAACATCAGTATCACTCTCAGTATTAATAGTTAAAGCAGTATCCTCATTATCACAACTCAATTTAAAAAATGAAATTACCTTGCAATATACTGATTCAATGAATCCTCGTTCGGCAGCATGTGTAGAGATAGGAAAACCGATGACACTTAGAATAATCAAACAAAATAGTATTTTTTGTATTGTATGTTTTGTGGTTGCCACAAGACAAAAGATAGATTTGTAAACCATCTTACAAGTATACCAAAATACTGTTATTTTTGGGGGTTTATCCACAAATAATCTACTCCCTATTATCTCGTTTCACCTTCTTCTTTCGCTTACGCAATTTTGTTTTCTCTTTTTGTTTGACGGTTTTACCAAATTTATGTTCAGCAGCTTCGATAATCTTTGAGGCAATATCAAGTCCAGTTGCCTTTTCGATTCCTTGAAGTCCAGGAGAAGAGTTTACTTCGATCACAAGTGGCCCTCGACTTGAAAGCAAAAGATCCACACCAGCAACAGTCAACCCCATGAGTTTGGTTGCTTCAAGTGCAGTTGTCATGATTTTTTTGTCTATCTCGATAGCTCGGGCTGTTCCACCTTTGTGAAGATTAGATCTGAATTCATCGGCTTGCCCACTTCGCTCCATCGCACCAACAACTTCACCATCAACCACAAATGCTCTGATATCTTTACCTCCTGCTTCCTGAATAAATTCCTGCACAATCAAATCTTTTTTAATTCCTGAAAACGCCTCTACCGCAGACTTTGCAGAAGAAACTGAATCAGCCTTAATGACACCAGTTCCGTGTGTCCCTTCAAGCAATTTGAGAATAACTGGAGTCCCACCCACTTCTGCAATCAAATTTTTGACATCATCAGCTTTAGGGTGACGCGCAAATACTGACTTAGGAATCCCAACACCTGATTTAGAAATAATCTGCAAACTTCGAAGTTTGTCTCGAGACCTAATAAGTGCGGTCGAAGTCAAAATAGAAATAACACCCATCAAATCAAAATGTCTGATTACTGCCGATCCATATGTCGTTACAGATGCACCAATTCGAGGAATAATGACATCGATATCAGTTACAGGGATACCGTTCACCCTAATACTTGGCTTGCCCTTTTCCATAATAAGATGACACTTGGTGTGGTCAATAATAACAACTTCATGACCTGCTTGCTCAGCAGCCTCAAAGAGTCTTCGTGTCGAATAAATCTGTGGGCTTCGAGATAAGATTGCGATTTTCATATGTTATTTATTGATCAGTAAAAGTTAAACTTGGATCCACGATAAAATGTTTTTTGATAATTCTTCGCCCAATCAAGATTGGATACTTGAGATCTTTTCGATTACTCAATCCAAGTACAGCCTTGATACTTTTATTTTTAAGGACGATTGTTACGGGCACAGCGTATCGATGTTGCACATCACCATTAGAGCTTCTTACGCGTCGCTCATCGAACAAGTCTGTTTCGTATACTTTGTTCTTGAATTCAGGATGAGCGTCATCGAGGATAATAAACCTGATCCAGCGATGACCTTCTTTTTCAAACTCGTTCACAAGACTGACATGAATTGCTCCATGATATGCTCCGGTGTCGACTTTTGCTTCAATCCCAGATAAGTCAAATTCTGGAATTGAAACATACTCACGTCGTCCGATTATTTGTTTTGGTTGAATTTCCTTCATAAATATATTGATTGTGGTTAGGAGATGCGAGGCGTGCTTATTTTGGACTATTTTCAATATTTGTCAATGCGTCATTATGGCTCAATGTCTTTGTGTCCACGCTCTCAGTACATGCATCCTGTATATTATATCAACCCTGTTTGAATGAGATACCCCTTACAATACAATAGGAGTGCTTGTTTAGAACAATATTTGAACTATTTTAAATTCCTACACTATTAATAATTTCTAAAAACTTACTTTGTGTCCTAGATGTAATCAAACTAAAAAATGCAGTCATACCATTATCTGCTCCAGTATCTTCAACATAATGTTTTTTGACATATTCCAAATGTTCCCCTGTAAATTCTTCATCGCCCTTAAATCCAAAGTAATTTTTAAGTTCTGACATTCTTTCAAAGACTTCTGTTGGATCAAGAAGATAAGCAACATAGTCCTTTTTCATTCCATCTAATGGCTCTTCTGCTCCTGCATCTCGTTCCGTAATCATTGCTAATTCTTGAGATGGAATAACAAAACTATCTATATCGAAGGCATCAGATAGTCGTTTATAATAAGTCGACTCATGTCCTTTGAAAAAATCTCGTACAACATGTCCTTTCTCATGTGCTTCAGCAATACTCATCTGCTTGGTTGTCAGTTCAGTTTTTGTAACCGGATGAATCATTCCAACTACCATCCTATCTGAAGTATGATAAGGAAAGGTGGTTAATTTAGGAAATGTAATTTCAGTTGTTTTTTCAACTGAAGAAAGTTTTGCCTCTAAATCTAAATTTATTTCTTCTTTACTCCTTTGTTGCTCGGGATAAATTTCACTTTCTGTTGAAAAAATAAAATCGATGAGTTGTTTTCTAATGACCGGATTATGCATCCTATTAAAAAATAGTATGCTTTCATTACCTTCGTAATTTGAGCTTTGTTCAGCAGTATTTTCAGCCAAAGACTCTTGCCAATTTGATGGGATTGATTCGCTCATAATGTGTCAATTGTATCAAAAATTTCAGTAATTATATATCTTCCCACATGCAATAAACTTGGAACTATTCCAAATAATATTTCTTAACATCTCTTAGGATCTTTGATTCGTCCGCGCTTGCTCCATGCAATTGGCCCTGTTTCTCCATTATTTCAATGAGCTCGTCGATACCCATCCATTTTATCTCGCTCACGGTCTCTGGATCAGAAAAATCCCGCACGTCATCAATAGAAACAAGTCGGCACAAAAAATAAAGTACTGTTTTTTCGACCCGAACATCTTGCGCAGAATATCCCACTACGAGCGAACCAACATATCTCCCGATCTCACCACGCATTGAGAACTCTTCTTTAAGACCTCTCTCAAGAGTCTGTTCCAACGTCTCATTAATTTCCAGCGTCTCGTGCATCAAGGTATAAAAGTTTTGTGGATATTTTCTGATTGTTGTCTCTCCGTAATAATGGCAAGCTATTTTATGTTCATTATTCACAAGAATAGCCCCTACTGAAATATGATGCGGTGTTTCTTTTGTTCCTACAAAGTAATTGTTCATATGAGATAGTATAGCAAAAATATGTGCTGGAGGTTTGGTACGAAGTTGGAACTATTACTGATTAGCCAAATAATCCCATAGGTTTCTGATATCTTTATCATTTATCCAAAATTCAGTGATTCTTTGTCTCAATTCCTGATGCTGGGGATATCCGTTATCTTTTATGTCAGAAGTCAAAAGATCCGCACACTCGATATTTAGCAAGACCGTTAGAGCCTCCTTGAGATCACCGTATTTTTGAGCCCCCATTCTTTCAAGTTGTTCAGAACCGAAGATTTGCCATGTATAAAAATGCCATAATTCATGCATGACCGTTCTGCGAGCAATGTAATTATTGGTTGGAAATGTAACAAAGAAATAATTTTCTTCCAAAGAGTATGGGCAACGGCTATTGATTGTAAGATACGCCTTCAGATTTATAGAAAGAGCCGTTTCAAAAATTGATTCTGCTCGGCTTTGAAATTCAAACGAAACGCTATCCCAATCTTGCTGATACGCATTCACGCATTCCTTAGTCAGAACTTTTTTGTCTAAAAGATAATTCTCAACAAATTCCCGCGAAACTTCTTCGCCTGGTTCATCACCATATTTTTCAATTAATTGCTCATACTGTTTCGTAGGCTTTTGAGAGTGGCTTGAGCTCTTACCCTTATTCAAAAGACACCAGATATCTTTTTCTTTATCATATTCAAAAGTTACTTTCATAAGAGCATTATAGCAAACTTATTGAGCTGGACACCTGCAACGATGCTGAAACTTCTACAACCCACCCATCAAATTACTCAGATTCAGCTTCAAACTCTAGTTACCCAGTAGTGCCTCCACTCTGCGTAGTATCACGTGTACTCGTAGATAGTTCATTTAGATCATTTAGATCATTCACTTCATCCAATGTCGTTGCAGTAGAAGACGAAGATGACGAAGCCTCTGAATCCAAACCTAGAGACTCCTCATCACCAGAAGTATTTAGATCAGTAACAGGCACAGTTGCCTCAATAGACTCTCCAGCAGAGTCCTCAAGGGATCCTTCATTTTGACGAACAGGAGAGAAGAACACAAAGCCTGCAAGCATCACAAGGATAATCGCTACACTGACTGGAATAAGGTATGTTTTGCTTGTGTTCATAAGGTGTTCATTAGTGGCTAATACCCCCATTATATC
>JAULZV010000028.1:0-2655 GCA_032117135.1 Minisyncoccota bacterium
CGGTTACGACTCGATTCAATGATAAGGGTACCTATACTGCAAAAATCCGCGTAACTGATTCAAAGGGAAAGACCGCAACTGATACATGTGAAATTAAAGTTGAAAAAAAGACAAAGGATCGAGATCGAGATCGTGATGATCGAGATCGAAACCTATATGTCTCAACAGGTACAATCACAACTCCTCCTGTTACAGGAACATACTCTACTGTTGGATCAGTGTACCTTAACCAAGTTCCATATACTGGACCAGAAGAAGTTGCAAAGGGAATTGCCTTCGTAGTAACTCTCCTTGCATTCTCTGTCGCAGCAGCGATGATTATGAGAAAGAAGATGAACAAGAATGAAATCTCTGAGCGAGTTCGAGCCTTCAAGGAAGCGAACAAGAATTCAGTAAATTAAATTCTCTTCAAACACACTACTTAATAACATTCTAGTACAAGAAAACCACCGAGCAATCGGTGGTTTTCTTTTGTGTCAGTTTCGGTTAGTGAAGAATTAGATTTGAAGTGAGGTAAATAACTCTATCACTTCTTCAATACTTTTTTGTCCAAGCTGTCCATCATCTCGACTTTCGAGTGTTACTTTGCCTGCTTCAAGATCTTTGTCACCGATGATAATTGTATAGGGTGTATTCATGTTTTTTGCATCGCGGATTTTTTTGCCAAATCCTGTACTTGAAAGATCGATCTTGGCTCGTAGTTGCAGCGATCTCAGCTTTTTGTAAACAGACTGTGCAGCTTCAAAATTCGATTCTTTGACTGGTATAACCGCAACTTGTTGTGGAGCAAGCCAAAATGGAAAGTTGCCGCCGTAGTGTTCGATCAAAAATCCAATCATACGCTCATGAGTCGAAAGTGGAGCACGGTGAATACAGAGTGGAGTTTTTGAACTTCCATCTTTGTCAGTATAAGTAAGACCAAATCGTGCCGGCACTGCAAAATCAACTTGATTTGTTGCGAGTGTAAATTCACGTCCAATTACGCTCCAAATCTGGACATCAATCTTGGGTCCATAAAATGCTCCTTCGTTTTCGGCCTCCACAAAAGGAACATTGAGATCAACAAGGCACTTTCGCACCATATCCTCAGTCTTAATCCAGAGCTCGGGTTCGTCGATATATTTTTTGCCCAAACCTTCTTTAGAATGTTTAGAGAGACGCATTACATATTTTTCGATACCAAAAACTTTAAAGTAATAAAGGTACATTTCGATAACTTTCTTGAATTCATCAAAAAATTGTTCCTCAGTACAATAGATATGAGCATCGTTCATCTGCATAGATCGTACTCGCATCAATCCGAATAATTCGCCTGATTTTTCGTGACGGTAGCATGTTCCGTATTCGGCAAGTCGAAGTGGAAGATCTTTGTAGCTATGAGGCTCGGATGCAAATATTTTGTGGTGATGCGGACAGTTCATCGCTTTGAGATAGTATTTTCCTCCTTCGTATTCCATTGGAGGGTACATTGAATCTTCATAATAAGGAAGATGTCCAGAAGTCAGGTACATGGATTCTTTGGCGAGATGTGGAGTTTTAACTCGTTCATATTCATACTCAAACTCTGTTTTTTTGGCGAGTTTTTCGAGCTCTTCAATCATTGCCCCACCATTTGGAAGCCACAAAGGAAGTCCTGCTCCAACTTGATCATCAAATGCAAAGATACCAAGTTTTTTACCGAGTTTTCGATGATCTCTTTTTTCGGCCTCGATCATTTGAAGTTTGTAATTTTCTAACTCCTCCTTATTCTCGAAAGCTAACCCATAAATACGAGTGAGCATAGTGTTGTGTTCGTCACCTCGCCAATATGCACCAGCGATTCGATCGAGCTGAAAACTTTCGGGCATAATCTCGTTCATATGTTCAACGTGTCCACCTCGACACAAGTCAATAAATTCGCCAGACTGATACAACGTAATTTCTTCACCGCGACTCACGATTTCTTCGATTAATTCGAGTTTGTAGATATTTTTTGCAAAAAAGTCACGCGCCTCATCAGGTGATTTTGAAATAGCAGTAAAACCATCCCATGTTGGAAGGATTTTTCTCATTTCTTTTTGAATTCGTCCTAGATCATGATCCGTCACCTTGGTAGTTCCAAAGTCAAAATCATAATAAAATCCGGTATCCGTAGCTGGACCAATCGTTGGTTTGGCATCAGGATAAATGTTGAGCACTGCCTGCGCGAGCAGGTGGGCGAGCGAATGACGCTTTTCTTGTATTGTTGACATGTTGTGTATAGTAGCAAAAATAAAGGGAAAATAAAGGAGTATAGTATATCTCGTTTTTATTGTGTATAAAATACATACATGTAGGGCATATAAAATCTTTATCGAAAATTGATGAGTGCCATTGTATTATCTCTAGAATGAAAGATTTTGACGCTTGGAATAAGGTGAAACAAAACACACACGTACTCCAAACACTCAGATACCCCAAAGAAGGAGAGATTTGGTGGTGTAAGTTGGGTCTTAATATTGGTGATGAGCAAGATGGAAAAGGTACGCGATTCGAAAGGCCTGTAGTTATAATCAACAACCTCGATGCAGAGCATACGAGGTATAACTTCGTTTAAAGTTGGTCGAAGAGCGTGAGTTCTTGAGTGTGTAATTGGGCGTAGTCTTTAATACCTTGCTTTTGTACGTAGTTTTGTAT
>JAULZV010000029.1:0-1856 GCA_032117135.1 Minisyncoccota bacterium
ATCAAATACTGTTATTAATTCACGTTCTTTGTCATTAATTTGAATGACTTTCCCATCAAATTGACTCCTGAATTTTGTTTGAGGTTCGACATCTCTATGTCCTATTACCCATATTGCACGTTCATCCAAACCAAAATTTTGAAGATTAGATCTGACAACTCGCTCGGTTATAGGAGCTTTGTTACCTCGCTGAGATCTATCTGCTTCACGATTTTCGGTCCACATCAATTGCTTAAGTGCGTTAGTATCTCTCTCGAGCACGGCATCTTGTGTAAGCACCTCATCCGGCAATGCATGTGTCACGACTAGCGAATTTGACTGTGTGATAATCGAAGGAAGAGCTCGTTCGAAGCGTGCGTATTTTGACAAAAAATCATCGCCATATGTTTGAGTAATCCAATTCCGTACATCAGTGGATTCGTCTGCATATTTGGTGACATCACTGATTTGTCCTTCAACATCGTCATGATTTCCTCGGATAAAATGAAACGCATCTGGATAAGAAGACTTGAGCTCCATTACCATTTGCATAAGACCAAAGCTCCGCACCATCTCTGCATGAAGGAGATGTTTTCGCATATCTTCTTCAAGCTCAGGTGATACTGGATACATATTTTTGGCCCGCTTGATTCGTACAAAATCTTTATTGCGCACAGCATCAGCAATAGATATTCCTATTTGTGATTCTATAACACACTTATACTCAATTAAATTTGAAGTAAGAGGTTCGGTGCTTTCTTTGATGTGGGTATCGATATCATACACAAAACCTGTTACCTGCCAGTTACTCGCATTTTCGGAGTGCATCCCATCTCCAACGCACACAATATTAATTTTACCCTCCTTGATAAGGTTAAGTACCGTCCTCCCCTCTTGATCTTTTTGAGAAAGAACATGAGTGAGAAATTCACGTCGAGCATGAAGATCGGAGATAATAATAGTCGGGTTCTCATTTTGGATCTTTTCAATCGCAGGACGTTGTTCCAGCACTTCAGTTGCTTTATCAATCGATGTTTCATAATCTTCTTGTGATTCAAGGGTATGTTTACGACTATATCCATATATACTTTCTAACTCCTGCACATTCAAATCACCTTCAAATTCAGGAGATTGCTCAGTAACAAGTGACGTAGTCTCATCTCTTACATACTGTACCGATGTATCTGCAACAAGTTCAGGAGTCTGTGTTTTTTGATACAACTCAAATGCGATACGATACTGCACATTATTCACAAACAATTCCTTCGCCTTTCTTTCAAACCTGACTGAAATAGTCGAGCCAGGATGTTGCATTCTTGTCTGAACAACGGTATCACGAATTTTATCTATAATATATTTTTCTTCAGGCAAAATATTGAGGCACGGTTCGCCGGCAAAGTATGCCTACACAAGCTGATGAGCTTCCTTTTGGCATTGAGAAAAAACAAGTTGTCGCTCCTGCTGTGTATCCGGATCACCTGACATGATTAATTCTTGATATCTCGTTCCAAACTCTGCGAGCTTTTGATTCTGAATCAAGACTTCTTGCTTATCCACTGCTTCCAATATCTCTCGCCTTCTTTGATCCTGAACTCGTTGAGTTTCAGCGTCAAAATACATTTTTTGAGGCAAAAACTCTTGCACCAAATCATATGGCAAACCCTGATATTGAGAAGGGATCGAATCAACATTCCATACCCCTGATTCAGAGACCAATGATGTATGTTGAGTATGTGATTGATCAAGAGTATTGATGCTTACAGCTTCTTGCGGTCGAAGGCTGTCACGAATAGCCTGCATCTTTTTTTCGTCATTAATGTGTTGTATACCCAACTCAAGTTTAGGGGCCGGTAATTCTACACAAAGTGGAATCGTAG
>JAULZV010000030.1:0-2469 GCA_032117135.1 Minisyncoccota bacterium
TTCGGTACCTCGCCAAAAAAAGCGACAAACGATACCGAGCACTTCTTAAGAAAGTTGGACTCAAGAAATAATTTTATACAAAAGAGGCGCGCCGTAGGCGCGCCTCTTTTTTATTTGATATACTGTCCTCATGGCAATTATTAAACAAAAACAACAAAGAGTAGGAATCTTCATTGATACACAAAATCTGTATCATAGTGCGAAGAATTTATATAAAAGGAAAGTTAATTTTGGTGAAGTAGTAAAGGAAGCATTGGCAGGACGAATTTTGATTCGTTCGATTGCATATGTTATTACATCTGAAGCAGGTGATGAAAAAAGTTTTTTCGATGCGCTCCAAAAGATGGGAATCGAAACAAAAACTAAGAACCTTCAAGTATTTGCAGGTGGTGCCAAAAAAGCAGACTGGGATGTTGGTCTCGCAGTTGATGCAATTTCATTGTCCGGCAAATTAGATAGTGTGGTGATTCTTTCGGGTGACGGGGATTTTGTTCCACTTGTCGAATATCTCAAACTCAGCGCTGGTTGTCAGGTTGAAATCGTCTCGTTTGGAAAATCAACATCAAGCAAATTGATTGAGGCTGCAGATGATTTTATCGATCTGGATAAAAAGCCGATGAAATATCTTCTTCATTGATTTTTTGATAGAATGTGGGTATGGATGAGAAAAAAGATCTTCAAACAAATCCTCCTCTGCAAGATGCTGTCACTGACCCTTTACCGGATGTAAGAACTCCGGCTATTAGGACATACAAAAGTGATGTGCACGAAACGGTCGGTCAAAACAAAGTGACCACTGCCAAAATTCTCATGGCAGAACAACGAAAAAAGCAAACACAACAAGATCCTCAGGCAACAGCTCTTCCTCCTCAAAAACAAACAGGAAGAATTTTCGCACTTCTATTTGGAGTACTTTTTTTGCTTGCTGGGGTTGGAGCAATTGGATATTTTGGATATGGAGCTGTAGTTCAACGAGTTCAGACTGCTCCTGTTGCTCCTGTAGAATTTTTCCTTTTTGCTTTTGATAATCAAAAAAATATTGATGCAACACAGCCGTTTATTGATGTTTTGCGCGAAGTGGAGTCTATTCTAGACGAAGCTTCTACACAAAAAGAAAATTCATACACCGAAATTATTTTTTCAAATCCTGATATTCAAACAAAAGAAAGTGTACGAATTACAAGTGGACAATTATTTACACTGTATAATGTTCGTTTACCTATTGCGATTTCAGGGGCGATTGCTAAAGATTTTACATACGGCACGTATACGACTTCCGAAGGTGTCGAACCATTTTTGGTTCTTGCACTTGCTGATTATGAGGGTGCATACGATGCAATGTTTGACTGGGAGCGAACACTTGCACTTGATATACAAGATTTTTTTCCAAAAGTAAAATATTATTTTAATCCTATTCCTATACAAAATACGCCAGCAAGCGAAGAAGTTTCAGGTCAAGACGATGTGGTCAATGAGAATGATCAAGAATCAACAGGTACTACGTCTCAGGATACAACTGATTCTGCACAAGGCACTTCTCCTGCAGGTCAGACTACTGATCAACAGCAAGGTACAGATATTCAGGATACACCAGCAACTCCAGCAACTAGTTCGACGGGATTAACTAATGCAACTTCATCTACTTCAACCTCTTCTGATACAACTTCTGATACAGCCTCTAATTCAGAAATCGCTACAGACGCAACACCATTAGATGCATCTATTAATCGAACACCGACATTTGTGGATATTGTACTTTCAAATCGTGATACGCGAGCGATACGAGATGATAATGGTACACCGTTCTTTTTCTATACTTTCATTGAGCGAGACAAAATCCTCTTTGCACAAAATCCTAAACTTATCACTGAAATTGGCCGAAAGTTACGTGAAAAGCAGTTGGTGCGATAGTGCCTGATAATATACCCGATTGCGTCATTATTTTGGACCATGATATACTTTTGATATGAATACAGAAATCTATAAACAAAAATTAGAAGCAGAAAAAACAAAACTTGAAGCCGAACTTGCAACTGTTGGACGAATCAATCCTGATAACCCTGCTGACTGGGAAGCTGTTCCTGTTGATCCAGGAGAGCGCGAATCAGATCCTAATGATCGTGCTGACCAGATTGAAGACTACGAAAACAATACTGCAATCCTTAAACAGCTCGAAATCCAACTTATGGATGTAAATGACGCACTTGCTAAGATTGAGAAAGGTACTTATGGAGTATGTGAAGTATCTGGCCAACCTATAGAAGAAGGACGACTCAATGCAAATCCTGCAGCGCGTACTTGCATGGCTCATATGAATGGATAGATTTTGTCTTGTGTGTAGATTTTAATCTCCAGAATTCCTCGATGCTCTGCATCGGTCCACATGGTATTCTTGATGTATGGAACACATACGAAAGAGACACAATGTATCACTCCTTATATACCACCTCGTCTATCCAGCGAAGTTTC
>JAULZV010000031.1:0-14242 GCA_032117135.1 Minisyncoccota bacterium
AGTGGTGTCAGAATTGTATTTATCTCTATTGGTATCACTTTTTTACCGTTTGGATAAAATTGATGACCATAAAATTGAAACAATGAACTTGAACAGGTCCTAAAACCTATAAAATGTCTTGTATCTCTTTTAGTTTCATATATTTTTCCAGGAATCATACTTTGTAACTCTTGGTACAGCCACAAAACATAATCTTTTTGTTTGATTGAATGTTCAACCTTTAATCGATATGTTTTGCCGTTGCTTCGAGTTTCTAAATGTCCATCTCCAAGCAATAAACCAACTACAATTTCTCGCTGTCTAGGCGTGAGATTTGATGGTTTATTATTTAATCTTGAAACTTTCATTATTAAGATTCTTTTTACAGACTTTATGTCGCCATAAAGATCGGACTATATCTTCTCCAAATTTACATTCGGAGTTCTGCGTGTAGTCTCTGAGGATTCTTTCGACAATGTCGAAAGTCTTTCCTGCTGATTGACTGCACTAGTTGCATTTTTACTGGATAGAATTCTATCACAGTAGCACTAGATACTCAGTTGTTCCAGCATATAGCAGAATGTGAACATATCGCTTTCACAATATGGCCCCCATTTATATAGTTTGTATCACGGAGTTGGATACGTGTGGCGCATTCAAGGGTAGCGCCCCACTAAAACTGCCCACCAGATACTGTCCCAATAGGGTTTTTCCCTACTGGTTAGATTATATCCCCTCAAAGGATAGTATTTCACTGTTGACTCCACGTTCCCCGGAAAGAACGCTTCAAAGTCTCCTACCTATGCTGCGCAGTGAGGACATATAATCAATACCAAGATGCAGTAAAGCTTCTGGGGTCTTTTCGTCTAATTGCGGGTAGCCGGCATCTTCACCGGCACTGTATTTTCACCGAGCAAGTCTCCGAGACAGTTCCCCCATCGTTACGCCATTCGTGCAGGTCTGAATTTACCAGACAAGGAATTTCGCTAATCACTTTATTGTTTATTAAAATAAACAACCCAATTACGGCTGCATGTCGCCATGCAGATAGAACTCTATCTTCACTGATTTTTAATCAGTGTTTGGCGTTTGGTTTCTGAGGATTCTAATTAATTCGGTTCTTGGTTTTTTATGATTCATTCTCTCGCATATTTGAGCAATTTTAATTGCTCCTTCAAAATTCATATGTTCTCCTTTTTCAATTAATGCCATGCATTTTTTGAAAAGTTTGAAATTATTTCTTTTTGAAGTTTTAAGCGGATAGGAATCAAAAAAAGGAATTATTGTATTGATTAAATCGGATCTTTTTGACACAGTGTAGCGATAGAGGTTTTCTTTGTGATTGTCGTATCTACGATTAACATAGATATTTCCAATACCAAAGAAATCTTTCATTGCTTTTAATACTGTCAAACTTTTTTCTCCTTGTACGACCGAAAATTCGTGTGCAATTTGATATCCGATTTTATATCCTTTTCTAATTCTTGTGTTTTCTTGACGGTTACTTTGTTTTACAAAATTAATTGAAAAACATCCTTCTCCATCCACAAAACCAATAATCCAACCGATATTAATTAGCCTTTCCTGCTGATTGTCTGCACGAGATGCATTTTTACTTTCTGATTCCACGACTATTATGCAAGAATTAATTGATAATTGTCGATATAGTATATCAGATGAGTAGCACTCGATACACAGAGTTTCCAGCATATAGCCAAAAACGGCAGATACTTTTCCTGTTTCTGTACGATTGCGTTTCTATCTATCAATCTATAACCGTCCCAAATCTTGTGCGTTCAATGAACGCACAACCTTAGGACCGTTATAGTTACGGCCGACATTCACCAGGGCTTATACAGCGCCAGCCCATAAAATAAATCTCATGGACCGACCATATTTAACCTTCTGGCATTGGTCAGGCGTCACCCTCTATACATCATCTTACGATTTCGCAGAGAGCTGTGTTTTTGATAAACAGTCGCGGGGGAGTCTTTCGCTGCGGCCCATATTGCTATGGGCAAGCCTTATTCCGAAGGTACGGCTGCTTTTTTGCCGAGTTCCTTGGAGACCTCTCACTCGTTCGCCTTGGTCTACTCGACCTGACTACCTGTGTCGGTTTTGGTACGGGTTCGATATATCTAACCTTAGAAGTTTTTCTCGAACGTGTGCTCTCTTATATTTGGATACCCGAAGGCACCATTTTCGCTACGCTTGGAATTGGGTTACCCCTACTACCGGATTTGCCTAACAGTATTCCTCACGGCCCGAACGTAAATCCATTAATACGCATAAGATACAACTCGCTGTCACTCCATCGAAATATATCGAAGTTACGGAATATTAACCGTATGTCCATCGGGTTCGGTTTTCACCATCCCCTTAGGCCCGACTAACCCTTCGCTGATTACCATTGCAAAGGAAACCTTAGTCTTTCGGCGGGCATGGATTTCACATGCCTTGTGGTTACTTGTGCCAACATTCTTACTTCGCAGCGCTCCACTATGGGTCACCCCTTTAGCTTCGACGCGGCTACGAATACTCTCCTACCGCTTGGATCTCCCGGAGGATTTCCAAGCCCTAAACTTCGGTACTATGCTTAGCCCCGATTATTTGCGGCGCAGGATCTCTGAATGAGTGAGCTGTTACGCTTTCTTTAAATGATGGCTGCTTCTAAGCCAACATCCTCATTGTCAGAGAAATCCCACAACCTTAAGTGCACTTAGCATAGATTTTGGGACCTTAATTGTAGATCTGGGCTGTTTCCCTTTTGACCAATGGAGCTTAGCCCCCACAGTCTAACTGCCAGACTCTTGACTTTTGGTATTCGGAGTTTGATAGGTCTTATGAGATTGCTCCCTATTAAGACCTTCCAGTGCTCTACCCCCAAAAGGAACATCTGACGCCAACCCTAAAGCTGTTTCGGAGAGAACCAGCTATTACCAGATTCGATTAGCTTTTCACTCCTTACCACAGGTCATCCGAAGGAGTCGCACGACCAACCGGTTCGGGCCTCCTCCTGCCTTTCGGCAGGATTCACCCTGCCCATGGTAAGCTCATCTGGCTTCGGGTCCAATATATACTACGAACGCGCTATTAACACTCGGTTTCCCTACGGCTTCACCCCTAAAGGGCTTAACCAAGCAGCATATATTAACTCGTTGGCTCATTCTTCAATAGGCACGCAGTCGAGGAACAAAGTCCTCTTCTACTCCTTGTAAACATGTAGTTTCAGGTCTATTTCACCGTCCTTCCGGACTACTTTTCACCTTTCCCTCACGGTACTTGTTCACTATCGGTCTTCTAGAGTATTTAGCCTTACCAGTTAGTTCTGGCAGATTCACTCAGGCTATTCATGTCCTGAGCTACTCAAGAACAATAAAAACGGTTGATTTGTTTTCGCGTACGGGACTATTACCCTCTGGGGTCGTTCTTTCCAGAACGTTCCACTAACAAATCATTTTGTAACCGTCATCCAATAAATTGGAAAATTACTGTCTTACAACCCCGTATATATAAATACATACGGTTTGGGCTCATTCCTTTTCGCTCGCCGCTACTTAGGAAATCTTTCGCTTACGCGACTTTTTTTCTTTTCCTCCTGGTACTGAGATGTTTCACTTCCCAGGGTTCGCTCCCGCTCTCTTTACAAGATTGGGTAACTGAGGTTTGCTCAGTTGGGTTGCCCCATTCAGATATCTCCGGATCAAAGGTTATTAGGCACCTCCCCGAAGCTTTTCGCAGCCATATCACGTCTTTCATCGCCTCTAGAAGCCAAGGCATCCACTACATGCTCTTGATTTCCTATTAGGAAATCTTAAAACCACACTTTAACTTTGTTTGGATCTTTTGGCTTTTTATCTAACTTTGTCTCAAATCTTTTCTTGTTGAAAATATTTTTTCTTGACTACTTTGACTCTTACTTACATATTCAGTTGTCAACGAACTCACGATGTTTTTTGGTTTTAAAAAAGGACCGAAATCGGTCCTGTGAAGTGAGTATAAAACCCTCTTCTTAGACCTCTTTGGAATCTTTCTTAGAATTTATTAACATCGTGTAGTGACCATTATAGTCAGAACCCAAATAAAGTCAACACCTATACTCCCTTTATGTATAAAGGATCAAAATAAGAGGTAAAAAGGGGTAAAAAACAAAAAACACAAGATGCAGAAGTCCTCGGTTTCCCCCGTCCTTTGGACGGGGCCAGACATTCTACATCTTGTGTTTTTTGTTTTTAACCTTTAGTTTCGGTCTTTGATTTCATTTCGCACTCCTTCAATAACGTCTCGTGCTGCATCTCGACCTCCAAGTCCGAAGGCGAGTCCGAGTCCAAGCGAAAGTGCCACTACAATTCCAGTAAACAATGTTTGAATGAATGTAGCTGCGATCTCGAGTTGAAACAGTGCTGCAAGGATCGCAAAAGTCCAGATTGCATATTTGGCAACTGCGCCAAGAAGACTTGCTTTTCTAAAGCCAGCTGCTTTGGATGATGCAATGATTACTTTGCGTACCACTTCTGAAAGTGCGATACCGATGACAAGAATCAAAACTGCCACGATCACTTGTGGTAAGTATCCAAGGACTGCTTCTTCGAGGAAGAATGTCACCCTGTCGAGCCCAAGAATACCAAGTACTGCAACTGCAGACACTACTACAATGAACCATTTTACGAGTTCTCCCACAAAATGTCCTGAGTTAAGGTTAGATCCTGATCGTCTTACGATTTGACCTGCTCCCGAAGCTTCGAGTGCAGCATCAACCTTAAGTGCTTTGAAGAGCTGACTGATAATTTTTGATAATGCTGCCCCGAGTAACCATCCCAAAATAACAATAACAATTGCTACGATTAGTTTTGGAAGGAACTCTACCACTCCGACAAGCAGATCGTTGAATGCACCTGTCAACGCGATCTGAAGATTTTCAAACGCCATACTATTATTTATATTACTGATAACTCTTTAATTGTATCAATTTTTAGACTCCAATGCGATCAAGAAAGATTTGGTGTGGATAATCCAAAATATCACGAACGAGCTTGTCATACACTCCAAGACGATATTTGAAGTCCGAAACCGTAAGGACGGTATAGCGAAGTTGTTTTCCAATCTCTGATTCTAGAGTAGTGATTGTGGTTTTGAGTGGACCTTCTTTGATCCCATCCCCAACAATCAAGAGGTCGACTCGACTATCATGATCTTGAATAAAAACCCCAGCTGCAATGACGAGTTTGAGTTTGCCATGTTTGCCAAGGCGTTGCACCAATGAAGAGGAAGACATGGGACTGTTTTTGACAAGAAGGTTTTGGAGAGCAGTGAACAGCTTGGATTCAATGACAGTTTGATATCCTTTAGTTTTAATTTTGGTTACTCGGCCATATCGATCTTCTTTAAGAAGAAATGTATTCTTTTTTTTGATGAGGTTTATTTTTTCAAGAAGATTGAGTTCTTTTTGAAGGATAGAAGAAGAAACACGCGTGCGTGCGGCGATTGTCGATTTTTCATATATGTCACTTGTATTAAATAAAAAGAATTTCAATACCTTAACACGAGCCGAACTTCCAAATAATTTCTCGAGTGCTTCCATAAATTCAAACTGCTTGCCGCAAATTAATATTGATAATTCGATACGTGTACAGTGATTCTACAAACACTATGCCTTATCATTCGTTTATTATACCAAAAAATTTTACTGATGTACTAGATTTTTGACATATTACACCTCTTCACCTATACTTATATACATTATGGCTTCGGCCTCCGAGAAAGGCTACCTCACAAAGGTAGCCTTTCGTTCATCTATACATGATCTTTCCATGCTTTTAGCACAATTAAATAAGTATCCTTATTAATAAGACCAATTTTGCGTATAAGACGCTTCGTACTCAAAACTCTTCCTTGTGAAAGTTTCACCCATGAATACTTTTGTCCAATCATGATTTTTTGATGAAATCTATCTGTTTTGATTTTTTGTGTTAAAGGAAGTACGAGCAAAGTATCTTTATTGTATACCTTTAAGATAAGAACAGGTCTCTCAAAATTTTTATTCTTTCCGTCAATTTCTGCACCAATATTCAATCCTAGAGATGTCCACCATACTTCACGCGGATGCACAAAAAATCTTCTCTTGCTGGAATTTAGAATTTTTTTAAATAAGTTCCATTGGTCAAAGTCTTTATCCATTTTAGATAAACCGCATAATGCAGTCTTGCAATGCAGGAAATGTGGTACAGATAGTATTGAGTGCATGTTGAAGTTCGGGCACTGGATCAAAGACTTTGTATACGACACCATTTGGGTAGAGGAACTCGACAAGAGGATCTGTGATTTCGCGTCCAAGCGTTATAGTGTCTCCTTTGGCTATAATAGTATTGAGTGGAACATGTACTTTTTTGCCACTGAGGAACTTGAGTACAAATCGACCAATATTAACCTCATGACTACTCGAGTTCTTAATGATTATACTTGCAGGAGTTTGAGTTATTTCGATATTTGGCTCAACTACATGAACAACAGATCTTGTGACTGCTGTATGTTCAGCTGATTTTGCAGTAAGTACCACTTGATAAGTTCCAGGATACGCATACGCCGTTATTACTGATCGACCTCGTGCAGTATTCATATCCCCAAAGTTCCACTGGTAGGTAATCTTGATGTCGTTTTTGGAGGCGAAGGCTTCAAAATCTATAGGTGTATTGATAGTGACAATGCGGTCACGACCCGAATCAATCTTAAATGGAATAGAAGGTGTGTAGTTCGAGAGCGGACTCTGTTGACTATGTGTGGAATGAGATGATGAAGACGAGCTTGATGATCCTGAGGTGTTTGTTGTAGTGGCGCTGGTCTGACTTGTCTCGTCTGTAACGGTTTCAGATTGTGTCTTATTAGCCTCCCCAAAAGTTGGTGCAGCAGTTATGACATCTGATCCATTAATTTGAAGTGATTGACCATTGCCTGCCGCACCCATATCTGAAGAATAGGTAAAGGTGTGTGTGAATTCTTTTTGAGGGTTAGCCATACTAATGGTCTCGCCTGTATTATTGAGCGAGAAGACACTGTCAAAGATAGGCCCCGCATATCCTGGATAATCGGCACGTACTTCAGCAATCGAATCTGCAATAATAGCGTACTGCCCTGCTACCAACATAGATACATCCTCGGCTACTAACTTGTGAAATACATTGTTCTCATGAAAAAACCACGTATTGAGATCGATGTCGGTCGTACCTGTATTAAAGACTTCGATCCATTCGCGTTTAGCATCTGTGCCATCTGGATCGTACATAATTTCGGTAATAACAATCTGTCCTCTCCCAATCAATGGGATCATCAATGCGATAATGGTACTGACAATGAAAACTTTTTTGATTGTGATTGGCATGTAGTAAGTGTACTGATGGAGGGTCATCGAATTATAAAGAAATAATAGTATAAGCTACCTAACATATTTTTATAATGATTTTAGCTGGATAGATTATTATTCCTAGAGTGATGAAAAAAGACTTCGATCGATGGAATGAAATTAAAAAGATGACCGATGCATACAGTATAAATTTTTATTTCAAAGAACAAGAGGTGTGGTGGGTCAAAACTGGACTCAATATTGGAATAGAGTCAAATGGAAAAGGACAAGAATTTACTCGTCCAGTTCTCATCATAAAGAAACATAATAGACACTCCTGTTTAACAGTATCTTTGACGACAAGTTCAAAATTAGACAGATCAAAAACTTACTTAGATACAGATAGACACCCAGGAATTTTTGTAAAATTATCACAAATTAAGACTCTTGATTCACGAAGATTGTCTTCAAAAATGTTTTTTCTAGATAAATCTAATTTTGATCGAATCAAAGATCAAATAAAGAACTTTAATGGGTTATAAATTTACCCCTCGATTTCTCGAGGGGTGAGCCATAGGCCAAAAGTAGATTAAGTATACCAATCAATATTTCAAAGTCAAACAACTGTACACACAACCTTGACTTTTGAAGTTAATTTGAAATACTTGAAAGGTATCCAGACGAAGGGATGTCCCGAAAGGTGCGAGTGCCTTAGGAGAACCTTCATAGAAACAGCCGGCTCATGCTTGGCTGTTTTTATTTGTATCTGATGTATTCTTGAATATTTTGAAGAAAATCAAAGTGCTTTTTACCGAGAGTTTTATATAAGGAAGATACGAACTTTTTGCTGAAGATCATGGAATTATAAAGAAAAAGTATGTGACTTTATTTTCGGTAGATATCTTTTAGATGTTTGATTCTCAAAATTGTCACGAGCATATGATCGACAGCGGATGAGGTATACTGAACGTCAATTCTCTCAGGCATATTTATGCAAACTTAGCCAGTATGTCAGCCTGTGAATGAACCCTGCCAGTCTTGACATCCTTCTTAGCCTCCTGAATGTCCTGGAAAATCTCTTCCAGGCCCTCATTTTGAGCAAAAGGTTTGATTTCAAACAATGGAGTGTTGCGATTCATGACAATATACCGCACATTACCTTCGCGCGCTTTTTTGGCATACGTGGCAATATCTGCCCTGAATTCTTTGATTCCAATTATTTTGGTAGTCATGTATACAAGTGTATCTAAAGTGTACACTTTGTCAACATATTGTTCTACGGCCATTGCGGTATCATATTACTTCCTGACTCATCAAGAACTGGTCAAATACTCAAATGTAGATAAAGTAAGTACTTGCTCGCGAGGTTATGCACTTCTACTACTTCCACTGAAAAGACTGTTGTGTTGTAGCAACCCAATTACCGTCCTTGTCATAGCCTTTGAGTTTGAAAGAAAACTTAACAATTGAATCGGTTTCGTTTTGAAGTGTGAGAGCAAACACAGATGAATCACCTGGCAGTGATACGGCGGTCCCACAATCATTAGACTGAAGATTATTGACTCCAAGAGCTATATCTTCATCACAATACAATCTCACTTTCCAGTTCGTAATAATATCTTGTGAAGAAGGAGTTGTGATACCAAATGCAAACCATGTCATATTTGTATCCTTAATATCCAAGATCGAAAGTGTCTTTGTCTCAAAAGTTGCTTCGGTCTCTTGTGCAGATACTGGAGTAACAATCGTAAAGATTGATAGTGTAACCAGCATTAAGATGATGTATTTCATAATCACAATGATACAATTATTTTTAGCAAAACAAAAGGCACCCTTGCGGGTGCCTTTTATTATCCATACTAGACTAATCCAGTATTAGAACCTCAGAACAATTAACTTTGAATGTTTCTTGTTGCTGTAGGTGATTTTTGCTTATCGTTAGGAACTGATTCCCCAGCGATTGAAGTGATTGTTGCTTCAGCCCAAGTTCCGTTTGCTCCAGTGATAGAGTATCGGATTCGGAATGTTGCACTTTCACCTTCGAGAACTTCGAATCCACCCATAATTGCTTCTGCATCTCCAGTTTGACGTGTCAGCACAGGATCAGATACAGTTGCAGTTCCAGTGATAGAGTCCACGATGCTTGCTTCAAGCACTTCGAAGTCATCTTCTTCAGCCTCTACGGTGAAGTAGAAGTCGAGGAAGTTACCGGTTGAAGGTACTTCCCACTTGTACGCGCCAATGTCAGCAGTTGAAAGGCTCAATGTGTGTGTCTTAGATGATACAGTTGATGTATCAGACACATCATCAACTCCCTCACCCTTAACTGACACAGTCTGCACTCTTATAGTCTCAGTTTTATCAACATAGTTTCCAACTTGTTTCTTGAATTCCACGAGAACAACGACATCAACTGACTCGTCGGCGTCGATGGTGAAATCGCCATCAATGTCGAATGTTAGAGTAGCTTCCGTTGTATTACCGTTTGCAAGACTAAAGTCATCAAACTCCTCCCCGTCAATCTCGATAACTACGTCATTTACAACTGAGTTGTAGTTAGCTGTACCAGTTCGAATCAAAAGCACAAGTTCTTCAAGATCAATATCATTCTCTTCAGCTTCTAGCTCAAATACGAAGATTTCATGCCACTTTGATCTATCATCAGTATCTACGAGAAGTAGAGAAGCGTCTGGATCATTTGAAGATCTCATAATTTCGATTCCCTCTCCTGCCCCTGCTTCTTCGATATCGAAGGTTACTTTCTCATTAGTATTTCCTATGTAGTTCTGAATTCCTTCAGAATCCACAGCTCGAACACCTTGGTTATCAACATAGATTTCCCATGTCGCATCACCTGAGTCAGCTCCATCAACATTATTTTGAGCTGTAAGCCAGATTTCGATTTCTACTGTCTCACCTTCATCTACGACGTAGTCAAGATTTGAAAGTCGAACCACAAATGGTGATTTGTCTCGTAACCAATCGTCTTCATCATCAATGTCCATTTCTGCAATCTCTTTTCCATCAATCATAAGAGTGATAGTTTCAAATGCATCCCATGGTTCGTCATCTGCTTGAGCAGCATCACCAACAAAGTTAAAGGTTACATCCATTCGATTTATTCGAACGTCACCGTCTTCAACATCGAATTCTGCAACCGCAACAAGATCCATTTTCCCTTCCTCTACATCATTCTCTGAATCAAGTGTATAGCTTTCTAGCGAAGCTTCTCCACCTGAAAGTCCAGTTCCAGGAGTTGTAGGTGTTCCTGTTCCTGGAGTTGTGATAGCTCCTTCTGCCATAACTTTAGCCCGAGTGATCGGTCCAAAATATCCAACAGCTGGAGTAATCATATGATTAGCTTGGTACTGTGCAAGAGCTGTTCGTGTAATTGGTCCAAAGTACCCTTTAGCTACACCTCCTGGCATAACTAGTCGCCCTTTTGACTCAAGAAAGGACTGAAGTGCTACCACATCAGATCCAGTAGATCCGATTGTGAGGTCACGCGTATAATTAAACGTTGGAGTTGTAGTCTGTCCACCACTCAATGCAGCAAGTTGTGCTTGCAATTGTGCAATGAGAGCCTGCAACTCGGCAATCGATTGAGCCGATACAGGAGTAATCGCACCAAATGCGAATACTACGGCAGCAGCCACTCCGGAGAGTTTTAGTAATGTTTTTTTCATAATGCTTTTAATTATTTTATAAAAACCGTGTGAGTACGGTCTCACACTATAAGACACACATGGATGCATAATCTTACACCTTCCCCTTTATACTCTGATAACCTTACAAATTACTCCATATACTGTAAGATTAGGAGTACTACCGTG
This sequence comes from Minisyncoccota bacterium, assembly GCA_032117135.1. Lineage (GTDB taxonomy): Bacteria > Patescibacteriota > Minisyncoccia > Phycocordibacterales > JAACPR01 > JAULZV01. Next base: position 11,149 of record JAULZV010000031.1, read on the forward strand.
TCTTATGAATCAGAAAGAAATCCTTGAACAAACATATATTGATCATGCCGACTCACTTTTTAGGTTTGTGTACTTTCGAGTATTTGACCGTGAGGTCGCCAAAGATCTGACACAGGAAGCCTTTTTTAAGGTGGCAGATTATCTTATGCAAGGCAAAGAGATAGATAATATGAAGGCATTTTTGTATAAGACAGCACGCAATCTCATCATTAACTCGATCAGAGATAAAAAGCCCGTTTCTTCACTGGATATGCTCCATGATACAATCAATTTTGATATTGCAGACACACAAACAAGTCAGTATGAACAAGATATGGCAGAAGTCGCCGAGATCCTCGAATCATTCAAAATACTCAAGCCTCACGATGCCGAGATTATGCAAATGAGATATGGTGACGGTCTGTCGGTTCAAGAAATCTCTGATATCACCAAACTTTCCGAAAATCATATCTCAGTCAAGATTCACAGACTCCTCGAAAAACTCAAAACACACCATACACAACATGAAAAAGAATAACCCCAACATAGAAGAACTCAATACCAAAATGCATCACGTGAGCCTCAGCTCAGAAGAAAAGTTCGATATGCTCCAAAACCTTCGTGCACACATGAATACACAACCTGTACCCTCACCTATTTTTGTAAGTCCATTATTTAAGCATGTGTTTGCCTACTCACTCCTTGGAGCAGTACTTATCACTACCGGCGCAACATCTTTTGCTGCCGAAGACGCATTACCAGGAGATATATTATATGGAATCAAAACAAGTCTGAACGAAAATATTATTCAAGCAATTGCTTTGAGTGATACTGCAAAAGCACGAGCAGAAATAAACTTGATTGATCGTCGAATGGAAGAGCTCAGCAAGATGGCAATTGAAGACACAGAGACTCCTGAAAAGATCGATATTGTCCTCGAAAAAATTACCGCACACAAAATAGATTTTGATGAACATCTCGTAGAAGTTGCAAAAGAAGAACCGAGCGAGCGAACTATCGAAATGAAAGCTGAACTTGAAGCGGTTATTGAGACTCATCTTGAGATTCTTGAAATGATTGAGGATCGAGAAGATATTGAAAATCAAAAAAATGAATCACTAGAATCTGATCGAGCCTCTAATACAGAATCAGGCGATATTACAATTGAGTTACCAACACCTATCGATTCACAATCCCAAACACTCGAAGCATCGGTTACAGTGATTGATACGGTGTCAAATTCTGAGCTCAAGGATGCTACGGTTGAAGTATCAATTGATATTTCAGATCTAGAGGACACTAAGATTGAAAAAGCACTTAATCTAATCACAAATGAATCCTTAGGGACAGAGGTCGAGTTCGAAGAAAATCAACCAGGAACAAAAACCCGTATTGAGATCAGGCAGCGAATCATAGAGAAAGCCGAAAAAGAGTTAGGTATTGAATTAAATTTTTAACTCACATTATTTTATAAATGTTTAAAACCCTCTAGTCATACATAATTTAAATCATGTATATAAACAAAAAGCACCCTTGCGGGTGCTTTTTGTTTGATCTGATTAAGATACTGTTTAGTGAGAACTAAGCCTCAAGAAGAACTGTTGGTGACAATTGCTTGTCATCAGCTAGTTCAATTCCTGCAACAGACTCAATATTCACTTCGTATGAACCGGCTCCAGCAGCTTGGTATCGAACTCGGAATCGAGTTTCGTCACCTTCGTTGACTGTAAATCCAGTTGCACCGATAGCAGTAACAGAGTCACCAGAAATTCGTGAAAGAATTCCCAATGCTGATGTCTCAGGTGTTCCTGCAGTGTTTGTGAATGCAGTTCCAGTTGCATCATCTAGAATGTCAGCAGCTAGAACATCAACATCACCTTCTTCAGCTGAAATAGTGAAGAAGAAGTCGATAACTCCAGTTGTATCAGTCTCAGATGTTGACCAGCTTACGTTTGTAAGTTCTGGTGCAGATGTACTTAGAGTATGAGTTGATCCAGTAACAGTTTTAGTTTCTGTGATGTCATCTACTCCTTCTCCTGTTAGGAAGACAGTTTCAACCTTCACAGTATCACCGTTTTGGTATGCAACCTGATCAGCTGTATCCTTAAACATGAGAGATACTACTACTTCGACTGTATCATCAGCATCGATAGTGAAATCACCATCAATGTCAAATGTAAGGTCTGCTGTCAATGAAGCTGCGTCAGCAACTGCAAAGTCATCAAACTCTTCTCCGTCGATAGTAATCATTGCATCTTCAACAACTACATCGTAGTTGCTTCCTGTTGTTGTAACAGTAAGTTTTAGATCTTCTAGATCAATGTCATTTTCTTCACCTTCGATATTGAAGACAAATACATCATGCCATTCTGAGTCATCTTCATCGTCAACAAGCAGAGTTGCTGCATCGATGTCATCAGATGAAGACTTGATTGTAAGATCTTCTCCATCTCCAGCTTCAACAATATCGAACGTTACGAAGTCACCAGCTGTGTAGCCGTTAACAGCGTAAGTTGCTGATCCGCCAATGTAGTTCTGAATTCCTTGAGAGTCTACTGCTCGAATTGCATCAGTATCGACTGCAATATCCCATCGTGCGTTTCCATTTGTGTCAGCACCGTCTACGCTGTTTTGTGTAGTAAGCCAGATTTCGATTTCCACTGTCTCACCTTCTTCAACTACGTAATCGATGTTTGAAAGTCGGAATACAAAAGGTTCGTTATCTCGAAGCCAGTCATCTTCGTCGTTCATATCCTCTTCTGCAACTTCGTCACCATCAATCATAAGAGTGATTGTGTCGAATGCATCCCAAGGTTCGTTTTCTTCGTTAGTTGCTGATCCAGAAACAAATGATACGTCAAGTCGGTTGATTTGTGCATCTCCGTCCTCAACATCGAATTCGACTGTTGCAACGTGCTCCATTTCTCCTTCTTCTGCATCATCTTCTCCTTCGATGTCAAAAGCTTCAAGTGAAGCTTCTCCACCAGAAAGTGATCCTGGAGTTGAAGGTGTTCCTGTTCCAGGAGTTGTGATAGCTCCTTCTGCCATAACTTTGGCCCGTGTTGCAGGTCCGAAGTATCCAACAGCTGGAGTAATCATGTGATTAGCCTGGTAT
>JAULZV010000032.1:0-8418 GCA_032117135.1 Minisyncoccota bacterium
CTGCTTGAGTAGCTGATACATCTGCAACAAAACACTCAATTAATTTCTTGATTGTTGATTTTCCAATTCTAGGCTTTCTTTGCAACATATTATCCAGTTTAGCATGAGCTAAGCTAGTCTAGAGCCTAAAAATTTATCAACTATTTTTTCAATAACATCAACCCTAGGTCGCTCTTCTGTGTGTAGCCATAATTTCATATCAAAAGATTAACAACAAAATGCATAAAAAACAACATTCGACAAACTATTTAATTTTATATTTATTTTTAAAAAAGTATTTTGAAGTCATTTCAAAGAAATTTATTAATATTTCAAGCAATTCAATTGGAGTAATTGTGTTTGTACTTTTACCTGAATTTCTATCAACATGAGAAATTTGAATACTACCCCTCATATCATTCATGAACCAAGTATCTTCGTTTAATATTTGTCTGTGTGTTATCTTTTTACTTCTATAAAAATTCAATTTAGATAGAATATCTTCAGTATTACTAGCTAATTCTATTTTTAATTTTTTATAAAACTTATCAGAATCTAATGTATTCAAAAATTTTTCGACAGTACCACTTTTTATGCCATCAACAGGATTAATAAAATGAAGAAATTTTACATATTGATCTAGTAAAATTACCGAGAATAAATATATGGCTTTAAAATCAACGCGTATCTCTTTCGATAATATATCACTTTTTCTTAATTCGATCTGTACTTCTTCTGGATAAGCACCTCCTTTATTATTTTTCCATGCAGGCATATTTTGAATTATTCTTTGTTGAGCAATTGATTTTTGAATATTTGATCCCAATCTATTATATAGAGTTTCAATTTCACTAAAAGTTCCGATAATAAGAGAGTGACCCTTATTAAACATATTATCTTTATGGATTCTTGATATTTTATTTTCTTTATCAAAATTAGAAAAGCTTTTTATTGTTTGTCTAAGTTGGTCTATCTTTTCACTATACATTATTCTAGTTTTACATAAAAAACACCTTTTTAAAAGTTGCTCACTTAAAAGAATTTGACCCTTCTCGAGTGCTCGAACTAGCTCTCTCTTTGGTGACCCCACGGAGAATCGAACTCCGATTACCGCCTTGAGAAGGCGATGTCCTAACCGTTAGACGATGGGGCCAGGTGCAGTGCGTACAACGTATGTCCGAATGTTTTTGGACACAAGGCGCATGGCATATACAGGCGATGGTCGGCCTATATGAGCCGTATCATACCAAATATTCCCATAAAATAAAGCATGCGATATACTTGACTGCATGCTTCGATCAGTCCTCAAAATCATCGCTCTTATTCTAGTAGTTACCCTCTTGTATCTGTGGTTCTTGTCACCAAGTCATGATCGCCAATGGCAAGCCGAGTCTGCTTTGCTTCCTAGCGTCACTATCGAAGATAATACTATCACCATAAAAAATGTCCGCGACTTCACCTATTCAAATTCTGAGATCACCGAACTGCGATACGAAGACCGAGCAATCAACATAGAAGACATCGAAGCTGCCTACTTTATCATCGAACCTTTTTCAACATGGAGTGCGGTCGGTCACACCTTTCTCACCTTTGACATCAAAGATCAAAAGCCCCTTGCCTTCTCGGTCGAAGCTCGTCGCGAACATGACGAATCATACAGTCCTGTCCAAGGACTTTTCAAAAAATACGAACTCTGGTATGTCTGGGGTAACGAGACTGATTTGATTGTCAGACGAGGACTCTATCTGGATCATCCACTTCATATGTACAAACTTGAAATCGAACCCGAGACTGCACAGCGACTTTTTGAGACGCTTGCTATCCAAACTCAAGAACTCCAAACCACTCCACGATTTTATAATACCCTTCTCACCAACTGCACCAATGCGCTTGCAGGATTTTCTAATAATATGAACAAAGGTTCAATCCCTTTTCACTATTCACTGTTCTTGACCGGATACGCTGACGAATATCTCTACAAACTCGGTCTCATCCAAACAGACAAACCATTCAAGCAACTCGTCCAAGATACCTACATCACAGACATCGTTAAAGAACATCATGCGAGTGAGGAGTTTTCGAAGCTGTTGAGGGAGAAGGTGCGTTAGCATCAATTCTATACATTTGATTCAACTATACAAAAAGCCCCGGACGCAGTGTCCGAGGCTTTGAAGCACATGCTTCGTTTTGGGCCTATGCCGACATTCTTACTCCAATCGAAGTGAGAAACGCCTGACTAGGTATCGGCACCCCCTGTGTGAGGAAGCCTTGCACTAGAGTGCGGAGCTCCCCAAACGAAAGGATTGTAGGTTCGACATCCGGGCGGGTAATCGAGCCATTGTAGATCCGTCGGAATCTGGCCTCAGGTTCAATCATTTCATGCACATGCCACTGAGGCAGTGCACTGACAGTCCCTTGCGCTGAGAGTTGCTCGGGAGAGAGTGTGATCCCCCTCTTTTTGCTTTCTTCCTGACGGATTGCAATAATGAGGTCCTGGAGGTTACCCAAGAACTTATTGTTCGCACACAAAAATGTGTTCCCGACTGAATTTCTCACAAGCACAAGATCCGCACCGGCTGACCTGCAAGCGACGTCGAACTCGATTTCGCATGAGGAGTATTCCCCTCCTGATCCGTCGATCATCAGAGTCCGGACACACCCGAAACGAGCGGTCTCGACCACTTCGATCAAACTCTCTGCAACAGCACGTGCCCTTTGAAAGGCTTCGTTCTGTTTCTGAATCACTACATCGGGAAACGCTCTCCATAGATGTTCGTCTTCTTGCATGAGTTTGGCACAGGCAGGAATGGAAAGATGCACCCACGTGCGCACCTGTTTACGAAACGATTCTTTGACGAGGTGCACCCGTTCTTCATTATTTCTCATGCCTGCAAACTGAGCTTTGACTTGATTGAGCACTTGCATTTCGGAGCAGTAAACCGCTCCAAAAAACGCAAACACCCAGTCACGAATGTCACTCTCCAACTGGAGAGTGCTGTCGTATTCGTCTCCATCTGCATACACAGCGGTTTGAAGGCCGTAGCGATGCAACAAATTAATCATGCGAGGCAGAGTGTAGGGGTTACTGGAATGATTCCTCGTTCCCTTATCCTTCCCGGACACGACCCGAATTAGGACCTTGAGTGCCGGCATGTCCTGGATGTCGAGATACTCGGTAACCAGTTCAGTACATGATTTCTGATGACGCTCGCCATGATCATCAAACGGTCCTCCGCAAACTCCCAAAAAGACAGTGTCTGTATATCCACATGCGATTGCGTCGGTAGTCGTCGGAATGTATCCGTAGGTGATGTCGTGAGCAAACCGGACCTGATTGCCGCCAAATGTGCGCAGCAACCATTCAGCCAAATACTCGTCAAGATGAGGATGGACATGTGTGACGATGGTGTTAATGGTCGTGAATTTGTGTTTCAAACTCGTTGTTCTTTCTATTGTTGATTTTCAACCCAAGCCCATGCAACGCGCATGGAAGTACTCAGATTTCATTATATATTATATCATACTTTGTATAAAAAGTAAAGCTTATTTCCGGTACATTCAACCCTCAATCGCACCACTTAAACGGGTACATTCAAGCCTTTTCTTTAGAGGTAATCCTACAAAGATGTACTATCTTCACCAAATCAAATTTTATTCTAGACATCACTATTCACCACTACTCAAGACTACTCAGCACTACTCCCACCCCTGTCCTTGCCTCACCAATACCTGCCCTGCTGTTGTTTTGTCCTTGAGGAGTTCGTACGAGACGCGCTCCATTCGAGAAGATTGTGATCCCTTGATCAGTACAACTGTTTTACCTTTACTCCACTCAAGAGCTTTGGTCGCAGCATCCGAATGCGAGACGGCAGTATGGAGATGTCTGATACCCAACTCACTTCCTTCTTCAAAAATATGTTCAGCCAAATCACCATAGGTAATGACATGAGATATGTTGTGTTCCTTGAGAATGTGAGCGACTTTTTTGTGCTCAGCTATACTATATTTTCCTAATTCGGCCATATTACCCAAAATAGCAATCTTGGTGTTTGCTTCTATTTCACCAAGTGTTTTGAGTGCGAGTTCGACTGCAATTGGTGATGAATTGTATGAGTCATCGATAAGAGTCAGACCATTCACTCCTTCAAGTACATTCATGCGTCCTTGAGGAACTTTGTATTCAGCCAGCGACTGCAGAACATCAAGTGCATTAAATCCAAGATCCTTAGCGACCACAAGCGACGCAAGCACAGGATACACATGTTGAAGTCCTAATGCACCATCCACATTAAAGGGCACTGAGTTTGATCCAAAATTAACTTTCATATTTTGACCAACAACAATCCTGTCTGATGAATATTTAATTTCAACATTTGATACACCTACACCACTCGTCTTTGCGGCGAATCCGTACTGCAGAGTTTTGAAGGTCGACTTGAGAGCCAGTTCAGCAATCAACGGATCATCAGCATTGAGTACGAGCACTCCACTTTTTTTGAGACCAAACATCATTTGGGCATCCTCATCATTTACATCCTGTGCCTTCGCAAAAAATTCGGCATGCACCGGAACTTTAGGAAATCTAGTGAACACTGCATAATCTAACTCAATCCAAGAAATAAGCTTTTTCATATCACCAGGACGATCAGTCCCAAGCTCGAGCACGAGCCATTGTGGATATGTTCGACCAAAAATCGTCTTTAATCCCAAAAATATATTCTTGATCCACGCACTCGGACTATTCCATCCTGTTTCAAGTCCAAGGATCGTAAGAGGTACACCTATTTCACTATTAAAACTTTTTTGATTTTTACGAATAACGACAAAATCTTTGAGTGCAGCATATAATGCATCCTTGGTTGAGGTCTTACCTACACTTCCTGCCACACCGATAATGCGAGGTTTGAAACGCTTAAGAACGAGCTGTGCCTCCCATCTCAGGATTGTATATATAATTTTTTTGAATATTGTTTTCATGGTCTTGGTTTTCTTATCGGTCAGGTTGGATCTCGTAATAATTTATCAAAAACTTGGTAATGTCCTCAAATGGATGAGTTAGCGTTGCCGAGGCATAATCTGCACCCTGTGGCTCGACCGTGTAGAGTAACACAATAAAGCGAGGATCAAAAGCCGGAAAATATCCAAAGAATGAGTGTAGGTATTTATCTTCAAAATATCCTCCATTTGGCTGTGCTATTTGAGCAGTTCCTGTTTTGGCAGCTATTGAATAATGCTCCATTGATATCTCGCCATTTAAGAGAGCTTCGTCCACAACTCGTACCAGCATTCTAGAAATCTCTTCTGATGTCTGAGTACTAAATATTTGCTCAGGCGGGATCTGACTTATCTTTTTGGTTACGCCATAGTCATATCTAATTTCTTTTACAATATGAGGTTGGACAAGTATACCACCATTACCGAGCGTAGCGAGGGCTCGGATGGTTTGGACAGGAGTGATAGCAATTCCTTGTCCATATGATGCGGTTGCAAGCTCAATATCTCTCAGCGATGCCAAGTTAGACACAAGTGGACTTCCTTCAGCCGGTAGATCTATGCCAGTCTCTTCACCAAACATATTCATAAAATAATCTGAGAATTTTTTATTTCCAACTTTAGACATCACATACGCAACACCCGTGTTAAGTGAATTATTAAGCACCACTTGCATGTCTACCACACCTCGCGCTCTTTTATCGTAATTATAAAATGTTCTTCCATTAAGAGTTGTACTTCCAAGATCTTCATATGTACTTTGTGCAGTTATAGCCTTTTCTTCGAGACCAACTGCAATAGTAATCGGTTTGATAATTGATCCCATTTCATAGACATTTTCAACAGAAATATTATTAAACACTGATACCGAATCTACCTGACCAAAATTATTAAGATCAAAATGTGGAGATTGTGCCATTGCGATAATTTGTCCATTGGAAGGATCCATAATAATTACGCCTGTGTTTTTTGAATTCCAATCTTTTTGAATTTCAAGGATTGTCTCTTCAACATATGACTGAACGCTCGGTTCGATTGTTGTGACAATTGTCCCACTAAATCTCCCCTCTCCAAATGTTTTTTTGAGTCCCGAATAAAATTCAACAAAAATATTTGAATACAAACTCGCACCTTCTTTCTTGAGAGTGTCGTCATAGTATCGCTCCAAACCATATTGCCCCTTCAATTGATTGTCTTTTTCAGAAATAAATCCAAGCACTTGAGATGCCATTTCGTTACCAGGATAAAATCTCCATCGTTTCTTTTCGAGCAATACACCTCGCAATTCAAGAGCTGCAATTTCTTTTCCTATACTTTCGGGCACCTTTTTGACAAGCTCTTCGTATGGATCATTTGTAAGAGCAACTTTGCGATCATAGTCTGTTTTATCAATCTCAACAAACTGAGAGAGTTTTTGGTATACCTCGTCAGGATTAGTGAGATGAGAAGGATTGATAGCGAGTGTAAAACCTGTTTGGTTTGAAGCAGCAAAAAAATCTTTTCCGTCTTTGTACGAAAATATGATGGCTCCCCGATCAAAATTCTCGTCAAGACCCAAAGATGTATATTGTCGTTCTGATTGATCTACATATTTGCTCCCTTTGATTATTTGTACATTGTACAATCTCACAATCAAAATAAGAGCAATTGCAATTACTCCTATTGAAAATAAGTGTATAAAAGAAAATGAAGTTTTTTTATTCATTCAAAAATGCAGTTTTAGTCGTGTCTGTGGTGACGTATGTCACACCTTCGACTTCGACAAACCCATTTGAAAATGCATATTCTTTGGTAGCAGATCGTTTAAGTGCAACGATTTCTTGTTCAGCTTGTGTAATTTTGGTTTGAACAGATACAAGAGAATCCTCAAGTTGCACCAGTCGTTTAGAAGTTGATACGACAGCATTCATAAGCACTGCATACAAAAGTAAGAATGAAACAAAAGCGGATACCGAGATGATCATTATTTTTCTGTATGAGATTGTTCTTTTTTTTGTATTCATATTTTTTCAAAAATTCTTAATTTTGCACTTCGTGCTCTTGGATTCTCTGATAATTCTTCTTCTCCTGAAACGATTGGTCTTGTAGTTATTATTTTTCCTTCTCCTCTCGCTTCCAGTTCTTTGAATGCATGTTTGACGATGCGATCTTCAAGACTATGGAAAGAGATGACGGCCAACCTTCCTCCAGGAACCAAATATTTTGGCGCCTTGAGGACGGTCTCCCGTGCGATATCCAACTCACTATTCACTGCAATTCTAATTGCTTGAAATGTTTTTGTTGCTGGATTGATTTTTTTGGAGTGAAATCTCTTCGGAATAGCCCATTTTACGATTTCTTCGAGTTGTGATGTAAGTTCGATCGATTGCTTCTCGCGATACTCGACAATATTTCGAGCAATCCTGCGAGCGAATCGTTCTTCACCGTACGCGAAAATAATATTAGAGAGAGCCTCTTCTGAAAACTCATTGAGAATAACTTTGGCAGTCAACTCATTTTCAGAAGGAGTATCGTTGAGCGTCATCAATAAAGGCTCATCAAATCTGAAAGAAAATCCACGGCGAGCAATATCAAGCTGTTCAGAACTAAGGCCAAGATCAATCACAATTGCATTAACGTGTTTAATATGGTGTTTCGCGAGAACTTCTGGGAAGTTCTTATAGTTTGATTTTTCCAAAATGATATGTGCCTGACATCCTTCAAGATTTTTGGATGAACGTTCAATTGCCTGCGCATCAGCATCTACTCCAATTATCGTAAGATCTTTAAACCCAAGAGTGCACACTGCTTGGGCATGACCCGCGCTTCCGAGCGTCAAATCCAAATATATTGAATTATCCGCTAAGTTGAGATGTTCCACTACTTCTTTTAAAAGAACTGACTTGTGTCTCATGTTAGATTGCTCCAATTTCACCAAGCTTCTCAGCAATTTGATCTGCATTTTTTGAAACTTTTTCATTAAACTCTTCCCACGCAGTCTCGTCCCAGATTTCAACTCTATTGTAGATACCTGCAAACACAGCTTTTGACTTAATGTTTGCAAATGAACAAAGATTATCTGGAATAAGGATTCGACCTGCCGAATCAATCGAAACTTCATGAGCACTCGCAAGCAAAAACCGATTAAAGTTTCGTGCGTCCGATTGTGTAAAGCTTAGTTCACCAAGTTGCATAGCGATCTTGTTCCAATCTTTGAGTGGGTACATTGAGAGGCAGTTATCCAAACCTTTTGTAATAACGACTTTTTTACCTAACACTGTTCGAAATTTGCTCGGAATTGAGATCCGCTTTTTTTCGTCCAGAGTATGTTTATATTCGCCGATCAGCATCTGATTTTTATAATTTACCACTTTATCCCACTCAAGTTACATTGTATCCCACTTTCACACATTTTGATAATCAATGACCCCACTTTGGTGTGGATAACAGTCAGTAAACTAGATTTTT
>JAULZV010000033.1:0-6615 GCA_032117135.1 Minisyncoccota bacterium
TTTGCTTTTTTGTTTTTGAGAACACGAACACCAAGCATTGTAACAACCGCAAGCGAAATAAAGATCGAAGCAAGCAAGACAATTGTGATTGTAACAGGAATTGATTCGATAAATTTGCCCATAATACCACTCATCAAAAGCATCGGCAAAAATACAAACACTGTAGTTAATGTTCCGGCGATAAGTGGTTTTTGAAATTCAAAAATAGTATCGATTGCAGCGTCGTACGAGTTCTTACCTTTTTTGATATTACTAAACATACTTTCAGTCACCACAATAGATGCATCCACCAAAATACCGAGCGCTAGAATCAGTGAGAATAATGTAAGAAAGTTAATCGTATATCCAAGCGGATTAAGAAAAATAAACGTTATAAAAAATGTAAGCGGGATCACAAGGCTTGCGAGCAACGCCTCCTTCCATCCCAAAAATACAATAAGAACAAGAAGCACGATAAGTATAGTCATAAAACCACTTGAGAGAAGATTTTGTAGATCAGTTCGAATGAGTTTGGCATCATCTTCTACAATTCGAATATCGATCTCTTCTGGAAGATATGTCGCAAGTGCTGTGGTCAATACTTCTTGTGAAGCATCGACAACAGACAACACATCACCTTGTCCTGTGAGTTTGAATACTTGAAGTGTGACGGATGGTAAAGGTTCTTGATCACCAGCACCTAGACGCGTCAAAGTAGAAGGTCTTGCAAAAGTATCTTGTACTGTTGCAATATCTCTTACAAAAACAGGTACCCCATCAAGAGTAGCAATGGCAGTATTTTCGACATCAGACACATCTGATAATCGTCCATCTAATCGAACAGTATAGACCGTATCAGATGTCTGAATTGAACCAATTGGAATATCACTATTTGCATTTGCGAGTCCACTTACAATCTGAGAAAGTGATAACCCATACTGTCCAAGTGCTCCTTCACGAATCACAACTTCGATATACCGCTCAGGTGCATCAACAATGCGAACTTCAGATACTGCAGAAATTTTTTCGATATCAGTTTGCAATTGCTCAGCATACTCTTTGAGTTGCGGAGTCTCAAATGGACCACTGAGTGCCATAGTCAAAATCGGCCGATCCGAAAAGCTCACCTGTTGAACGGTAGGATCCATCGCGTCACTTGGCAGATCTGAAATTGCTTTATCTACCTGTTCTCGCACATCAGCGAGTTTTTCTCGTCCTTCACTATCAACATCAAAATTGACCATGATTTGTGAAAATCCTTGACTCGAGACCGATGTTACCGAATCAATATCAGGCATTCCTTGAACCCGACTTTCGATCTCGTTGGTGACAAGCTCTTCAACATCAATAGCCGAAGCTCCCGGAAGCAGCGTCGTCACTACAATAATCGGAATATCAATCTCGGGGCTCGACTCTTTGGGAATAGTTGCAATCGAAAATATTCCAAACAATACAATTGCTACAAGTAGGACATAAGTCAGTCGATAATTATCGATAAAGAATGTCCAGAAATTCTTTTTTGATTGAGGGATATGGTTCATATATTAATTAGTACGAGATTGAACCTTCATTCCTGCACGTAACCCTCGGGCTGAGGCGGCGATAATAGCGTCAGGATCGATCCAGCTAGTGATTTCGATCGAATCACCAATGACTGATCCAGTCTCGACAGCGAGTTCTTCGAGGATACCGTCAGACGTAACAACAAATACAATTGAACCGCTTGCTTGTGGTTTAACGGCTTTGAGTGGCAAAGCAACTGATCCTGTCTCATCCGATGGATTTGTCGTAATCGAAATATCAACATACTCTCCCACTACCAAGTTTGATTCGTTATCCACAGGAGAAACGAGCACTTCTACTTTTCCATTTGAAGTATTGATTCCTGAACCAATGTTAGTGACGACTGCACGGATGTTACCTTGAATCATTGCAGTATTACCAACTGCAATTAGCTTACTTTCATCACTGCTGACATATGATTGCACAAAAATACCAGATGAATTAATGATTCGAGCAATTGTCTGTCCCATTGATACATAGTCCCCGACATTAGCCGAGATACTCACTACACTTCCTGAAAACGGTGCGCGAATACTTGTCTTAGCAAGCTGAGCATTAACAGCTGCTACATTAGCTTGTGCTTGTCTCACTTGCGCTTCTTGAGCAGCAATTCGTTGATCACTGACTGATGATTGATTGAGCACCACATCCTTGGCTCGAAGTGCCGAATCATATGCATTTTTTGCGCTGGTATATGACGAACTTCTTTTGTTTGGAATTTCGACTACCCACTCTTTATTCGTATTGCGTGCACCTTCTTCACCTGAAAAGGTTATGTATAGACCCTTAGTTCCAAGACTGACAGGGTTAATTGTACTGACGGAATTAATTCCAGATTCGAGACCTGATATTCGAAATGATGCACCTGAATCAGATGCAGAAGGATACGTTTCGATTATGTATCGGCCTTCTTTGAGATCATTGTATGTTCCTGAGATAACAGGTGCTGCAACATTAACTTCTTCAGGATCTTCAAGCGGATATGCTTGCAGACCAGCATTAAGAAGCGCACGATATGCGTTCTCAATCAAAGTGTCTTGTTGCTCTTCGATTGCTTCAAGATCTCCATTCTGAGCGTTATTGCGTTTAAGTTCTTCGAGTTGCGCTTTTTGAATATCAACCGCTGCTTGAGCTTGCGCGAGTTGTGCAACGATATCAGCATTACTCAACTGAACAATAACTTGACCAGATGCAAGTGTGTCACCTACTTTGACCGAGCTTGAGGTCACTTGACCTGATGCTTGTGATTTGAGTTCTGCTTCGTTACTTGAAACAACGGATCCTGTAGTTGTAACTTGACCACCAGATGGATTGGCGATACTGATAGTATCAATTGTTCGAACAGCATCATTGTTTGTACTGTCATCATCAGATGATCCTCCAAGTCGCGTTACGATTCCAATCAAAATAAGAACCGCAGGAACGAGATAATAGAGTGTTTTTTTATTTTTAAAATATTTCATAATGGCGCGCTTCTTGAGTGTCTTATTCTTATAAGTAAAATACGCTGTATTCTAACACATGAGCGTATGTTGTGCTTTAAATTATATAGCAAATATTGGGTTTGTCAATATAAATTTAGAATAGATATATTTACCTGCACGCTCCTACCCAGTCCCCGAACCAGATACGACCACGAGAACAATGAGTAGTTCCTCTTTGTGTCTCGATGAGGATAAGTTTTTGAGAAAAGTCTTCAGTTACATACTGTAGAATGAATATCTTGGAAGATTTACTTGTAGTATCGTCCTTAACTCCAAAATACGTCACCTTCACACTATACTGTTTTACTCCAGACTCTCTAATTCTTAACTTGTGTGATACATAATCCGAATAATCACCGATATATCCCTGCTCTGCAAGATATAATTCGACATCATGATGAATTTGTTCGTCTGTAATATTCGTCAGATGAAAATACAGCACACAGATGAATGTGAACAAAATAATAAGTGCGAGTATTTTTTCATATTATGAAAGCGCATGAATGTTAATTAGTTTTTAATTCTACCCAATTTTCATAAGATCCTATAGATGAAAAATTAATTTCAAAATAACCATCGACTGTTTTATCGATCCGTACAGAATCAATACCGAGATCTAAAAGTTTTTTATAGGTGAGAATCTCACCAACATCTAAGTTTAAAACTTGTCTCAAAATCCACTCTCCGAGCTCTCTATTAGAATACGACATAAGTGCTTTGCTATTATCCTGACATACCTTAGTACTCATAATCTTGCCATCAGGGAGCCTTAAATCAAACCGAGTATCCCTATGAGGAAAGAAGGAAGGTGCCAATGCATGAACCTTTGCAGGGATTGGGATATACACCTCATCAGGATGTCTGCCCCTTCCTCCAGCATTCCACTGATTAAGTCCACTTTTTTCTCCAACCTTCTTCTCTTTACCATATAGAGGCAAGAAAACCGTATCAATAATTCTCGAGTTATGTATCTGTTTTCTTTTGGAGAGAAATTCATGTATCTCATCTAGAGGTTCTTCTAAGATTTCAACAGGAAAACTTTGGACTTCTTTTACCAAAAATCTTTTTGTTAAAGTACTCTTGCTTAACATAAAAGAATATTCGTGATATTTATCAGAAAATTTGATCGTAGTTCCTTTGGGTCCACGTTCGATATTTTTGATTGAATTTATATCAATCAAATCCATTGGTTCTTCAAATATTACAAATCTACCTTTATCTCTTACTACACAATGATAGATTGACTCCTTAATTCCAAATGCTCTATGCGTGAAATTGATTCTCTCATTTCTTAGTCTGGCAACCTCGTTAATGAGAGATTGATCGTCCAGATGTTTATAGTCACTACTTTGAGCATTGAATTCTGCTATTTTTTGAAACGTTTTTCCATTCCCTAATAAGAAAGTCTTTAGCCCAATACCTAAATCATTTTTCTTTGCATCAGCAGAAACATCACTACGAGACAAATCATCTGCTTGAAAGGAATGACAAAAGACCCTTTCGGCTACTCGGTAATACAGATAAGGCACTGCGGAATCGCTATATAAATTAGATAATGCTCCCACAGTCTGAAGATACCCTTGGTACGTGTCGATTTCTTTTTTGTCTTGTACCTGATAAAAAGTAGTCATATTTATTTTAGTGCTTTCATTATATTCTGAGCTATGCGTTTTAACACGGGAACAGAAACAGAGTTTCCAAATTGTTTATATATATGAGAATCGGCAATATTTGGAAGTTTAAACGAATCAGGGAACCCTTGAATACGCGCGCATTCTCGAGGCGTGAGTTTTCTAATACCTCTTATATCTTTTACAAGAGGTACATTATGACCTCCCATCCCCATATTTGCAGTCAAGGTTGGACAAACGCCACTTTTATTTTCGCGTACATATTTTCTGCGCCACTGATATACTTTGTTTTGCTCAAATTCAAAGTTTTTTAATTTTTCAAATAAAGGCTTGTTGTTGTAATAATATTTTTCATCTATCATTTCAGGTGATTCAAGTATATCCATAATATTAATAGTCAGTTCAGTTTTTTCAGGAAAATCAAAATATTGAATAAGTTCAGTATCTTTTCTAAATCCAACAATATAAATCCTCTCTCTATTTTGAGGGACATTACCATATTCACTACTATTGAGAACCTTATATTTGATATCATACCCGATTTCATCCAAGGCCTGCTGAATAACTTTGAAAGTATTGCCATTGTCGTGTCCTTGCAAATTTTTTACATTCTCAAGCAAAAAACCCATAGGTTTTTTATGTTCAATAATACGAACCAAATCAAAGAACAGATTACCCCTTCCCTTTTTATCTTCAAAACCTTGTCGATATCCTGCAACAGAGAATGCTTGGCACGGAAAACCTCCCAACAAAAAATCGAAGTCAGGTAATTCTTTCTCGTTGACTACACGGATATCTTTTACAGTAAGTAGAGCATCGGAAAAATTTAGATCGTATGTATCTTTGCACTTTTGTTCATAATCATTAGAGAAGACTGTCTTGAACCCAGCTTCCTCAAAACCTACTCGAACTCCCCCAATACCCGCAAAAAAATCAGCTGTCGTAAAGATTTTGTTTTTTGAAGAATTAATGAATTTGACAATATCTTCATGCTTATAACGTCTAATTTTTTTGTCACCAAACTTAACCGCAGGCAATACACCGCTCTCATCCCAGCTTCTTAAGGTATTAGGATGCACTTTTAGTTTTTTTGCCACATCACTAATTGTGAGGAGTTGTGGTACATTATTTTTGCTCAAAATTGTGTTTTTTGACATATTACTTAACATTATATAACAATCTGATTTTCATACAAAGAGTTGTACAGACTATACACCCCATAGGTAAAATATATTTCAATTAAAGATAAAGAATATTGTACCTAAATCATAGACACAGATTTACATATAATATCAATAGCGTCCTCTTATAAGTTTTATGCGATCGACGTATATTCGAATGGACGTCCGCACCTGAGACAATCCACCTACCCATGCAAACCTATCTGTAATTCATAAAGTCGGCGATATTCTCCATTTTCAATTTCAAGAAGCTCTTTGTGGGTGCCTGATTCGATAATTCTACCTTCTTTGAAGACCAGAATTATATCTGCCTTGCGCACCGTACTGAGTCGGTGTGCAATGATAAATGTTGTTTTGCCAGTCATCAATTCGTCAAGCGAGTCTGTGATTATTTTTTCAGAACCAGCGTCGAGTGCCGAGGTTGGTTCGTCCAGAACAAGAATGCGAGGGTTACGCAAAATTGCTCGTGCAATGGCCACGCGTTGTTTTTGACCTACTGACAGCTTTACACCACGCTCTCCCACAACTTGATTCCATTTGTCAGGGAATTTTTCAATAAAATCAAATGCATGTGCTTTGACCGCAGCTTGTTTAGCCTCTTCATCAGTCGCATCAAAACTTCCGTATTTTATATTCATTAAAATCGTATCAATCAAAAACCCCGATGCAGAGCATCGAGGTATGACCACTTCGTTCAGGGTATATCGAACAACGTAAGTTTCTGTGTGTGTACTTGAGTATAGTGAGGCACTCCTTGTTTCTTGACGTAGTTTTGTA
>JAULZV010000034.1:0-6551 GCA_032117135.1 Minisyncoccota bacterium
CCCCATTGGCCATTTGACAATACACATCAGCCTTGCTAGTATACGGGAACCCTTTTAAGGGCCTTTTGTTTTAAAATATCTATGGCAAAAAAATCAGTAATCGCAAGATCACAAAAAACACCAAAGTTTCAGTCACGAACCGTACGACGATGTTTTAAATGTGGTCGAAAACGAGGATACATGCGAGACTTCGACATGTGTCGAATTTGCTTTAGAGAATTAGCAAACGAAGGTCAGATCCCAGGAATAAAAAAATCATCATGGTAGGAGATACTATTTCAAATATAATAATTTCACTTAAGAATGCTCAAAAAGCAAAGCACGAGAATGTTGTTTTTGCATACACTAAGTTGAGCCATTCAATTCTCGACGTTCTCAAGAAAGAAGGATTTATTGCTGATGTTGAAAAAACAGGTAAAGATCTGAGCAAAAAACTCATCGCTACTCTTAAGTACGAAAACGGTGTACCAGCTATCACTGATGTAAAGCGAGTTTCTAAGCAATCACAACGAATGTATCTTGGATACAAAGATATCAAACCTGTACGAAGTGGATACGGTATTACTGTATTTTCAACTCCTGAAGGAATCATCTCAAACAAACAAGCTGTTAAGCTTAAGGTAGGTGGAGAAGTTTTATTTACAATGTGGTAATCAAATCTATATGTCACGAATCGGAAAAAAACCAATTGATATCCCAGCAAAGACAGAGGTCACACTCGAAGGCAATGTTATTATTGTAAAAGGTCCTCTCGGAGAACTTTCTCGAACTGTTCGAACTGATGCAATTGATGTAATAATCGAAGGTTCACAAATTAATCTTTCTCCAAAAAACGAATCACTTGCTACTAAGGCACTCTGGGGAACTTTTGGATCTCACATCAAAAATATGATTGCTGGAGTTAATCAAGAATATGTTGTAAAACTTATTATTGAAGGAGTGGGGTACAAAGCTGATTTGCAAGGGACTACTCTTGTCATGAACCTTGGATTTTCACACCAAGTTAAGCTAGAGCTTCCAAACGGAGTATCTTGCAAGGTTGAGAAGGGTGAAGTAACTCTTTCAGGTATTAATAAAGAAGTAGTTACGCAATTCGCGGCAGTTGTACGATCACACAAAAAACCAGAACCATACAAAGGTAAAGGAATTCGTTATTCTGACGAAGTGGTTCGACGAAAAGAAGGAAAGAAGTCCGTATAATCTTAATATATCATCATGATTTCACGAGAACAAAAAAGAAAAAGCAGACACAATCGAGTACGAGCAAAAATCTCTGGTACTTCAGAGCGACCTCGACTGTCTATTTTCAAATCAAACAAAGACGTATATGCACAACTTATTGATGATGTTGCTGGTCTTACTATTGCTTCAGCAAACTCTTTGAAGTCAAAAGGTATGCCAATGACCGAAAAAGCAAAGCTTGTTGGTGCAGAAGTAGCAAAGGCAGGAAAGGCAAAAAACATTTCTAAAATTGTTTTTGACCGATCTGGATACCTGTATACAGGACTTGTCAAAACATTAGCAGATTCGGCGCGAGCAGAAGGGTTAGAATTTTAATATACAATTATGAGCGAACTACAATCAACAACACCAGCAACAGCACAAACACAATCTCCAGTACGAGAAGGTGGTTTTGCTCCACGAGGTGATCGAGGAGGAGATCGAGCACCATTTCGAAAGAACAAGCGACGGGTCACCAAGAGACGAGAGCGAGTTCGATCAGAATTTGAACAAAAAATCATTTCTATTAGACGAGTAACTCGAGTTGCTGCAGGAGGACGACGATTTACATTCTCAGTTGCTATTGTGGTTGGTGACAAAAAAGGACGAGTAGGAGTTGGTACTGGTAAAGCAGGGGATACTTCACTTGCAATTGATAAGGCTGCACGAGTTGCTAAAAAGAATGCAATCAAGGTAAATACAACAACCGAAATGTCTATTCCTCACGAAGTTCAGTCAAAATACTGCAGTGGAGTTGTTCGACTTATGCCTGCTAAAGGACGAGGTATTATTGCAGGATCTGCAGTTCGAGACATTATTATTCTTGCAGGTCTCAAAGATATTAATGCAAAGATTCTTTCTGGATCAAAAAACAAACTTAATATTGCACAAGCAACAATCAAGGCTCTTGAATCTCTCAAGAAAGCAAAACCTTCACATGTAGGCAAGGCTAAAAAAGAACACAAAGAAGAAGCTGCTGAAGAAGTTTCAACCAAATAACATATAATATATAGGCTTATGCAAAGACATGATTTAAAACCAAAAACAAAACGACAACGAAAAACTCTTGTAGGACGAGGTGATAAAACTGCTGGAAAAGGAACAAAAGGACAAAACGCCCGAGCAGGTGCTAAGGTTCGACCTGAAATTCGAGACTTTATCAAGACTCTTCCAAAGCTTCGAGGACGAGGTGTAAACATTAACAAGAGTATTCAAACAAAGCCAACTCCAGTTTCGTTCACTTCAGTATCAACTCACTTTAAAGATGGGGATATTGTGTCTCCTGCAACACTTCTCAAAAAAGGTATTGTTCGAAAAGTGTCCGGACAACTTCCAAAAGTTAAAATTCTCTCGACTGGAGAACTCGACAAAAAACTCACATTCATCAATTGTCTTACTTCACAGTCAGCAAAAGATAAAATTGAAAAGGCTGGTAGTAAGATAAAATAATATGATCAAAAATTTCTTTGCAAAAACAAAACTCATTTTCCAGGATCCTATCTTAAGAAGACGAGTACTGTTTGTGCTCGGAGGTCTTCTTCTTGTGCGTGTTCTTGCTGCTATTCCGATTCCTGGAGTTAATACACTCGAACTTCAAAACTTCTTGGCAAACAACCAATTTTTCAATCTTCTCAATGTATTCTCTGGAGGTGGTTTGACCGGACTTTCTATTATTATGCTTGGTGTAGGGCCTTACATTACAGCTTCTATTATCATGCAACTTTCGACTATTATCTCTCCTAAGCTTAAGGAATTGTTTCATGAAAGCGGAGATGTTGGAAAGAAAAAATTTGCAATGTATTCAAGATTGATTACGCTTCCACTTGCAACTATTCAGGCGTTTGGTTTTCTTATTCTTCTTCAACAACAGGGAGTACTACGACAATTCACTCCGTTCGAATTTGCAACTAATGTAGTAGTAGTTACTGCTGGTACCATCTTACTCATGTGGATTGGTGAACTTATTAGTGAGTTCGGTATCGGAAACGGTATTTCAATCATTATCTTTGCCGGTATCGTTTCAGGATTCCCAGGAGCACTTTCTCAACTTGCGTTCTCATACACTCCTGCGATGATTCCTACATACATCTTGTTTGCTGCTGTTGCTGTTCTTACGATTGTGGCAGTGGTCTTTACTACCGAAGCTGAACGACCAATTCCTATTACGCACACCAGGCAAGTGCGTGCAGGGGGTCAAATTAGTGGAGGTAAGGGGACATATCTCCCACTTCGACTCAATCAAGCTGGTGTAATTCCAATTATCTTCGCCTTGTCTATTTTGACACTTCCTCAATTGATCGGAACACTTGCTTCAACTGCAAACGTGGCATGGATTAATGCTGCAAGTGCACAGATTCTTGGATTTATGTCTAATCAGCTGTATTACGGAATCTCTTATTTTGTGCTTGTTGTGTTGTTTACATACTTCTATACTGCCGTCACGTTTGACCCTGAAGCAACATCAAACAATCTTCAGCGATCAGGAGCCTTTATTCCTGGTGTTCGTCCAGGAGAAGCAACCGAGAGTTACATCTCAGGTGTTCTCGGGCGAATCACTCTTGTTGGAGCACTCTTCCTTGGATTTATTGCAGTACTTCCTATTATTGTGCAATCGTACACTGGCATCACTGCGATCGCGGTCGGGGGTACTTCACTTCTTATCGCAGTATCAGTTGTTGTTGATTTGATCAAAAAACTCGACGGACAGATTTCTCTTAGAGAATACTAGGAATACATGCACTCCTATAGTGAATGTGTTATACTAGGTATGTGGATCGGATGTTTCTAGATATGTACGAAAGGGTTGGCCTACATCGGTGTGTGCTTTGGCACATATCCTGCGGTTACCCACCTGGAGTTTTACTAGGGTACATACCGATCCACGCTACAAAATCCTACAACTGCTGTTGTAGGATTTTGTATTATGGTTCGTGATATACTTTTAATATGAAAAAGTCATTCAACTTGATTTATATCGGAGCATTTGCACTTGTGTTTGCACTCCTGCATGTAATCGCTCTTGAGTTTTCAATTTACTGGACTGTTCCGCATGCAGATTCCTTTATGCATCTTTATGGAGGTGTGCTTGGGGCGCTTATCGTTTTGTATGTTTTGACTACTATGGGACTTACTCCTCGTTCTATTTTTAAGCGGATTTTTTTGATGATGTTCGTCTGTCTATGTGTTTTTTCGGTAGCAGTTGTGTGGGAATTGTGGGAAATATATGTTGGATTTAACGACCCGTTTGAAAATGGATGGGTTGTTGATACCATATGGGATTTGATAATGGGAACACTCGGTGCCTTAGTAGGATTCTTTTATTATGATAAAAAAATAAGACATGCAGAATAATTTTAAAGTCGGATTTTATGGAGGAGTGGGGGATGTAACCGGAGCAAACTTTTTTGTGGAAGTGGCAGGCAAAAAAATACTTGTCGATTGCGGTCTGATACAAGGTATCACGCGCGAGATCGATCCTAATTATGAACCATTTGGATATGATGCTGGAACAATCGATTTTTTGTTGGTGACGCATGCACACATGGATCACATTGGAAGAATTGGTAAATTACTCAAAGAAGGATTTGCAGGCAAAATATTTTCGACCAAAGCAACACTCGATCTTTCTCGTCTCATGCTTGAGGATGCACTCGGCATTAATCAGATGATGGCTGAGCGCAAAAACATCAAACCACTTTTTTCGGAACGTGATTTAGAGAATGCATATAGTCGATGGGAGACTCTCGAATACAAAGATGTGTTTGATATTGCTGAAGGCGTGACCGTCACTGCTCATAATACAGGACATATTCTTGGATCATGTGCATTTGTTATCACTCACACTGCGACGGGTGAACGCATCACCTTCACAGGAGACTTAGGTAACTCACCTAATCCATTGCTTCCTGATGCTGACACTGATTTTGAAACCGAATACATAGTAATGGAGAGTGTGTATGGCGACAGGGCTCATGAGCAAAAAGATGATCGAAAAGAAAAGTTGAGACACATTATCTCAAAGGTAGCCAAGCGCGACGGTACTATTTTGATGCCCGTCTTCTCACTCGAAAAAACACAAATGCTTTTGACTGAACTTAATGACTTAGTGGAACAAGATTTGATTCCGGACCTTCCAATATTTCTTGATTCACCATTGGCAATTAGATTGACTCAGATTTATGGGGGGAATACAGATCTTTTTAATGAAAAAATTAAAACCCAAATTGCATCAGGTGATGATGTCTTTTCATTTCCAAAACTTAAATTTACTTATCACAAAAATGAATCCGAAAAAATAGAACGCGTACGTGGCGCCAAAATTATCATCTCTGCATCAGGCATTAGTGAGGGAGGACGAATCACTGCACATGAAAAAAAGTATCTACCAAGCAAAAAGAATGCACTCGTCTTGATTGGTCATCAAATACTTGGGTCACTCGGTCGCAGGATTCTTGAAGGACAAAAACTGGTATGGATTGGAGGAAGTGATGTACCAGTTAATGCCGAAATTATTCAGGTGGATGGATATTCTTCTCATGCTGATACTAATCAACTTACAGAGTACGTCGAAGCAGTTGGACCTAAACTCAAAAAGGTATTTGTCTGTATGGGCGAACCTAAGTCATCTTTTTTTCTTGCTCAAAAAATCACTGACAATCTGGGTATTCCTGCACGCGTCCCCAACGAAGGAGAGATTGTGGAGTTGTAGTCCGTCCGCATCTACCTGTTCTCACTAAGGCTTCGACCCGGCAAAATAGCGGGAGTCCCTCTTTTCCGAAAAGGAGCGCCACGCGTTCGGAACATGTATAGAGCGTCGACCGCCGCCTGTTTCGGAAAAAGGGACTTACCGTATTTTGCAGGGGCCTGCACTTGTACCCTTACCATTGAGTGGAGTCGTTCGAACCAGGTAGATGCGGACGGACATTCTCCATTAAGTGGTGCGACAAAACAAAACACCGCAACTCGTGCGGTGTTTTGTGATATGAACGAAAGGGGATTACTTAAGAATCTCTCTCACGATTCGATCAAAACTTGCTGGGTTTGTACCTGCGAGTTCTGATAGTACCTTTCGGTTCAGTTTGATGTTGCTCTTGTGAAGCTTATCGATGAATCGGCTATACGAAATATCATACGGTACAAGTGCTGCGTTCAATCGGACGATCCAAAGAGATCGGAAGGTTCCTTTCTTCTTGCGTCGGTCGTTGAATGCTGACTTACCTGCGTGTCGGATAGCTGTATTTGCTTCTCGCTCTTTGGTGCTTCGACCGAATCGATAGCCCTTTACCATCTTGAGCTTGTTCTTTCGTGTCTTGTTGGCGATGGTTCCTCGT
>JAULZV010000035.1:0-10734 GCA_032117135.1 Minisyncoccota bacterium
ATCTTCATGAGGAAAGCTTATCATGCTTGGTATATAAAGTGCCATATAGAGTCCCCCCGCCCTCCAGAGTATTTTAGCTCATCTGACTTAACGAATGCTCCGGGCGGGGTTCTATTAAGAAAAGAGGGGCGGCCACAGGCCGCCCCTCTTTTGTATTTCACTCCCTTTCCTAAATATCAATTGTCGCCTCTTTTGCATTCGAAACAATATATGATTTTCGAGCTGGCACATCAGTACCCATAAGCATATCAAACACCTGATCTGCCATCACCGCATCGTCCACAGTCACTTGCTTGAGAACACGGTTATTTGCATCCATAGTTGTTTCTTTGAGTTCTTCAGCGTTCATTTCTCCAAGTCCCTTATATCGTTGGATACTTGGTTTCTTTTGAGATTTTTTGCTGTCTTTACCATCAGCCTCACCTTCAACTTCTTGTTCATCTCCATCTTCGATAACTTCATCAGTGTCAGGTTGTTGATATCCGATCTCTTTAAAGATTGCATCGCGATCTTCGTCAGTATATGCATAGTGAGTTTTTTTGTTATATACAATCTTGTACAACGGTGGGAGTGCAATATACAAAAATCCTCCATCAATAACCGGTCTGAAGTATCGGTAAAAGAGTGTCAAAATCAATGTTCGAATGTGAGATCCGTCGACGTCGGCGTCAGTTGCAATGATAATTTTGTGATATCGTAGTTTTGAAATATCAAAGGTATCTCCAATTGCAGTTCCAAGCGCAACAACAAGGTTACGCACCTGCTCTGATGCAAGCATCTTATCAAGCCGTGCTCGCTCTACGTTAAGAATCTTACCTCGAAGTGGCAAGATTGCTTGTGTACGCCTATCTCGTCCTGTCTTGGCAGTACCGCCCGCAGAGTCTCCCTCTACAATAAAGAGTTCAGCTTCTTCCGCAGACTTGGTCTGACAGTCAGCAAGCTTTCCAGGAAGAGTCATTCCTTCAAGTGCACCCTTTCGAAGTACAGAGTCTTTGGCAGCCTTTGCAGCCTTTCGTGCTCGGAGTGCCAGATATACTTTATTGATAATCTGCTTAGCATCATCTGGATTTTCTTCAAGATACTCATTGAATGCGTCCGAAAACACACTCTCAACTGCACCTCGTGCTTCTACTGATCCGAGCTTGGCTTTGGTTTGTCCTTCAAACTGAATCTCGGGCATCTTGACCGATACTACAACAGTCAATCCTTCAAGCACATCTTCTCCCGAAAAAGAATCTCCTTCTTTGAGAAGTTTGTTCTTTTTGGCGTAGTTGTTAAGGTTACGCGTTAAGGCAGTTTTGAATCCTGTGATATGCGTACCGCCTTCTGGGTTATAGATGTTGTTTGCGAATGCGACGATTCGAGGAGAAAGGTCATCTACGTATTGCAACGAAACTTCAACAACAACATCTTCGTGTTGTTTTTCGACATAAAAGATCGTATTATGCACCGCTTTTTGAGTCTGATTATAAAATGCAACAAGAGATCTTAATCCTCCTTCAAAATAAAATGTCTGAGCTGGCGCCTCTATATCTGTATCTGAAAGAAAATACGATGTATCAAGATCGATTTTGCCTGTATACTCACGAGCATCAATCACTGTAATCATAAAAGCTTTTACAAGATATGCTTGTTGTCGTAAGTGAGTTACGATTCGATCATATGAAAAATCAGTACTTGGGAAAATTTGATCATCAGGCTTGAATCTAATGATTGTTCCGTTCTTATCTGAATTCCCCACTTTTTTGACATCAGCGAGTTTTTTGCCGCGAGCATATTCTTGGATATATCGTCCGCCATCTTTATGTACCTCAGCGACAGTATGCTCTGAAAGTGCGTTTACAACAGATGCACCTACACCATGAAGACCTCCTGATACTTTGTATCCGCTTTCTTCTCCTCCGAACTTACCTCCGGCGTGAAGTACGGTCATAATAGTCTCGAGAGCCGAAACCTTTGTTGTCTTGTGTTTATCGACTGGGATACCACGACCGTTATCAGCTACCCGAACATAGTTACCTGGCAAAAGAGAGATCTCCACTCGATTCGCGTATCCACCCATAGCTTCATCCCGTGAGTTATCAAAAATCTCGGTAACAAGGTGATGTAGACCGTCTGGACCTGTTGTACCAATGTACATACCTGGACGCACTCGAACAGGCTCCAATCCTTCTAGTACTCTAATTTCGCTTGCTCCGTATCCTTTTTCTTTTTTTGCCATATTGGTACTAGTATACCAAACCAACCCTACTTAATCAAAGCATTTTAAGTAGTAAAAATAGGGGTTTTTTGATACAGTATCAGATATTATGCTATCTACTCTTCTTCAAAAAACTCGCCCCATATGGATCAAAGCGAGCTTCAAAAAATACCTCAAAAACACAGGGTGGATATTTTTTTCAAGCATGGCACGTCTCGTTACTTCTTTTGTAACAGTCTTAATTACAATTCGAATACTTGGACCCGAAAACTACGGACAACTCAGCTACACCATTAGTTTTGTCGCTTTGTTTTGGTTTATTGTAGGTCTCGGAATTAATAACATTATGTATCGCGAACTTGTCACCTACCCCGATCAAAAAAACGCGTACCTTGGGACTGCATTTCGCATTACATTTATTTCAGCATTCATTGCACAAATTTTGACACTTATAAGTGCATTTCTTTTTTCAGATATAGACGTATCGTTTTGGGCAATCTTTATTCTAAGTTTTAATTATTACTTTGGAGGAGCTTATATCGTAGCGTCCGAATTTCAAGCTGATGTCAATGCCAAAATTTCTTCTATTATTTTTGCCATTTCTTTTTTTGTGACCTCACTTATCAAAATACTTCTTGTACTGGGAGGAAAGGGCGTCTTGTATCTTGCAACAGTAATGGTTTTTGAAACTTTTTTGATTCTTATTCTAATATTGTACGCACGAAACAAAATATACGGACCCATCAAAGAGTGGTATTATGATCGAAACATTGCCACAAAACTTATTCGCGACAGTTGGCCTCTCATGCTTGTTTCGGCTCTTGCCGTTATTTATACAAAAGTTGATCACATCATGATCAAAAATATCCTCGACGCTCGATCTGTTGGTCTATACGATGCGCCTGTTCGAATTATCGAATTATGGCTTCTTGTTCCAGCCACCATTATTACTTCTCTCTTCCCTGCACTTGTAAATGCAAAAATAGATTCGCAACACACATTCAAAACACGGATAGTATATCTTGGATCTTTTTTGGTATGTATTGCTATTGGGTCAGCTGTTTTTCTTAACCTTTTTTCAGAAATTATTGTACATACATTATTTGGAAAAGAATTTGAATATTCTACAGGAGTTCTCCAAATCTATGCATGGAGCATCATTGCATCTTCTATTACATTGCTGTTGCACCAATTTTTGATTATCAAAAATAAAGTATTCGTACTGCTCCTCATTATGATCCCTGGCTTACTTGCAAACATTACTCTCAATGCACTCTTTATACCGACTCACGGAATACAAGGAGCGGCATGGGCAACATTTATTTCATGTTGGATTCCAAGTGTCACATGGCTGATACTTTGTCGAACACACATCAATAAACTAGACGTGCTTAGATTTTTGAGAACTAGAAACTCCAAAAAACATATTGATGAGTGAGAGAATGATCGCAAAAAATAAAGCAGTCCAAAATCCATCGATTGCAAAACCAGGGACTATACTTGCAGCAAGCATAACAAGAAGTGCATTGATCACCAAAGTAAACAATCCAATTGTGAGAATAGTAATAGGCAGTGTCAGTACAAAAATAATTGGTTTAATAAATGTATTGAGAAGTGCCAAAACAACAGTAACAACTAATGCACCTATCATAGTGACTTGAGCACCAGGAAGAAGATACGAAGTAATCGCAATTGCGAGTGCAGATACTATCCATTGTCCAATTGTATTCATTGTTTTAGTATACCCATATCAACAAGTGTACGCAATTATTCTACAAACACCGTCAATCGTTTCCAAAACTTCAAAAGTATGTCCAAGGGCAGGATTCTTGCACCAGATTCAGGTACACTCAAGGGATCGTAGATAATGAGCGAATCTCCTTCATATCCAATAACAAGTATCACGTGATCCCCTGTATTATCCCCAAATCCAGGCAGGACTGATATCAAGACCGGATTTCCATTATCTATACTGCGTTTTATTTTTGATATACCATCCATAGCAAAAGATGATGCATGAGGTGCTTCCGCAAATCCACCCGTCAATAGATCGATGGTATGAGCCTTGAATTCTTGCCTGTAGGCATGCACACCATGATTACGAAATATGCGAACAATAGTTTCGTGAGTCCATCCTGCGTGTTCGCGCCCTCCGACAATGCATGCTTCTTTATAGAGACCATCAAAATTATTGGTCAGAGCTTTTGAATCTAAGACCATCTTAACGCAAGCGAGTGCACATACGGAATACTTGAGTTCTGCAGGTATAGTAGTGTCAAGTTGAGAAAAGAATGGAATATCAAGCTTCATATTTTAACGTATTTCAAAATCAGGATCTGACTTGAGTGCGTTATAGATAGACTCCATAATCGGATTAACCTCATCATCAGTAAGTGTTCGCTCAAATGATTGAAACACTAACCGATATCCATATGAAGATCGACCATCTTTTGAAAACTCGTCGAACAAATCATAGCGCACGAGCAACTCCCCACTTAGATCAACTATTATTTTTTCGATATCTGCTTTTGATTTTGAGGCGTTTGCCCATACTGCAATATCACGCGTCATAAATGGATATAAAGAAAACGGAGCGTATGGACGAGGAGACAAAGTGTAGAGCGAATTATGCGTATGAGTAATTGAGTCCAGAATTGGATCCAACACTATTTCTACCACTTCTTGAGCATCAGCAATGACCACTCCGAGTGTAATGCCAGTAGACTGTTCGATATGCGTAAGTATTTCTTCCAGTATTTGTTTGCTTTTTTGTTTTTTGTGGGCACTTTTGACTCCAATACCAAGGATAGTTTTTTCGCCCTCATCAGTAAACACATGCCCTACTTCAAATATTTTTATAACATCAAGAGTATACAATTCTTTATTTTTAAAATTGAGCTCAAGCGCATCAGTCAGGCCTTTGTGTAACGTAGTGCGAAGATATGCTTTATCCTGAGCTAGTGGCTTAACGACTGATATATCACCCTTCTTAAGGAAAGTGTACGTTATCACTTCGTCAAACCCTTGATCAATAAGATGACTCTTGATCGTATTGATTGCATCATATGTTGTTATCTGAGCCGACTGAGGATCAAGAATCGGCTGTACTGGAGTAATCTGCTCATATCCATATATTCGACCAATTTCTTCAATGATGTCTATCTCTGAACGAATATCCATGCGTTCATAAGGTATCTCCAATACATATCGAGTCTCGCCTGTTTTGACAAGTTGCCCGTATTTGACAATGTTTTTAAAATAGTTTGATTCTTGAATAGATTCGATTGCAACTGCCCCAATCTCCGAACCAGCATGCAAAACTTTACCATCTCCAATATATATCCCGACATGATCGACACCTTGTTCAACTATACTTCCCGGCAAAAATTGTACTGACTTCGCGTGAATACCATGAACAAGATTCCCTGTATTGGCAAAAATAAGATCACCTGGCTCGAGCTCTTCTTTTTTTATTTCTGGTGCAAAGAAAAATTGATCTACGGATATTCGTGGGATTTGAACACCTGATTGAGCATATGCAAAAGAAGTGAGTGAAGAACAATCAAACACATCTAGAGAATCAAATTGTACGCTTGCTCCCCATTTGTATGGTACACCAATCGTTTCATGAACGAGCGCAAGAACAGATTCTTTCACATTAACCTGTTTATACTGTATTCCAATCTTATCAAGTATGTGTAAGATTTTTTCTTCAGAAATATTCACTCCTAGTTTTTGAGAGACCGCATCAATTCTCAAACCAACTGCGTATGGTCGCCGTATTGGTCGCGGATATACATCAATGATATTTGAAAATTGAGTTGCACTAGTCGATGCATATTTTTGAATATATTCAGAGGCGAGTGCGAGAGCTTTGCGCGCAAGAAGTGGTGTAAGCCCATTCTCAAATCGCTTAGACGAATCAGTTTGAATCCCTGTTCTCTTAGAAGTCTTGCGTACGTGTACAGGCAAAAAGTTAGCGGACTCGAGAATGATATCAGTAGTTTGAGTATTCACTTCTGCTTTTTTGCCTCCTTTTACTCCCGCAATAGCAAGATCATCCTGTGCATCTTGAATTGTAAAATCTTCGATTGTCAGAGCAACTTCTCTATTATCAAGCGTTGTAATATAAGTGTGTTTAGGTGGTGCGATTTTGATCACTTTTCCATCTATTTTATGAGCATCGAACGCATGCATCGGTTGACCAATTTCATACATTACAATATTTGTAATATCAACAATAGTATTAATTGATCGTTGACCAATTGATTCGAGTTTTTGTTTGAGTTCTAAAGGAGACTCAGTAACACTCACGTTTTTGATTTCTCGGAGCATATACCGATTACAAATTGTAGGATCGGCATCTACGGCATACACGGTTTCAAAATCAGCTGGCACATCTGCAACCTCCCACACTGTCTTAAGCGGAAGATCTGTGTGGATACTCACCTCTCGTGCAATACCAAGATGCGAAAGACAATCAGGTGCGCGATCAGGTGTAACTTTTATTTCAAAAATACTATCTCCATTATGTTCTTCAATATCTTCAACTTCAAACGCACGTATATTGAGCAAATCCGCAAGCTCTTTTGGAGGAGGAAGTTGTGTTTCAAAATATTGCTGTAGCCATGTATAAGATACTTTCATATTAAAATTGTCGTATTACTCTTAAGTCACCGGTATATAAATTACGAATATCATCAAGTCGAGTTTGCATCATAACAAGCCGGTCTACTCCCACCCCAAAAGCCAGACCTGACCACTCTCGTGGATCAACTCCTGCAGAGTTTAAGACATTTGGATGCACAAGGCCTGCACCGAGTATTTCGATCCAGCCGCTTTTTTTGCACGTCGAACATCCTGTTCCCTTACAAACTCCGCATTGCATATCAACTTCAAAACCCGGCTCTACAAAAGGAAAGAAACTCGGTCTTAATCTAATAACTGTATCATCACCGAACACTTTTTTGAGAAACGTTTCAAGATAGTATCGCAAATGTGCAACAGTAATATCTTTAGCAACCACAAGCGCTTCAAACTGAAAAAATTGCGCTTCATGCGTACGATCGGTCGCTTCATTTCTAAATACCTTTCCTGGTGCGACAATTGCAAAAGGAGGCTTGTGTGACTCGATATGTCTGATTTGTACACTCGAAGTATGTGTTCTCAAGAGCTTACCATTACGAAGCCAGAACGTATCCTGCATATCTCTCGATGTATGATCTTTAGGAACATTGAGCGCGTCGAAGTTGTGCCATTCATCTTCCATTTCAGGACCATCTACTACAACAAAGCCCATTTCTTTAAAAATTCGTACAATCCCTTCTATCATTGAGGTATTTGGATGTAGATGACCTTGTGTTGATATTTGATTCATGTCTGTTGTGGTTATTGTTATTGTAATCAAAATCGATCTCAGTGCAAAACTTTACATTAGAAAGTCTATAGAACTATTTCAAAGAAAGCTGATCCTTCCTTAATAATAATTCGGTCATTTGGCGTAAGTCTAAAATCAAGATTCTTACCCTCATAAATTGTTTGAATATTTCTTTGACTTCTTCCATCGACTTCAACCGCATAAATACCACTTCCCACAAGTACAATCCACACATCATCTCTCCCAGGAAAATATTCGAATCGTTTTATTTCTTCTCCCCAGTCCAGTTCGATATGTCGAATACATTCTCGTTCCAATCCACCACAATAATAATATGGAATTGATGACAGATCATCAATCCAGTGAAGCTGGATATTTCCTGCATCAAGCCAAGAAACTTCTTTTCCATCAACAATAAAGTTTGGAAGTTTTTCGTACTCTTTTATCTCTAAGGTTTCAAAGAATATTTCAAGGTCGCTCTTTTGAACAGATTCTTCATCAATTGTAGTAGTTGAGATTGGTGTAGTGGTTGCAGGCACAGGAGGTTCGATAGGTTTTGTAGTGGTTGCAAACAAATTCTTAACTGTAGCAAATTCTGGATTAGCATAATTACTTGCAGCGGCAGTTGATGTAGATATTAATGTTGAAGTTGCAACATTATTTGAATCAACATATTGCAATATTTCTCGTGTTTCAAATTGAGTAGGCAACATCAACACTCGCCCTTCGGTAACAATACTTGGATAGACATATAGTTCTTTAACCCAGCTTTGTAATCCGTCTTTATGGAACTCAACGAGATAAGATTTATTAGGAGTGAGATCTTGAATCAACGCATTTCGAATAAAGATTCCGTTATTTTTTAGAAATTCTTTATCAAAGAATATCGTTGAATTAGAAATATCTGAGTGAATAAAAATTCCACCAGTCTTTTGAAGTGTGAATTGATCATCCAGTCTATATCCAAGAGAATACAAAAGAATAATCGGAGCGCACAAAATAAAAAGTATTGTCAGTAATAGCAATGATCGTGATCGCTGTTTTGTTGTAAGTGGCTTCATGTTTATTTGCGATGTTTAGGAGTGACCCAGAATTCTCCCACATACTTACCAAGCATCAATCGTGTCTGCGCATGAATTCCTGGCAATGACCCGAATACTATAATTGTAAGTGGTACAAAGATCCATTGCAATGTAAGCGGTATCCACAAAAGTTTTTTGTTTTTGAGGTGCTTTGGACGCTTTGGAAGAAGACTTGCAGCAATAACCACGGACAGTATCAAACCTAGTGTAGCAATGGTCATGAGTGTTTGCGTGATGTGTGGGAGATTATACGAAAGAACACTATCTCTGAATTCGGGTCCTCCGAGAATAATTGGCAACCATCCAAGTACCAAAATCATAATTGGGTTTGTTGCATTGGACCAAAATCCTTCTAGCTGAATAAAGGCATGATTGAATTTGGTTTTGAAAGGAATTTTTTTGTTTTTAATAAATCCAAACAATAGGTATGGGATGTTTTCAACTCCCCACATCCATCTAAAGTGCTGACGGTAGATATTTTTGACAGTTTGAGTCCATGTAGGCGCGAGGTTCGCATCCATTGATACTGGATACGACAATGGTACAACACCATAATTACCATCACGAGCCAAAAGCAAATTGAAGAAAATTCTCGAATCGTCCGAGATCATGTTTTTTTGCCAATATCCAACTTCGTAAAGTGATTTGAAAGAAAGTGAGTGAGAAGAAAATGTCACAAGCTTTTCAGGTCGCTCTTGTTGAATCATTTGCCAAAACGTACTTGTCATTGCAGCTACACGAGAAATTGCGGGAGTTTCCCAAATATTGTTGTTATACAAAGGAATCGGCTGGAATGAAACACTGTGAGGATCTTCATGCGTTACATAGTTCCATGTAAGACAACCAAAATACTGATCACCTACCACAGTATCGATATCAAATGCAGACACGATAACATCTTCGTATGGGATATTATGTGCATCAAGTATTTCAACACGCGCCTGCTCTGCTGCCCAACTAATATTTGGTCCCTTCCCTTTTATTTCTCCTTCAAGTCCTGCTGGGTGGCGTGAAATTACAAAATGTGCGAATT
The DNA here is from genome assembly GCA_032117135.1 of Minisyncoccota bacterium. GTDB lineage: Bacteria > Patescibacteriota > Minisyncoccia > Phycocordibacterales > JAACPR01 > JAULZV01. Next base: position 9,693 of record JAULZV010000035.1, read on the forward strand.
CGTTACCGTACTTTTCTTCCATCAATTTAGCATATCCGTACGCAGTATCCCCCGCTCTCATTTCGGATGCGAGCACAATAATCATTCGGCTCTTTTTATATTTTGATGACAAAAGTGATTTGATGCTCCCTTCGATCACTTCTAATCCTTCGTTATAGTATGGCAAAATTACCATGTGATAGAGATGTTCATATTTGAGATGACTCAACATTTTTTGCCAATCCAAATTACGATTATGTCGAAGTCTTTTCCAATTGTGATGATGATGGAATCCAAGATATACCGTCTTGAGAAGCCAATACAAATCAAATGCAATAATAAAAATCGCTGCCCAAACAGGTTTAAAAATTGAAAGAAGGATGACGAGTGCAAATGTTCCCCACATCAAAGCTCCCGGAAGAATTTCCAGAAGACGAAATAATATCCTGTCTTTGCCCGTAAGGTCACGAGCATGGGCGACTTTGAGGTAATATTTTTCAGTATCCATGTATAAAGCAGATTACCACAAAAAGGTTATTTTTCAAGGGGAAAACTGCGTGAAATATCTAACTACCTGATTCAAAACGAAACGAATGTGAGCCACTTGTCAGATTCGAACTGACGACCTGCCGTTTACAAAACGGCTGCTCTACCAACTGAGCTAAAGTGGCGTATTTAATTTCTATCAACAAAACGACTGACTCTACCCTGTCACTTGGCCCGTCTCACGGCAGTCAAGTGACCAGGAGCTAAAGTGGCGTATTTAATTTCTCTCAACAAAACGGCTGACTCTACCCTGTCACTTGGCCCGTCTCACGGCAGTCAAGTGACTAGGAGCTAAAGTGGCGTATTAATGGTGGTCCACAGAGTTAAAAGAGCCTACACGAATTACGTGTTTGGCTATTCTAACCGATTTATTTCTATTTGTGAAGTCTCCCTAATAGCTCATAAAAAACATCAGTGAACCACAGTCGTATAGCTCATAATTCCTGTTAGTGTAGTCGGTATATGACAATGGGAACAAAAAAGGAATTATTCGGTATTGAACTTAAACGATATCTGA
>JAULZV010000036.1:0-16981 GCA_032117135.1 Minisyncoccota bacterium
GTTTCGTCAAGCAACAACACGGCTTGAGTCTCTCGTGTGTTTTGATATACAACTTGCATATAGACTCTAATAGCGCCAACAATCCCCACGACACATACAGCAATAATTGTTGCTGCAACAATTATTTCGACAATACTGATTCCTTTGATGGAAGAAGTTTTCATTACTTTTATTCTATCACAGAGATTGAGCCATTTTTTGAAATAACTATTTGCTGTGGAGTAACTTTATTTTCGATATGCCTAATAGTTAATGTTGCAACTTCATTTGCATCTCCTGTCAGTCGAGAAAAGTTAATGAGATTATTTGCATTAGTTAATGTCTCTTCAATTTGATAATCAGAAGGGAGTGTGATTTCTGTGTTAGTAGGTGCTGAAGGAGAAAACGAAGTTCCTTTATACAGCACATACGAATCAGGAGATATTTTGACACCATACACTGCTCCGTCTTTGCCCGCTTGTGTGTCTGCTTTTTGTTTTTCAAGATGAACAGCAAGTGTTTGCACAATTTGATCTTGTTCTTTTTTGATTCGTGAAGTATTCATGGAGGAAACAACTATCGATGTGAGTACTCCCATTATCGCGATAACAAAAATAAGTTCAACAAGTGTAAATCCTTTCATAGATATAGTGTAAAGAGTATTAACTAAAGAGTAAAGGAGTCAGGGTGTTTGTATCAATTTTTTTATTTTTTTAATATCTATACACAGTTCGTCAAGACGTTTTCGATTATATACTGCAACAGCAGGATGAAAAAGCGGAACAACATACACACTTCCCCAAGACAACACGACTTCATGTACGCTTCCATGCAATTGAGTTATGGACGCAACTTCTGACATTCGAGCATATTCTTTTAAAATAAATTCTGAAGAAAATCTTCCAAGAGGTGCAATAACGGTGGGTCGTATAATATCGATTTGTTTTTTCAAAAATGGCGCATATAAATCTATCTCGAATGGTTTTGGATCTCGATTGTCTTGAGGTCGATCTTTGACGATATTGGTAATGTATACAGACTCTCGATCCAAACCTGCAGACAAAAGGAGTTGATCAAGCACTTTACCTGAAGCACCGCAAAATGGTTTTCCGCTTATTGCCTCATTTTTACCAGGAGCTTCACCTATAAACATAATTTTTGCATCCAGATCCCCTTCCCCAATAACCGGAACATATCCATACTCAATACGATATGCATACAATGGAGATTGTGTAAGATTCTCAAGATTCTTTTGGATGGCGCGCATTTTGAGTTGTTTTGACATGATATACAGTGTACCATGCTGAATAACAGACTATTCCTCCACGAGATGTTATGTGGATACAATTTCGTTTCGCCTTGCTTTTTTCATCTTTTCTACAAGGCTAGTAGCAGTCTCTACCAATAATATATATTTTTGTACAATCTTTTTTTCATCATTGTAAACAAGAAAAACAAAGAAGGCGTTTGAAGCAAATATTCCAATCAAAGGTACGATCTTCACAATAAGAATTGCAGCTAATCGACGAGATATCTTTCGACCAATCGTTCTTCTAATTTGTCGATTTAAAATTTTTATAATGTACTTACTCCCCATTCTTGATCCTATCTTAAAAATAGTACTCAATCGACCAAAAAACCAGAAGAAGAGAAATATAGCAAACCCAATATTAGCAATAACAGTTACAACATATAAAAGACCCGATAATTGCGCTATATTAAAAAGATCAAAGAAGATAGCCAGAGAAAATACCACGAAAGGGAAACCTCGTTTTACAACTTGTATAGAGGCTAATTCTTCAAGCTGAGATATCTTTCCGAACTCTTCATACATTTCTCGAGCATGTTGATCATCACCCAATAACGATATCGCCTCGGCTTGAAATTCTTTTTTAATTGTACGACGAAGCCTTCGTGGACTATACCTGCGATCCAACATAACAGAAGAATCTTGACTATGTATGTTCTCTTGATTTGTCCTCCTATTCCAACCTTCAATTCTATTATTTAGATACCGATCAGATGATCGAGACCGTCTTTGCTCAACATTTGAGAATGATGATTCCATGCATTACATGATATCACAGCAAATTATCTTTCTTCACCGAACTCCGCCTTTGCTTTTTTGATTGCCATAATCTGAGCAGGATCAGAGGAGATAATTTGATCTTCGGTGTATGACGCAATGATTTTAATAGCGACATGTTTGAGACCAGCAAAGAATATTCCTTCTCCGACATCAGATTCGAGAAGAAGATATTTTTCTTCATCGGTCAAATTAAAGGTTTGTTGAACAATGTCGATAGATGAAGCAGATTGTTTCATCAAAAGTTGCATTGACGAGTTGGTAATAATAGGAAGACCGTATGGTGACCTCAAAAAGTCTTCTACGTCTTGCGTGATGGTAGATATTCCTAAGTAATACTTTCGCCCTCGTTTAGCCAAGCCGTACAAAAAGGATGCAGTGTCTTCGGACTTCATCATCCACCATGCCTCGTCAATAATAAGGAGGCGTTTTTTGGTTTCTTTACGAATTGCACTCCAAATAAAGTCCGTAATAAGATACATCGCAACAGGCTTGAGCTCGTCTTCCATGTTTTGAATCGAAAACACGATGAATTTTCGATTGATATCGATGTTTGTTGGTCGGTTAATAAAACCAGCCCATGTCCCCTTGGTATATTTGGATAGTTTTTGAACAAGACTTTCGGCACCTTCCATACCAGCAAGCACTAATTCAAAATCAGATAGAAGTGGTGGTTGTGCGCCCGAAAAGTCCGCATCAGGCGTAATATCCTTGAGAGCGTAAGTTTCGGTAATAGCTCGATCGATAATTGCATCTTCTTCTGGAGTCAATCCTCCAAGCATAATCCTAAAAAGTCCCACAAGGTTCACAATCTTTGATCGAAGGACATCCGAAGGAGACTCGTCTTCTTTAGGTGTTGCAAGATCGAATGGATTAATATGATGTTCAGAATTAAGCGAAATACTAAAATATCGTCCTCCCGCAGACTCAGCAAGATATTCATATTCTCGCTCTGGATCTATCACAATTACTTCAGTATCAAACATCAAAGACCTCAAAATCTCAAGCTTAGTGGCGTATGACTTACCTGATCCAGACTTTGCAAACACAACCGAGTTATAGTTTTCGAGTTGAAATCTATCAAAAAGAATAAGGCTTGAATTGTGTCGATTAATCCCGTACAAAATCCCTTTATCAGTTGTAAGGTCAAAAGAAACAAATGGAAAAATACTTGAGAGAGGTGATGTATTAAGTTTTGAATACACTCCAAGCAAATCCTGCGCGACTGGAATAACACTATTAAAGGCTTGTTCTTGTTGAAAAATTGCAGGCTTAGTATATACAAGTTGCGCTTCAAGAATTGATTTGACCTCAGATTCTAATTTATTGAGCTCGTCGACTGTATCTGCATATATCGAAATGTAAAGCCCTACATCAAAAATCTTTTCTTGAGCTTGCTGTAGGTTGTCTCTCAACGCTTCGAGATCTTGGTATGCCGTATCAAGCATCGGATCTCGTACAAGACCCTTTTCTTCTCGAGAAGAGATCTGACTTTGAACTTCGGCAACTCGTTTTTTGAACGAACGCAATACTTGTGCAGTATCGATTGGATGCACTGTAATCGAAACATCAAACACTTTATCCAAGTTGATAATAGGAGAAAACCAACCATCACTCAAAAAGCGAGGGTACGAAAGCACAAAAAGGGTTCGCACGATCTTGTCTCCAAGATGAATCTCTCGTGGAGTTACTTTGAGTGCAGGTGGTGCGATGATATCTTGCAACTCGAGAGTACCCGCTTGAAATATTTCTTGTGGCAAAAATGAACTTATTGCTGGAATATCTTTTTTGTCGTCCCCATTTTGTTTTAAAAAGCTAAATATTCCCATATTAATTTGAAAGTGAGAGTGGTTTTTCGGCCTCTCCTGGATTAAATAATTGATAAAATACTTCAATCACCTCTTCGGTTCCAAGTTGCACTGCTCGCACTCCTGTACGCGACACTCCCGAAAGTACAACATCGATTCGTTGTGCAATTTGCATACGACTCTCAGCAAAGGCATCCGAAGCGTCTTGTTTTTTTTGAACAGCAGACTTTGATCCAAAGAATGTTTTTTTCTTGGTGAGATCAATTCCGAGTGGAGTATACGGAATCACAACAAAAAACCGTTTGGTCATAATGTTTGCTTGTTCGGTAAAACTTTTGATGAACTGTACATATTCTTTGATTTGAATCTTCATAAGATCATCTGTTTGAACTTTTAGTCGATCCTGCAAAAGCGATACGTACGGTCGTATATCAAGATTTCGTGACTGTACAAAAATCTGTATATCAAAATTAAGTCCATTAAGAAAATTTTGGAATTGATAAATAATAGATTTTTGTTCATCTTCAGACTTAAGTGCAAAGTTGACCGATGAAGTCATCAAGATAGCCCGCATCGAACCATCTTTGAGAATAATAATTCCATCTCGCACTTCTTTGATAGGAACAAACGCTTGAGTTTGATTTTTTATATCTGACATTTCCAAAATTATATCACATCACACACAATTGAGTGTATAAGCTCTTCACTTATTTACCATCAAATCTATCTTCGACATCTAATCCCCATGATATTTCTCGAAGTTTGCTTTGTGAAAGACGAGGGAGAGTTACTTGTGGTTGTTCAACTTTCTTTTTTTCTGTTTTTTGAGGCTTTTTTTCTATTTTTTTCCATACATACAATTTTGCAGAAAATGCATATCGAACTGCTCCTTCAATGTACACAAGAAATGGACGACCATTCACTTGCAAAAATGCCGCTGCCATAAAAAACCCAACAACAGGAGCACCAATTAAGATTGCCAGGAAGGTGGGGAGGATGGTCCAAATAATAAACCCAAGTGCAGCACCGCCCCCCACATACAAAAACTGCTTGAACGTAAGTGGTCCAAAGATTTTGTCTTCAACTTCGATAAACTGAGGGACTTGGTATTGCATATGTTTTATTGTATCGGTTCGCGATATGGATCTGCAACATATCCTTTTGTAGGTACAGGAGTGTCAGCAGACAACTCATTAGTAACTGATGTTGGTTTTTTGAGAGCGCTCTCAATATGATCCGCACGAATTCCTGTAATTGTCTCGGGTGCTTGAGGTGCTTGTGTATTCATTTTAAATAACGGAGAAGGAGTAGCTTGCTGTGGTGTTGATTGTTGAACTGTGGCTTCTTGTGATTGTGGCACAACTTGTTGTGGATTTGTTCGATTACCTTGCATATCCAATGAGAACGGTTGTGCTACCCCTGGCGATTGAACAATAGGTGTAGAAGGGGCTTGCGTTCCTGGTGTTTGAGTCTCCTGATGCGGCAAGACCGGTGTCTGTACTGGTGTCTGACCCCCTGGTTCCATACGCGGATCACGAGTATCGATTGAAACTGATGGGTGTGGAATGCTTCGAAGGATAAGATCTTCGTCATCCTCATCAATCCCCTGTGGTTCACGTTCTATCTCAGCCAAAATATCATCACGAGATTCGGGGTCTTCTGATTTTTGAGCGCGAGTGAGGATTCCTGGTGTATCATTTTCTTGAGAATCAAGTGCTACCAATTTTTTATAAAGAGGGTTAAAAATATGAGTCTCAATGTCACCCAGAACTCTTCGAGCTTGATCTTCTGAGAGATTGTGTGTATCGATCATCCTTTCATATACCTCATCAGCATCTGCTACACCAAGGATTATAAGATATACACTCTGCTCCAAATCCGCCCCAACATCAATCATTAATTGATTTTGTTGTACAATCATCCGTAATTCTCTTTTCCATTCAAAATCATGAACTAATTTCATGATTTCTGGTGGCATATTTTGTTCGTATTCTTTAATGAGTTGTTGTAAATTTTTTTCTTCCATATTTATTGTGATTATATTTAGACTAATAATTTTTAAGGCGTAGGTGGCGTAGGTGACGGTGTTGGATTAGAAGATTTTCCATCATCATTAAGCTCTTTCTCAACTTTTTTCTTTTCGACTATCTCCTTCTTTTTACCAGACGATTGTCCCTCTCGTTGCCATTTCTTATTAAGTTCCTCTCGTAGCTCCTTATGTGCCTTACCTTTTACACCAAAAGATCTACGTGTTTTCTTTCTCAATTGTTCTGAGTACATAAATTCTCCAATATTCTTTTCGGCTCCAACTCGTCCTTCAGCTACTTTTAGTTTTATTTCAGCAGCCTTTAATACGTCAAATTTAGCATCACTTCGATCAGCTTCGTATGCTCTACGAGCATCCTTAACTTCTTGTTCTACTATTTTTCGACTATCTTCAGCCGCGACGATTCTCTTCTTAGCTTCATCAGTCTCATGCAGCTTATCAAAACCAAACATCTTCATCTCTTTGTCTTTCTTTTTCTTAATATCTTCTTGTTTTGTCTTAACTGCATCTTTCCAATTTTTTATACCAGTACCCATTCCTTTGCCAAGTGAACTCTTTTTGACCGCATCAATATTTCGCACATCAAAAGTAGAATCTCGAAGACTTGCTCCAGTCTTAATTGCTTTTTGCGCAAAATACCCTCCCTTTTGAGCACGTTTTTTGATCCATTTATTGTCAGCTAACCCACCTCCAATAAGACGTCCTCCAACAGTCCTTCCTGTCACAGCAGCTCCTCCTGCAACCATTCCAAGTGGACGGCCAATAATCTTTGAAGTAGAAACTTGAGATTTCATCCACTTTCCAGTATTTGACATAATATCAGATCCGGCAGCCCCCATTTTGCCAGGCAAAATCAAGATACCGAACATAAAGAACATCATAATAATAAAATTAAAAATAAAGGAATATGTTGATGCTGGATCACCTAATATAAGTCTGTTATTTTGATTAATTGTTCCTACAATCATTAGTACAAGATAAAGAACTAACACAAAAGAAGGAAAGAATAGGAATTGTTTTTTTAATTGATCCCACCACATTTTACCGTATTGTTTGAACCAAGGAATCAAAGAGGCAACGATCCCAAAGGGAGAAGTAATCATTAACATTACAAAAATAACAAACCTATGGATAAGCATAAGGCATGAACCTAAAAATATAACTCCGAGAAGGACAATAACAACTGTAAGTATCATAACTTGTGCCGTATTACTCATTAATTGTTGAAAGGATGTTTTGCCATCTTGGGCCTGATTTTGTGTTTCTAGAAATTGCTGTGGACTTACCAATTTCATGAAACCTGCCGATATTGAGCTTGAACTATCGTAAGTTCTAAAAAAATCATAGAAAGAAACAGAGTCTGCTCCTCTTGAATTTGCAGAAATACCTTCATTCAAACCTGCACCTTCCATGATAGATACAGCAACAGTATTAGAAACATCAAATGCAATATTTTTAGTAAAAAATAAACTAAAATTTATAATTATTGCAGCAAAAAGTATTGCCGCAAAAACTTTTTTATCAGCAAAACCATCCCCTTGTATAATGGTCTTAATCCCTAGATACAAGAGCGAAAAAACAATGAAAATGTTAGCAATGTCACGAATTATTTTCCAAGCAGCTATAATGGCTCCATTAAGACCTTCGGGTATCTGAGTCATCATATGCAATGTATAATCAAAGCTCAAAGCAGCTCCCCCAACTACCCACGTAATAAGTTTCGCCCACCCCATTAGTAATTCAGAATAGATTTCTCTTATTCCAGCAGAGATTGTTTCCCAAGGATTAGAAATAGCATTGACAATTGTTTCAAGACTTTCTATTTTTTCTCCAATACCAAGAGGATCCCACGATGCATATACAGTATCTGCAGGCACAAGAATAGAAAAAAAACAGAGCGCCATCAATGCCATTAAAAAACCTTTCTTCATTGCTCAAATTATATCAGAGAAAGCGAAATATATAGTATACAAGCTGTGAACTTCTATCGTGCTTGAGTCACTTCGTTGATCGCAATCTTGATAAGTTGATCCACTAGCGCATTCACTACCTCATCAAATTCGTCTGCCATATTGATTCGACTTTCACCACTAAAGAGTCGTTGATTGATTTGACCTTCGACAAGAGCCCCTGGACTTGTTATTTTGCCGGTTTCAGGATCTTTAAAAGACAAGAATCCTCTTCCCCATTCAAGAAGTGTAGATTGAGTTCCAAGACTTGCAGCGATTCTTTTATCAAGTTCAATCTGACTATAAATTGTTGCCCCAAGAGGGTTATTATTAGGATTTTGAGTATATGACAACCAATCATCCCAGCTAAATGTCTCTCCCGACATAAACTGTTCGAGATTGCCAGCAACACCCGAGAATGTACATTGAGATCGCGTATCATAAGGAGAGATACTATTATTGTAGCTTCGTGTAAGGTTAACTCGCACGACATTTCGGATTGGTTGACACAAAAATCCGTTACTTATTTCACCCAAAAATCTTCCGGCCTCAATATCGGCAATATCTGCAAAAAATTGTTGTGGATCATCAACAAACACAGGATTACCTTCAAACCCACTATTGATCCAATTAACCGTCGCTGCACCAATCGCCTCAATCAACGAGTTGACCATACAATATCCGAGATTATCCCAACTAATACCTCCTGTCGCCAAAGTTCCTACATCTTTGCTACGCAACACATTATCAGTAACAGGAACTTCATTACCCACAATACTACTTAAAGACCCGCTAATTTGGCTTTTGACAAGATTAGTAAGGCCCGATGCACCAATACACGATGCCATCTTGCCACTTCCAATCGCAAAAGATGGTCCTCCAGACTGTGGAAACTGACCGTTTAAGGCACCTCCTGCCTGGCTCCCATCTAAACGGATATTTTGAAGGGTCGTTTGATCAACAGGGATGGCACGAGGTGGAGTACCTTGTGCATTCACAAATCCAGGCATTATACACGTCAAAAGAATTGAGAGTAGAAAAGCTTTTTTGGACGATAACATATTCATAGTTTATGATTCAAAATTTTCCCAAAATCGCGCAGCATCATCATTGTCAAAAATTATACCATTGTTTTTGAAGTAAGATGCGAGAGTTATGTACAGGTATGAATCATTGCCTCGTGCTTGATATTGACCCATCAATGCAATTGCTTTTACTGGATCACTTTCTTCATCTGACAACATTTCAAGAAGTATCCCTGTCTCATACAACCTGTTTAATATTTCAACATGAGCTTCTACAACAACAGACGGAACAGCGAGTGCGGCGAGCGAATGTGCAAACTCGGTATACGTAGTTGCCACCGCAGGAATATATACAGTATCAGAAAGTGACTTGAGTGAGTCTAGTTTTTGCATATATGACACAAATTCGAGAGCAAACTGAGTACCGTATGTTTTGACACTCTCTCTGCTTGAAGTGACTACTGGCAAATCTTCTTGAGTAAACATCTTCTGAGTTGCAATACCTTGTACTGCATTTTGAGCAATCTCAGTAACAAGTTTTTCGGACGCTTCATCCGTTAATTGATCCTTTTGTTTTAAGGTCAAATACTGACTCAAAAGATCGACCGATAATTGACTGGTAACTGTTCCAGTTGCAAAGGTCTCAAGATCTGCGACTGATTTGAAATAATCGTTGTAACTTACTAATGGATCATTAGGGCCGGCAATTCGAGGATCACGTCCATCCTTAACTTCATCACCATCTAATGTACCATCACCATCCGTATCAGGATTAAGCGGATCAGTTCCATATAATTCTTCTTGCCAATCCAATAATCCATCATTATCACTGTCACCTGCCTTATATTCTGGATCAGTATTGAGTGCGACAAGAAGATCGACGTTTTGTAAATCATCGCTGTATTCTGGTTTTTTTATGTTAGAAAAACTAACCGTTGATACCACAATCAACACAACGATAATTAATACTAATCCTACTTTATTGCTTGGAGCTTGCATGTATGCAAAAAGTATATCATGCGCAGGTATGTTACAATATTTTTATGAAAAAATATGTGCATATCGGTGTGTGTATCATCTTGTGTGTTCCATTTACAAGTATTCATGCATTTAGTTTTACTCGAACTCTGAGCGAAGGAAGTGTTGGTCCAGATGTTATCGAGCTCCAAAAAATTCTCAACAGTAATCCAGCAACACAAGTAGCCTCAGACGGAGCAGGATCTCCTGGTAACGAAACTGATTATTTTGGATCTCGTACACGCCAAGCAGTGGTTATCTTCCAAAACCTCAACGCACAAACAATTCTTACACCACTAGGATTATTAACTGGCACAGGTTTTGTAGGTAATAGTACAATCACTTTTCTTAATACAATAGATAGAACCACAGCAAATGGACAGGCCAATCAATTTGATACACAAGGTACGACCGTTTCTATGCAAACTAATCCACTCCTTACACAAACACCCTCTACATTCACACCAACAAACACATCCACTGCACTATCATCTACGGCACAGTTTTTTCTTAATCCAACTGTTGTAAAAGCGGGTGAAGATACCTATGTAGCAAGTGATATTGCGCTCAAAAACGCAACCTTTATGTTCGGAACACAGCTACTCAGTCCTACCTGTTATTCAGACTACACCTGTACCCTGACCATTCCCCAAGATAATCCAGTCGGAATTTCGACACTTTCAATTAGTAACCCATCTCTCGGATCTCGTTCTCTCACTGTTCTTTCATCGGACGCACAAGCACCAGATACTTCAGTTACAACACTGTCACTGAGCAAAGATAATCTTATTACCGGAACAAATTTTTCTCCGACAATGACCATTCAAACTTCATTCGGAACCTTTACTACTCAAACACAAAACAATCAATTCATTCTTTCTTTCCCACCCACTACGACAACACAAGCGACTTCAACCGGGATCTTGATACTCGAAAATGACACTGGTCTAACCAGTGATATACTATTTGTACAATATGAAGCATAAATTTTTTCTCTCAATACTAACTGTAATGTGCACACTGATACTGAGTACTCCGAATACAACACAAGCTCAAATTCCTGTAGGAGGTCGGATTATCTGGTCATATGAATGTGGATGTTCGGGAGGGTGGATGTTTTTTGTTCTTGATTCATATTCAAAATCGACAGTTCCCCTTGTCTTCCAATTTGGAGTGTCACGACTCAATGCAAACTATAATATTTTTTCACGAGGAGTGAACGTACTCGGTTCATATACACCTGGAGGTATTTGTCTTAGAGCTTCTGAGGGGTGTACAAGTAGCAAAATTCCGCCGATTGGAACTATTTCAACATATGGTATGCCAGGTATTGGAACAAGCAGTTTTTAAATTCCTCTCACTACTTTCAGCCAATCATCCACACTCAAATCTTCGGGTCGCTTTTCTTTGATAATATCCCAATCTGGTATCTGAGCCGCAAATTCTTTGAGAGTTGAGTTTATTTTTTTGCGTTTTTGTCCAAAGGCTTTTTTGAGTATCATAAAGAATCTTGCTTCATCCTCTGCATCTTTGAAAGGACTCTGGATATCACTGATACGAATAATCGCCGAATCAACTTTAGGAGCAGGCGAAAAGTGTTCTTTTTTGACGGTCATTATTTTTTTGGGTGTACCAAATACTTTTACACTTAATGAGAGGATTGTTTCTTTTTGATCTACAATGCGTTGCACTACTTCTTTTTGAACAAGCAATATCATGCACATGGGTTTGTATTGACCAGACAAAAATCTCCGCGTGATTTCACCTGTAATATAGTACGGGATATTAGCAATCAATTTGTATGGACCAAGAACAAATTGTGAGATATCTACATCCAGAATATCTTTTTCATGCAAGACAAACTTTCCTTCTGTAATAAAATGTGCAAATTGCTCTGACAATAGCTCGATGAGACGATGATCTTTTTCAAACGCAATAACTGTTGCACCTGTTTCAAGTAGAACCTGCGTCAATGCACCTTTGCCAGGACCAATCTCTACCACAGTATCGCCCGCCGTCACTTCCCCTGCGTCAACCATTGCTCGCAATGCTTTCTTTGATTTAAGAAAGTTTTGCCCGAGGCTTTTTTTGGCTTGTATAAATGACATGTTAGAAGTCTATAAAAATACTCTTGGCAAGGCTAGAGGTATCAGCGCCGTCACTGCCTCGTCCGCCGTAGTGAGGCTCGTCTCCGTAGATCTCGATATATTCTTCAGCAATGTCCATCAAAAACTCGGACGGTGTGTTGACCATGAGACTTCCATACATTTTGCGCATACCAGCGTATGTGAGATACAGCTTTTTGCCAGCCCGTGTCAGTGCAACATAAAACAATCGTCGCTCTTCTTCTTCGTCTTTATTTGTATCAAAACTTTCGGACGGAAACAGCCCTTGCTCGAGACCAACAATAAAAACATAATCGAACTCAAGTCCTTTGGATGCATGAATAGTCATCAATCGAATCGCATCGACCTCTTCTTGTATTTCATCTTGATCCGAATACAGTGACACGTCCTCGATGAACTTGAACAGTGCGTCTGCAGATACTTCCTCATCATATTTAGAAGCGAGCGATACGAGTTCTTTGACGTTTTGGACACGATCCATTCCATCTTCTTTGTCTTTCATATATTCGATTTCAAGACCCGTATGTTCAAAAATAAATTTAAGCACTTCACTCACAGATACTTTGCCAATCTGCGCTCTGATACGCACAATCATGCTTTCAAAATTCATGTATGCGTCGCGTGCTTTGCCACCCAACTCATGCGCTTTACCTTCAACAATTTTCATCTCACTCACCTTCCCAATACCACGAAGTGGAGTATTAATAATTCGAGAAAGACTGGTGAAGTCTTCGGGATTAATTGCGTATTTGAGATATCCAAGTACGTCCTTGATTTCTTTTCGATCAAAAAAGCGTGTACCGATAATTTGGTACGGGATTGATTTACGAATTGCAGTTTCTTCGAATACACGAGACTGATAGTTGGCTCGGTACAACACAACCATGTCCTTGTACGCAATACCCTTCTCGTTGAGGCGTCGCATTTCATCAATAACAAAACGTGCTTCGTCGTTCTCGTCGTACCCATTAAACATAGTCACCTTGTCACCATCAGCATTTTCGGTAAAAAGATTTTTGTCTTTTCGCCTTTTGTTTTTACGAATGACACCGTTGGCTGCGGCGATAATAGTTTTGGTTGAGCGATAATTTTGTTCAAGGAGTACTTCCTGTGCACTTGGATAATCTTTTTCAAAATTAAGAATATTTTTGATGGTTGCTCCACGCCATGAATAAATATTTTGGTCGGCATCTCCAACTACGCATAAATTTTGGTGATGCTCAACAAGCATTTTAGAAAGTTGATACTGCACTTCATTGGTATCTTGATACTCATCAATGTGTACGTATTCAAAAAGTTTCTGATACTTTTGACGAATCGCAAGATCACGCTTGAGAAGAAGCACGGCTTCATATAATAAATCATCAAAATCAAGTGCATTCTCTTTGCGCATTTGATCGCGATACGCCTTCCATACTTCGGCCACCTGCTCTTTTATAAAGTCACCATTGGCATCAGATTCGTATTGAGATAATTCGATAAGGTCTGACTTAGCTCGTCCGATAAGGTTAATGAATGTTTTGGGGTCGACTTGTTTAGGATCAATCGATTTGTTTTTCATTATTTTTTTGATCAATGAAATTGAATCGCTCCGATCATATATTGAGAAGAATTTTTTGATACCGAGCGCCTGATGTTCGTTTTTGATAATAAAAACACCGAGCGAATGGAACGTCGACAAGAACGGACTTGTTACTGCCCAATCATCATGTGGAAAATGTTCGCTCAAGAGATGATGAACTCGCTCTTTCATTTCTTTTGCAGCTTTATTGGTGAATGTAATTGCTAAGATTTTGCGCGGTTCAACACCCTTCTTTATGAGATGCAAAATACGATATGTGAGAGTTTTGGTTTTGCCAGCTCCTGCTCCCGCAATAATCAAGAGTGGTCCTTCAGTACTAAGTACAGCTTCTTTTTGCTTAGCATTCAGTGAATCGAGGTACGTCATGTCAAAACATTGTACCGTGATATCAATAAGCCTCCAAAAATACTTATTTTTAAACCTTACATATACCCATCTGACAAGGTTTGACACCTGTTTGAGACTTGCTACACTGATAAAGATCCGAATAGCAGAACGATATAGATCATTGACCGAACGGCACACTGGCATACCTAAGAATTGGCTTATTTTAGAAACATCTACATCAAATGATGCAGGTCCCTTATCTTCGGATGAAGGTCCCAAACATCACATATATAGTGCTAAGAATACCGCATTACTCATAGTAATGTTGATTCTTATTGCATATCCACTCCTTACGAATGCCAACATTCTCCAGGTTACCCCTATCAAAAAACTCTTTGCGAACTCTTCTAAAGAAGTATTTGCCCCTGCAGTACCTGCTCGTCAGCACAACTCTCAAACCACACCGCTACTCCAAGCTGCTACCAACCTTGATCCCAATCCAGCCAAAGGAGGAGCCGACCTCAATATCACCGAAAACAAGGCCCTTGTTGCCGAATCTGGAGTAGCAGGTGGTTTTGTTGAGATTGCCAACCGCAAAAACGACAATATTAGTATTTATGAGGTAAAAGTCGGTGACAATATTTCACAGATTGCCGACATGTTCGACGTTTCGGTCAATACCATCAAATGGGCAAACAGCCTTGATCGAGATATTAGACCGGGTGATTCGCTTGTTATTTTGCCAATTTCAGGAATCAAACACACTGTCAAATCAGGTGGTACGATTGCTGACATTGCCGACAAATACAAGGCCGATATCAAAGAAATTGCTCTCTTTAACGGTGTTTCGGTTGATGCAAAGCTCGAAGTTGGACAAGAAATCATCGTACCTAACGTAGATCTTGTTCCGATTGAAACCAAAAAAGCTCCGAAAACCGTTGCTTCAGGCTCATCAAGTAAAGGATCTTCTTCGAGCGAGACACCTGCTGCGGGCTCATGGCTTATTAAACCGACTTCTGGGTACCGATCTCAAGGGATCCACGGATACAACGCGGTTGATATTGCTGCACCAACAGGCACACCGATCTATGCAGCCGCATCAGGAAGCGTCATTATCTCCAAATCAGATGGTGGATGGAACGGAGGATATGGTAATTACGTTGTAATCAAACACTCTAACGGTGCGCAAACACTCTATGCTCACATGAATAGTGTTTCGGCGAGTGTCGGACAATCAGTGACACAAGGAGCCAAAATTGGATCAGTTGGTAACACAGGACGATCTACCGGAGCACACCTTCACTTTGAGGTTCGAGGTGCAAAGAATCCGTTCTAGTTTTGATTGTGGAAGATGGTCGTATCTTTTTTGTAGTATTTATTTATTTTTTGATGAGGGAGTACCTGTAGAATATACATATTCTAAAGAACACATGAGAAAAGGGGGTCTGATTTTGACAATGCATAACCGTTGTATATACTTTAGGAATGAAAACTGTGATCAACATAAAAGCTGACAAAGAAATAAAAGAAGGTGCAACACGAATAGCTAAAGAGATGGGTATCCCCTTGAGTACCATTGTGAATGCTTTTCTTAAGCAGTTTATTAGAGATCGATCCGTAACTTTTGAAGCACCACTTGTACCCACCAAAAAACTCGAGAAGATATTGAAGGAGGTCGATGATGATATTAAGAGTGGCAAAAATCTCTCTCCTGCGTTTAATACTGCTGAAGATGCAATCAACTGGCTTGATGACACAGAAAGAAAATGGTCATAATCTTCAGCAAAAGTTTCGTTAAAATTTACAACAAGCTCCCGAGCTCATTGCAACAAAAATTTAAAAGCAGATTGCGCACATTCAAGCAAGGCAGGTACCTCGCATTACTTCGAGATCATCCACTGACAGGAAGATGGATTGGTCACCGAAGTATCAATATCACGGGAGACATTCGCGCTATTTATAGGGAAGAATCGGGTTCTTTTATTTTTATAGCAATCGGCTCACACAGTGAGTTGTATGAATAACTTCAAATCGAAAATATTATTTTAAATACTTTTTTACGTTTTTTTTGGAGAGCGTAATAAAAAAGTCCTCCATTACTCATCATAATGAAGGACTTTGCACAGAAGTTCAGTTATCCTAAAGGTTTTATTTTGAATAAAAAATGTAATTTATTTTTACAAAAGTTTTATATAGGTTGTTTTTTATTTTAAAAGAATTTTATCCTATCAACTAACCAGTTTGGCGAGCTGAACGGGATACACTTTTAAGCTAAAAGTGTGAAACTAGTGATGCCGGATTACCCCGATCGAAGAGGCTTACGCATCTCCTCAAGAAACTTCTGGTCGTCCTCTCGGATACCCTCGAGATTCTCAAGAACTTCTTTTGCATCTCTTCTCATCTCTCCCACAATCCAGAAACGAGTGTAGAAAAAGGAGATAATAAGAAAGGCAACAAGAATAATTTTCGTGGTGGTTTTCATGTGTTTTGTTTTGGGAAAGAACTTCATCCTATAAGTTCACAACATCATGTTATGAACTTAATAAGATGCAGATTTAAGTAATCTGCAAACTCTTAGTCTGGTAAATTCTCTATCTAAATGCAACCGCTTTATGTTTTGATAATACGGGGACTTTCGAAATAATACCACGCTCAAGAGCCACTTCATACGCACTCTTGTATCCAAGAGACTTTCTGTACTTGTGATTCAACACAAAGAGCATAGACTGAAAGGTGTCATCAGGTACTTTCGAGAGATCAGTACCCTTTGGAAGAAACCAACGACGTGTGAGACCGATATTGCTTTCAACATGAGGCTTCTGCCATGGACTCCCTAACATACAGAAATAGGAAGGTATTCCAAACTGTTCATGATAGATATTTTCTATGCCATTATCTAGTGTCCATATGGTCACTTTCACTTGGTCTTGAATTCGTTTCATTGAAGAAACCATTGTATGTGGAGATTTGTTTGGTATGAGATTTCCTGTGAGTAGATGTACTTCTGGTACGACGGTCATGTGCCCGACAACACT
>JAULZV010000037.1:0-11947 GCA_032117135.1 Minisyncoccota bacterium
GGTTGATAATTTGTTCCTTAATTTCTTGTGAGATTTTGTATCCTTTCTTTGCCATGTATCTATTCTATTATAATGCTAATGTTTGTATAATAGGTGTCTTAAGAAAGGGGTACCTTTCACTACTTGATTATACAAAACATAATCTCTAAGGATATTTGATGCTTATTTTAATAAAATACTCATATCTCTTTTTTTACCCACACTTGTTATATAGGTTTCTTTTTCAATTTTATTAAAACCTATCTCTTTAAACTTAGGTAACCATTTATCATGATAAAAATAAGTTGGTTGATATCCGTCTACATGGTTACCTTTGCCTGCTATAACATCTTCTTCTGTTAAAAAGTCAATGAGCACGGCTCCTTTAGGTGAAAGTATTTCAAATGATTTTTTTAAAGCAGAATATTGATCTTCCTTATTTTCAAAGTCTCCAATAACAGCCCATGGAAATATTATTAAATCAAAACTATGTTCTTTTAATTCAAAGAAAGAAATATTTTTAATTTGATTTGGATTAAAATCTATACCAGCTTCTGTTAATTTTGTTCGAAAATAGTCGAGATAGTTTTCATTAAAATCAATTCCCGTATAGTCAGTGCACTGTATTAATTCTTTACCTATTCTCCCTGTGGCGCAACCTACCTCTAATACTCTGGTTTGATGTGTTGGTTTTTTTAAATATTTTTTAAATATTTCTAAATCAATAAGTTGGTCTAGTCCTGCGTTTTTTGCAGCTTGATGCAGTGTATCTATACTGATTGTTTTATAAAGATCTTTAGCTTTCATGTTTTATATTATAAATTATATTCATTATTATTCAATAGTTATATCACAGGTTTAAATTCACTATAAGGTAACAAAAAATAACCCATATGATTAGGGTTATTTTCACATGCTCCCCGACAAGGATTCGAACCTCAGTTAACGGATCCAGAAACCGTTGTCCTACCACTAGACGATCGGGGAATGTGAGTGGATTGTAGCCCAAAAGCACCGAAAATTCAACCGAATGATGTTATTTCATAATTGCCCACAGGTATCTCATATTTCACGCATCAGGGTGTCTCTTGCATGATATACTTTTGGTAATGAAAGAAGCATTAACATTTCCTGATGGGTTTTTGTGGGGAGCAGCTACATCCTCATATCAAGTTGAGGGTGGTATTACTAATAATGATTGGGCTGCCGCTGCTCGTGCAGGTCGTGTTGTTCCTGTTGGCACAGGCACAGATCATTATAATTTGTATGCAGAAGATTTTGCTCTCGCCAAAAGTCTTGGACACTCGTGTCACCGATTATCGATCGAGTGGTCACGTATCGAACCTGAAGAAGGTAATTTTGATCAAAGCGAAATACAACATTACAAAAGAGTACTCGAATCAATGCATGAAAATGGGTTGGTTCCATTCGTGACGCTGTGGCATTTTACCTTACCGGAATGGTTTGCCAAAAAAGGAGGTATGACAAAAAAAGAAAACCTCGGTTTTTTTGTTCGATACTGTTCGTTTGTGGTCGAGCAACTCAAAGGACATTGCAAGAATTTTTCGACAATCAATGAACCAATGGTGTATGCAAGTATGGGATCTTTGTGGGGGCAGTGGCCACCGTTTGGTATTTTTAAAGTCGAAGAATATTTTAAGACGGTTCGCAATCTGACGCATGCGCACAATATGACCTACGAAGAAGTCAAAAAGAAACATCCTGAAGTTCTGATTAGTGTCGTCAAAAATAATATGTATTTTCATGTTTCTCCAGGGTCTCGACTTAATTTTGTATATCACCTTACTTCAAAAATATCGCGATGGTGGTGGAATAATTATTTTCTTAATAAAACAAAAAATCATCTTGACGCGATTGATATAAATTATTATTTTCATACCGAATATGGCAAAAGCCAAAAATATATCAAATCAGATATCGGATGGGATGTGTATCCAGAAGGTTTGTATCATGTTCTCAAGCATGCTGCGCAGTACGGTAAAGATATTCGTGTGACCGAAGCGGGGATATCTGACTCAAAAGATTTGTACCGTGAACAATATATTAAGGATTTGTTGGTATCAGTCCATCGCGCTATACAAGAAGGTGTGCCAGTTAAAGCTTTTATGTACTGGTCGTTGTTAGATAATTACGAATGGTCATATGGTTTTAGTCAAAAATTTGGATTAGTAGCGGTTGATCTCAAAACCAAAAAAAGAACTCCGCGACACTCTGCATATGCATACAAAAAAATATGCGAATCTAACGCATTGATTAAATAATATGTCTTGGCTTACCCTTACAATAATTGCACAGTTTCTGAATTCAATCGTTGCGCTTTTTGATAAATATCTTGTTACGTCCAAAAAAATTACTACTCCAATATTATATGTGTTTTATACAGGAGTACTGACATGTCTGGGCGTATTAGCATACATACCAGCTCTTTTTGTATCAGGATCATCATTGCCACATTTTTCAAATATCACCATGATTACTCCGTGGGTATTTTTTCTGATTGTGTGTTCAGCATTTGCTCAATTAAATGCGCTATGGGCACTCTTTTGTTCTCTCCGCAAAAACGATGCCTCCGATGTCGTTCCTGTTATCGGCTCGTTTTCGGCAGTCGCATCACTTGCTATTGGTTTTGTCTTTGGTAGTTTGGTGTTACCTCCACACTTCGCCGTAGGGTTTGCATTACTGATTTTTGGAACGCTACTCATTTCTCATCTCCGTTTCAATCTTAAAACATTCGGATTGACTCTTGTTGGTGGACTTTGTTTTGCAATTCATAATATTCTGCTCAAAGAATCACTCCGTCTCACTTCCTTTGATTCTGGTTTTTTTTGGTTTAGCATTATTACGTCATGTATCGCCCTCTGTCTTATCTTTTTACCTCAAATCAAAAAAACTTTCAGATCACACAAAAAAGAAAAACATATCAGAACTACAAGTATTATTTTGCTTCTCAATAAGGTTGTTGCTGGTATTGCTGGTATTCTACTTATTAAAGCCATCGAGATCGGAGAAGTTTCGCTCGTACAGGCACTTGGAGGGTTACAATTCGTCTTCCTCTTTCTTTTGGCTGCGATTCTTGGTCCTTTTACACCAATCGATTTTGGAGAAAACGTACGTCGCAAAGATATCTATCATAAATTAGTTTCGATCAGTATCATTTTTGCAGGATTCGTATTATTGTTTATGTAATGAAAAAATATTTTTCAAAAAAGCTCATCGTCTCATATCTACTTTTAATACTTCTTGTGTTGTATGTTGCCTTTTCACATACCAAACGTGTCGAGGATCCTTTGTATGGTGTTTCTTTTAATACAATTTACGCACAAGAATTGGGGTTGAATTGGAAAGAAGTATACGATGCAATTATCGATGATCTTGGCGTGAAGAGGGTGAGGCTCGCAGCTCACTGGACGATGGTCGAAAAATCAGACGGGCAATTTAATTTTTCCGAATTAGATTATCAAGTGCAAAAAGCCCAAGATCAGGGGATAGAGGTAATATTTGCGATTGGTAAGCGACTGCCTCGATGGCCCGAATGTCATATTCCAGAATGGGCACTTAATCTTTCTCAATCTGAGCAAGAAGATCGAATTATTCAATATATAACAACGGTTGTGAATCGATACAAAGGGTTTGATGCAATTACGGTTTGGCAAGTAGAGAACGAGCCATATCTCTCGATGTTTGCAAAAGATCATTGTTTTGGATTCGATGAAGAGTTTTTAAAAAAAGAAATCGAATTAGTCAAAAATCTAGACACTACTAATCGTCGAATATTGGTTACTGATAGTGGAGAATTAAGTACCTGGATCAAACCGTTTTCTCAAGGAGATATGTTTGGAACTACTATGTATGTGTACTCATGGAACTCTCTTCTTGGTGCATTTCGAAATCCTTTTCTGCCGGGATTTTATTCGGTTCGACAAAATATTTTACAATTTTTGATGGGGGATAAAGAAGTTATTATTGCTGAGCTTGCTCTTGAACCATGGCTCGACAAACCAATTATTAAAGAACGAACAGATGTTCAGATTAGTCGAATGAGTCCTCAAAAATTTGACACGGTAATCGAATTTGCCAAGCGTACCGGTATCTCTACGCAATACCTATGGGGCGCTGAATGGTGGTATTACATGAAGATTCAAGGTAATGAGTGGTATTGGAAGAGGGGACAAGAGTTATTTTCTGACCGGTAATTTGCACGAAAAGAGTGATCCTGATCCTTCTTCGCTCTGGATATCAAGTGTTCCGTATAAGTACTGTGTAACGACAAATTGTGTTGAATATAGTCCAAATCCCCATCCAGATGATTTGGTGGTAAATGAAGGGGTACAGATTTTTTTGAGATTATCTTGTGGGATGCCACATCCAAAATCTTTGCATTCAATAACAAAAGAATCTCGATCTTTCTTTAAAATGACGATTATTTTTTTGTGAGTACTGTTGTGTGATGCATCAATCGCATTAGAAATAAGATTAATCACAACTTGATATATGTGAAGGGTATGCGCTCGACTCCATACTTGATCAAATTCGATAAATTGAATTTGAACTCCGTTACTTATCGCTTTGTGTGTCATCAGTTTAATTGATCTGCAAATTTCTTTATTGATATGAATTACTTCGTCCTCGTTGTGTTCTTTGAGAAAATTTTTCATAAGATCAACAAACTCTCTGATTTGTCTAGTTGATGAATCAATAATTGACTCGGACACTGATCCTGTGTGCTCGGTCGATACTCCAATCGAGAGAGATGTAATGGGAGTCAAAATATCATGAAGAATAGAAGCAGATAATTTGCCTATAAGAGCATGATTGTGATATCCGAATTTGAATTCAGGATGTTTTCTTTTAAAAAAATGAGAAATATTTTTTATATTTCTCATGAATTGATAGAATGTGGAATTCATTATCCTTGCTTTAAATTAAATTTATATCCTCGACCAGGTACTGAAGAAATCAAACTGCGCCGGACATCTTTAAGTTTTTTGCGGAGATTCATAATATGAGTTTCGATAGTATTTGAAAAAGGATCAATGCTCATGTCCCATACATGCTCTAAGATCTCTCCTCGACTTATCACCGTATTAGTATGAGAGGCCAAGAGTTGCAGAAGGGCGAATTCTTTGCGTGTGAGATAAATCTCTTTGTTTTTGACTGTTACGGTTTGAGCATCAAAGTTTATCTCGATATCACGAGTTTTTAAAATATTCCGTTTGAGAACAGGAGGTCTTCGGAGTACTGATTTAATGCGAGCGCACAGTTCTTCGAAGGAGAAAGGTTTGGTGACATAGTCATCAACACCTTGATTGAGCATTTGTACTTTGTTAAGCACTTCAATCTTGCCTGATAAAGCTATAATAGGAGTACTCACGCCTGCTTCACGGATTTCTTTACAAACATGTCCTCCCAATTTTTTTGGGAGGACATTGTCTAGGAGTATCAAATCATAGCGGTTGGTCCGCGCGAGGTACGAACCCATCTCACCATCTTCTGCTTCATCAATAGCGAACCCCTTGGCTTCAAGGCTGAGCCTTAAAACGTTTCGGATCGAGATATCGTCTTCGATGATTAAAATCTTCATTAGGTTCCTTTGTATCCAAATCAGTGACGAGTGTCAACCTTGCATAGGGGATAAAATGTTGATGTAATTTTATTTTTTCTTTATTATTTTTTGATAACTTTTCAAAACAAAATTTTTTTTGTGTAAGGTTAACCACAGTTGTTACTTGTGTTCTTGTGTATATGAGCGAAAATTAATATGTAGATCGTTTATTTTTAAAAATTAAGTTTTATACATGACATATACATTCACACAGGTAATACAACTTTCTCTCCTTGACCTTTGGAGTAGAATGATTGGAACCTTACCAGATATTATTGGAGCAATTATTGTTTTTCTTTTAGGGCTTATTATCGCACCGATTCTTGGTGGTGTGGTCAAAAAGATTTTCGATATTTTGCGAATTGATGATCTTGCCGAAAAAGCTGGTCTCAAAGAAGTGACTGCTGGCTACGCTCAAAATTTCTCAATCTCTCTCTTGCTTGGCAAAATCGTAAAATGGTTTTTCATCCTTGCATTTGTTATGGCTGCTGCCGAAATTCTTGGTTGGACACGAATCACACAATTTATTAATGAGATTGTATTCTATATCCCACAAGTATTGATTGCGGTTATCATTCTTGTCTTTGGAGTTATTGCGGGTAATTTTTTCGACATATTGGTCACTCGATCACTCGTTGGATCTAATGCGCCTGTCGATAATCCTCAAGTAATTGGTAAGGTAACAAAATGGTCATTCGTTTTGTTTGCAATTATGGCAGCACTTCTTCAAATCGGGATCGCTCCATCTTTGATTCAAATACTTTTTGCTGGTATTGTCCTTTCTCTTGCTCTTGCATTTGGACTTGGAGGACGCGACAAAGCGGCTCAATTTTTGGACTATATCTGGTCTCCACAAGGAGTTAAGAAAGCAACTCGAAAGAAAGAATAGAAGATTCTTATCGATATCTGTTTGGTTGATTGTACGCTAAATACAAGTAGTACAAAGAAAAGTCCTCTATAAGAGGGCTTTTCTGATTACTTCAAATGTTAAATTATGATAACATTATAGGCATGTCATTAATAATATACACAAAAGAAGGATGCCCATGGTGTGATGGTGCCAGAGAGTTTTTACAAAGTGCTGGTGTTGCATACGAAGAAAGAGAAGTTCGGTCTCATCCAGATTTTATGCAAGAAATGGAGGCGAAGTCAGGTCAGACAAAAGCTCCAACTATTGATCTTGATGGTGAAATTCTTGCAGATACTGATGCTCCTGCGATCGAAGCTTTTTTGAAGGAAAGAAAGATTTTATCATAACGCATGGCTGTTGATCCTCGCAGAATCAAAAAACAAAATGCTCATGAATATATTTCAGGGCCTGTTTTGTATTGGATGAATCGAGATATGCGACTATCTGATAATTGGGCACTGTTGCATGCTCAAGAACAAGCTCATTATCTTAAGACCGAGCTTGTCATTTGTTATAACCTCGACCCACAATTTCTAGGAGGTACTTTAAGGCAATTAGATTTTAAAATTGGTGCACTCAAACAACTCGTCGAGCGTGCTCACACTCTTAATATTCCTTTGTATGTTGTAGTGGGAAATGATATCTCATGCGTTGTTGATTTTATGAGTACTCGTGGAATTGGTATGGTCGTCACTGATTTTTCACCTCTTCGAATTGCTCAGCAATGGTTGATGGATCTTGTGGCTCAATCCACTGTGCCGGTGACAGTTGTAGATACACACAATATTGTGCCGATATGGGAAGCAAGTGCCAAAAAAGAATTTGCAGCCTATACTCTTCGCCCTAAGATTAATCGCCAACTCAAAGAATTTCTTGTTCCTTTCCCTAAGCTGAAAAAGCAAGATGATCGTACTATACCATTTCAAGTACAGGATCTAGACCTTGTACAGAAAGAAGTACAAACCAATAGGGCAGTTCTGCCTGTTACGTGGTGTACTCCTGGAGAAGTATCGGCACACAAAGTCCTCAAACATTTTCTTGTGAATCTTATTAACGAATATGATCAAAAAAGAAACGACCCGGTACATGATGTGCAATCTCAGCTTTCGCCGTATCTCCATTATGGAATGATAAGTGCACAGCGTGTTGCACTTGAGGTACAAAAAAGTGACGCGCACCGAGCTTCGGTCGAAGCGTTTCTCGAAGAATTAATTATTCGTAAAGAACTAGCTGACAATTTTTGTTATTATGAAAAAAACTACGACAACCCAAAAGGATTCCATCAATATTTTGTAGAAGAACATGAGCGAATCAAAAACATCAAGCGTGATTTTGTATATTCGCTGGAAGAGTTTGAACACGCAAAAACACACGATGAATTATGGAATGCCTGTCAAATGCAAATGCGTAGCACTGGCAAGATGCACGGGTATTTGCGAATGTATTGGGCAAAGATGATCTTTGCTTGGAGTAAGAATGTTGACGAAGCAATGCGAATTGCTATCTATCTCAATGATACCTATTTGCTTGATGGGCGAGATCCAAATGGATACACTGGTATTGCATGGTGTATTGGGGGAGTTCATGACAGACCTTGGTTTCCAAGTAATCTTGTATTCGGTAAGTTGCGCTATATGTCTCGCAACGGCATGAACAAAAAGTTCGAAGTCAAAGAGTATATTTCAAAATGGCTCAATAGTAGTTTATTTTAAATTGTAAATAATTTATTTTTAAATATAGCGAAGTATTACTGTGTTGTTAAGGGTACAGAATTTATTTAGTATCTGTGATTGCAAGCGAATATCTAATCCCATATAAGACGATTCCTCCAAGAACAAGAAACAACATATTGAAATTAATGATTGTAAGAAATAGTGTTCCCGAGACTGTTCCAAAAATATATGCAACCGGTCTTGAAATTCGAAATAGACTCATGATATTAAGATCTCCGCTATCGATCCGTTTAAAGAGATGTGTTTCGGTCATAATTTCGACCATACTTGCGCCGACACGAGTCATAAATAGAACAGCGATCCAAACTGATATATTTGAACTATCCAAAAAACTAATGAGGGAGGTAAAAATAGCCATCACAATAAATCCGATCGTAAGCATTTCTTTTTCGCCATACTTAAGGTCAGCGTATTTACCAGCTGTCCCTTGTATAAGGACAAAAGGTACGAGCGAGATAGAAAGAATAAGAGTAATTTCGGAAAGAGAAAATTTCATGTAGTCGTATAGATAGAGTGGGAGATAAATAATCATCCAACCATAAAAGAACTTGAGTACAAAGTCAGACATAACAGTCGAATAGACATCTATGTTTTTTCGAATACGTGAAAATGCAGTTATAATCCGAACTTTGTCATACGGTGCATCTTCGAATTTTGAAAATAGTTCGCTTGCCATAAAAATAATAGGGAAGAGTAAGATGAGAATAAAAATATAGACTTGTTTAAAATCATCATTACTTAAGATAATACTTGAAAGAAAGGGTCCAATGATAAATGCGATGTTGATTGCGGTAAGATACCATCCTCGTATCTTGCCTGTCTGATCGTTGGTGGTATGTTTTTCCAGAAAAATATCTAAATTAAGAAAGAGTGCAGAATGCATAACAAAGAGAATGACAAATGAAATGATCGCTGGAACTGCTGAGTTGGTAAGTATAAGAAGAAAAAGAGCAAGTACTTCGATAACCAGACAAGTCAAAAATACTTTGTAATTACCAAATCTTTTGAGTTGTGGACGAAGACTTAGTATAATCAAGACGGTCATAATCGAAGCGATACTATATATCACACTTACGTATTGGATAGGAAGATATTGTGCAAGAAAGTTTGAATTAATATAAATTGCTGGAGTAATATGGAGTGTAAAAAGAAATATAAAAGCATAAAAGAGCCATGTCGTTTTTTTGTTTTCAAACATTGACTGTATTATACACTGCTTGCGAGCTATCTGACCGGAATCGTTATCCACATTAAAAAAGTCTCGCAGTCCGGATGGAACGGCTGCGAGACCGGTGAGAGAGCTGCGTCATTGATTTTTGAGGACTCCTCTCTGTTTTTCGCGGGTGAAGATGTAGGGCAGTAAGCCGACTACGAAAGTGCACAACCCAAGTAGGGCGAGCAAAATCACGATGATGTGGGTAATAAGCGTAAAGAACGCTTCTGGCGGTGTGGTTGCAAGGATTGTGTTCATGGGGTTCCTCCTAATTTGTAGCATATCACACCTCATCAAAAAATAAAAAAATAAGCATGTACAACTCAGTATCATGTATAGTACTATTACAGTAATGCAAGAATACACAATTATATTTATAGGCAAATCAGGTGCAGGCAAAGGAACTCAAATTAAGAGCTTGTTTGAGCATCTCAAACAAAACGGTGAAGAATCAGTGACGTATCTTGAAGCTGGTCAGACACTTCGTGATTTTATTGCGTCAGATACATATACAAGCAAATTAGCCTTATCCAATAATACATCAGGCAAACTACAGCCTGCGTTTTTGGCAGTATGGGCATGGGTGAATCGAATGATTACTTCATATACTGGTCAAAAAATAGTCTGTGTAGATGGAGCGCCTCGCAAACTTAATGAGGCGTATATTCTCGACGAAATGTTTGATTTTTATAATCGAAAAAATAGGGTGGTTGTATATATAAATGTAAGTGATACATGGGCCAAGGAACGACTTAAGGGACGTGCTCGTGGAGACGATACTAATGAAGCTAGTGTCGAAACTCGTCTTAAGTGGTTTGCAGAGAACTCTCCAGAAATTTTGGCATACTTTGAAAAAACACAAAAATATAAAATTATCACTATTCAAGGAGAACAATCCGTTGAAATGGTGCAAGCAGATATTAATAATGCACTCGGACTATGATCAAATGTAAAACTCCAGAAGAAATTGAAATTATGCGTGAGGGAGGCAAAATTCTTGCACGAATCATGAGAGAATCCAAAAAATTCGCGATACCCGGAACATCATCCAAAGATGTGGATGATTTTTTTCATGATGAGATTATTAAAGCGGGGTGTATTCCTGCTTTCCTTAATTACCGCCCATTTGGTGCTAAGCGACCCTTTCCGGCAAGTATTTGCGTGTGTATCAATCATGAGATTGTACACGGTATTCCAAACGAAAACCCTAAGATTTTTGCAGAGGGAGATATCGTAACGTTTGATGCAGGACTTATCTATCAAGGTATGTTTTTGGATCATGCGTGGACATTTCCTGTTGGGACTATTTCCAAAGAAGCAAAAACTCTTTTGCAAGCCACTGAAGAAGCATTGTATGCAGGGATCAAGCAGGCCAAGATAGGACGACAAATTGGGGACATCTCGCATGTCATCGAAAACCGTGCCTACGATGACGACTTGTTTGTTGTAGATGGTTTGTCAGGTCATGGTGTTGGCTTCGCAATCCACGAAGATCCATATGTGCCCAATATCGGTGATCCTCGCACCGGTGAACGAATCGAAGAGGGATTAGTTATTGCAATCGAACCCATGTTTGCACTTGGAGGTACCGATATTATCTTAGACAAAGATGGACATACGTATTCAACTGCAGACGGAAGTTTATCTGCACAATTTGAGCATACTATTGCAGTCACAAAAAAGGGTCCAATTATCCTAACAAAATAAATATGAAACATATCCAACAAAAAAGTCTCGTCATACTTAAACCTGACGGAGTACAACGTGGACTCATTGGTGAAGTTATTAAACGCATTGAGCGTGTGGGCTTCAAATTAGTTGCAATGAAATTTATTAAACCTGATCGAGATACGGTAGCCGAGCATTATACTAATGATCCACAATGGCTCGAAAAGACTGGTCATAAGTCACTTGCCGCACTCCAAAAAGCAGGAGCAGATATTAGTGGTATGGACGCAATAACACATGGAGGCATTGTATTGCATAAGTTACAAAATTACATGACTTCAGGTCCGGTGCTGATTATGGTGTGGCAAGGAGCCCACGTTGTTGATGTTATCCGCAAACTTGTTGGAGGTACTGAACCGAGGACGAGTGATGTCGGTACCATTCGAGGTGATTTTGTTCATGATTCATATGAGATCTCTGAAATTCAAAATAGGAGCGTGCGCAATGTTGTTCATGCATCTGGCACAATCGAAGAAGCGCAAGCTGAGATTGCAATCTGGTTTTCTCCAGAAGAGATAATCGAATATCGACTTGTTGCCGAAGAAACACTCTATGACGTTAACGTTGATGGTATCGAAGAATAATTTTTGATACATGTAGTTGTAATACAAAAGCCCGCACACAAGTGTGCGGGCTTTTCTTAATAGAACCCCGCCCGGAGCATTCGTTAAGTCAGATGAGCTAAAATACTCTGGAGGGCGGGGGGACTCTATATGGCACTTTATATACCAAGCATGATAAGCTTTCCTCATGAAGATTCG
>JAULZV010000038.1:0-3507 GCA_032117135.1 Minisyncoccota bacterium
TTGTTTAAATGATTTTTGCCTATTTCTTTTCATACTTCTATATTACTAGAAGTTGCATTTCAAAAGAGAATTATCAGGAAAGGACATCATCAACGTCCTCCCTATCGGTGAAAGGCCAGGATTCGATCCAGATCAGACATTCGACCCTCGGGCCTACAACAAAGGGACCTGGGAAGAAATCTATGCCCTGATCTGGGAAGTGGACCTGGATGCGTTCAATGAGCACATCCGGATACAACAGACCTTCTTCGACGATCACGGAGTGAACGAAACTTCAACCGAAGGATTCCTGAAAGGGACACTCAAGGAACTCGTGCAGATGGCACGGACACATTCTTCCAAGAATCGACCAAAGGCAACTGCGGTTACTTCGGAAGTCTTTGACATCTGAACACCAACTTCGATCATCATGGCCCGTCCTGCACACAGGGCGGGCCATTTCTTTCACAACAGATACACTTACATCGTGAAAATCACAAAACATACAAACACACATCCTGTAACACAGGCATTGCAGACAGCGTTTGATTCGGGCCTTATTGGTCCGGAGTTGCAATATGCTCTTGAGACAGAGATGAAGGATCTTGTACGCGAATCTGCTCAAAAATTCGTGAACACTCAAAGTATCAGATCACTCAAAGAAGCTCTCAACATTGTGCTCGGGATACTCTCGCTGTCGATCATGCGCACCACCGAAGGAAGGATTGAGCCTGCGCAATGGGCGACAATCATCACAACACAAGGATTCAAAAAAATTGCAGAAGACATTATTCTCTTCATCAAGCAAATAACCAGGACAATTAATGGCCGCAATGATCTTGCGCTCATCAAGCAACCCTCAACAATTACAGCGAGACAGCTTTTGCTGTTCTTCGCCACTTTCACCCGAAACAATCGATGGAGCGGGTACAGTGAGATGATGTCATATATCACGACAGGAGAAGAGGAAGCAATAACAAGAGAACTTGTTCTGTGGCTTATCTCAAACCTTAGTAAACTCAAATTCGAACAATGGGTAGCAATCAACAGAAGTGCCGATGATCATATTGAGAACGTAGTTAGTGAGCACATACTAAACAATTTATTGTTTCGTCACTGTTGCAAACTACCTACCGATTCGGTCTGTATCTTAACCCGTAAGGATTTTGGTTCTGTTCGTACGAAGTATGAGCGTAGCCCAGCTAAATGGGTATCAGAGGCACGACACAGGTATAACACCCTGGTTGAGACAATTCCTGCAGACCTACGCAGAATACTCATGTTCACCACTCCTTCGAACAAGAAGAAGAATTGGTTTGATCGTTTGCTTGCCAAGGGTCCACCATCCCTTCCTACAAGCAAGTACCTTGATCCTCAGGGAAAGTTCCAAGCGTACTACGTGTGACCTTGTTCTTTCTTCATTCAGGGCGCCGCGCATTTGTTTGTGTGGCGCCCTTTTTATTATTTTAAATACTTTTTACGTTTTTTTGGAGAGTGTAATAAAGATAAAATATTTCTAAAGCTTTTGTTTGAGAAAAAGAGTTGTATTGATATATATAAATATACAAGTACCTTTTGGCCCCGCCCTCTAACGAGGGAGAAATTAAAAAAGCTATTCAAAACAAATCGTGAATAGCTTTTTTCATACCCCCATAAATTTATCCTGAGGCCGATACGACAACGCCTCAAGAATATGCTCTTTAGTGATTTGGTTTTGTTCCTCAATGAGCATAATAGTCAAAGCAACCTTGAGAATATTAGTATAACTACGAGCAGAGATTTGGAGTTGACGGGCTACCGTGTCATAAAATTCCTTTGTATCAGGAGCGAGTGGGATATGCGAAAGAAGTTTTTGTGTACCGAGACGTGCATACAACATACCGCACTGTGCAATCTGCTGGGTACGAACCCGTTCAACGATACTGCATATCGCATCATGTTGCGGAGTCGTGTCCTCGCTTCGATCCATGAGTTTGTCATATTCGACTTTAGACACTTCGACCCACATCTCGATACGATCCATAATCGGACCCGAGATCTTCTTATTGTATTTTTGGATTTGCCCGCTCGTACACACACATTCTTTGATACCGGTATGTAAATACCCACAAGGACAAGGATTCATCGAACAGACAAGTTGAAAATCGCATGGGAATTCAACTTTTTGACCTGTACGCGCAATGCGCACTACACGATCCTCGAGAGGTTGACGGAGTGAGTCGATAACACGCCGGTCGAACTCAGGAAATTCATCCAAAAAAAATAGTCCGAGATGACTGAGTGTAATCTCACCGGGCACTACCTCTCGTCCACCTCCCACAATCGAAGCGTACGATGCACTATGATGTGGTGCACGAAACGGTGGTCGAGTATGAATCGAAAATGAATATTCGTGAGAGAGTGAATAAATAGAGGTGAGTTCAACTTGTTGTTTAAAGGTGAGATCAGGAAGAACACGTGCAGATGCTTTGGCAAGCATTGTCTTACCAGTACCAGGCGGACCATACAAGCAGATATTGTGTCCGCCACACAACGCCACAAGCAAAGCTCGTTTTGCGATCTCATTACCCTTAATATGATCAAAATAGAGATATGTCTGTGTAGTATCTTCACGGACTCCTTTGATGAATTTTTGAATCTTTTGGATTGGACAGACACCCGTAATGTGCGAAATAACGTCCCTCAAACTGAGGCATGGAATAATATCAATATGCTGCGCGAGTACCGATGCTTCTTCAAGATTGCCTGATGGAATCAGTACTTCTCGATATCCCTCAGTCGTTGCTTTTTGGATCATTGGAATAATACCTTTGATCCGTTTGATCTCACCATTAAGTGAGAGTTCACCCAAAAATATTCTTCTCGAAACATCACATCCAATCTGTCCACTTGCCAGTAAGTACGATATTGATATTGCCACATCAAAACTAGTTCCTGTTTTGCGAATATGTGCAGGCGCAAGAGATATGAGTATTTTTTCGTTTGATTGGCGTGGCGAACGCAAACCAGTGTGTTTGATTGCAAGTCCACATCGTTCTTTAGATTCTTCAACGGTTTTATCTGCTAAACCCACAACCGAAAAATGATGCAGTCCTTTGGATACATCTGTCTCCACGGTAATAATTTCTGAACGTAGATGCGTCTGAGTGACTGTGAATACTTTTGCAAATGACATGAACTCACTATACGCATTCGTGGTCATCAATTTTTAAAGAAAAAATGAAATTACTATGAAGAACCTTGCTTTGAAATATAAAAGTCTGCCAGCAGATGCCCGGATTTTGAATGTCTGGCCTCGCCTGCCACAAAATATGCATAGCAAAAGAAACGATGACAGGCGAGGGAAACCGAGGACTTCAAAATCCGGGCAATCGCTGGTAGTCGCTTCATTGAAATTCACTCAAATCAAAAACCCCGATGCAGAGCATCGAGGTATGACCACTTCGTTCAGGGTATATCGAACAACGTAAGTTTCTGTGTGTGTACTTGAGTATAGTGAGGCACTCCTTGTTTCTTGACGTAGTTTTG
>JAULZV010000039.1:0-7491 GCA_032117135.1 Minisyncoccota bacterium
TTTCTTTTTTAATAATGTTTCAATCACAAACCTTTCTTCAAAAGAAAGATGCTTGTATGTTTTTCTTATTTCTTTCATAGACAATTAATTTAACTTTTACTTGTCCTACTTCAAAGTTCGTTGGAAGCCCACGATATTATGCTTGAATACGGAACAACACCTGTCGGAGCCGATTTGGCTGAAATTAAAATTAGGACAGATGGAATGATTACAGAGCACAATTATCCATGTCCAGTCTGTCAAAACACACACGCAATCTTGAACTTTAACATGGGTGCATTTCAACCTTGTTATGAATGCCAAGCAAAAGGATTTCACTTGATCAGGTTCAATTTCAGATCAAGATGGTCAAAATTTCTGTATTGGCTCATCAAATGACACCCCACCGCAAGAGACATCCTCACTGTCTCGATGGTCGGGGTGTTTTCTTTTATACAGAGGTTCTAACTTTGTTCACTAATCTCCACCATCAAAATAGTTTTTTCTAAAGCTCATTTAGTGATACTAATTTATGCTTTGGAACCAGAATCCCTATACTTACTTGCTCAAATTGACACTCACGCTTCTTACTGCTAAGTTAACAACGGATTAGTACTAGGTATATCCTAGGTCCATTGTTAACCTCTCTATACGAAAGGCAGAAAATGCAAACAAAAAAGTTCCATCGATACACTAAGCAATTTGGTATTGCTTTCCTGCTCCACCCACGCATCGGAGGACCGTTTCAAGCAACCTCTCATCTCATACCGGCTGGTGTGGATGAGGACAAATTCTGGCAAGGTGTCGCGCAAAGCATCAAATACATCGCGGTACGACCAGACTTTGACTCCCTAAATCTCGAAGATACGAGCTCTTGGTGCCTCAGTCAAGCTACCGAAGGGTTGTTTAGGGAATGTGAGATCGAACCCGCCTACAATACATCGTTGTGTTTAGTTCCCCAATTTACGGACGATGGCCATGTCTATGAACTGATCGGAGCCGAGCTGTCTCGAATCGACAGACGGACATGGTCATACTCGTGCTGGAGCGCAACAGACACTGCGACTTCGGTCAAAACACTCTTAGGGTTGATTAAGGGTTTTCTAAAGGAAAACAAGCTGCAATATGCCATGAAGTGGAAACTTCTCTATGTTCTCAAGATAAGCTGGAAACATACAGCCCCTGAATTCAGGTCGTACGAAATTTTTGTCCCTTCGCCCGAGTGGATAGAGGCAAACGCCTACTTCCACAGATAGATTGAGTCATTCTGAATCTCACGACACCTCGTTTCGGCGAGGTGTTTTCTTTTATTTCATTACGCCCATGTGACACTTTTTCTCCCTCACTTTATTCAAAAACAACACCCATCTCCCTCTTCTCCACACCTTTCATTAATTCATATTTCTCAAACATCTAGTGTTCTAAGTGGTTCCAAGTTTTTGACGGCATGTCCATAATTCAAAAATAACCTTATTTATATGGGTATTTTTTGTTATTGGTATTGACTGTTAATTTAATAAATGTTATTATATATAAATAAGTTCATCACATTTAAGTTTAATTTCGTCATAGCAGAAAGCGGCTTTCTTGGCCTCTCTCTGCTATGACGAAACCATGTTGGATAAGTCCCCTGGCAAAAATAGGCCCTAATGAGCCACAACAAATATTGAAATCATGAAATTGAATGTTATTGGAAGAATCGGAAGAATTTGGCACAAATTAACAACTTCGAAGTTAAAGCTCGATGAAGAGTTGTGCTTACAGGGCGAAGTTAAGCTCTGCTCACAAGAACTCAGTGTTTACGGCCTCTATGGTTACGAGAATGGCAGAATTGTTAATCGTCTCAATGATGAAAGAACAGTTTCCATTAGAAAGACCGGTGGGCAACTGTATATTGATGGGAAAATCGTAAAACTCAGCGCTTCTGGAGACTTAATCCAGCGCAACGAGAAAACCAGAGTACCGTTGAGTGCAAGTATTTCGGATTTTCTTTTTGCTAACCAGAGTTTCATTCCATACACCTGGGCCCTAGAGTGTGAACGATCATGCTCAAGGCATCAAGGCATTGTTTTCTTGGGTACCACATGGGTCCATAATGAAAACCATGCCTGTAGAACATTGAACTACGACACGGAGGGTAGGTGGTACTATAGCAGATGGCATGATTCAACTTGGTGTAAGGAATCGGGTCACGATAACAGGGTCTTTTCAGCATACGTTGAAATATGAAACCATCCACGAAAACAACACTCTCACGTAAGCCTCAAGGCGAAACGGAGAGGATCGGCGTCGCAAGATTCCTGCATGTAGTGGACCTGTGTTTTCAGGCATTCGTGCTAGATATCAGACTGGAAGTGTTTCCAAAAGAGTTGGAAAAAATATTCGATGACGATGCGCGCGAACGAATCGTCAGAGAGGTATCAAAAACAACTCGTATGGTTTCCTTCGTGAGTTACCAGAGTGATCACATATCCCTTGAGATTAAGTTCAGTGAAGGAGGCAGAGATGTTAAGCAAATTGGAGTTCGCTTCGATTTTAAGCAAAAGCAACTCATCTTCATTACTGAAGCGACACTATAAACGTTACCCGTACGTTAAAACGGTAGGATGAAAATCCAAGCCACCCGTCTAGAACAGTAGTTTCTAGGGGTGGTTTTTCTTTTTAATTACCCTCATGTGACACTTTTTCTCCCTCACTTTATTCAAAAACAATGCCCATCTCCCTCTTCCTCACACCTTTCATTAATTCATATTTCTCAACAACACAAGGTCCGACCCTTTGGGGTCGGACCTTGTGTTGCTAACACCTCTCCAATAAATATATAATAAAATCCTAAAACTCTAGCGCCTCAATACCCGGCAAAGTTCCTTTTGCAATAAACTCAAGCATGGCACCTCCAGAAAGTGAGATAAAATCAAAACACTTTTCTTTTTTTAACTTCTTAATTTCGGCAACTGTGTCTCCTCCACCAGCAATCGTATAAGCGTCCGAACGAGATAACGCATCAATTACCCGCTTAGACAAAAAGCTATTCCCTTGTTCAAATGTTCCAAAATTACCATTCCATACAATTAGTTTTGCTTCACTAATTTTTTTGGATAGTAGATCAGCTGTTTCTGATCCTCCGTCAATTATTTTGTCTTGTGAAGTTACTTCAGCTAGACTTTTATTTTTTGCAAATAGAAATGATTTTACTTTTACATCTTCAACAACAATCACTTTTTCATTATCAAATATCTTTTTTGCATACCCTGCATCCATATCATTTACTTTGGATTGCCCCACCTCGTACCCATTTGCTTTAAGAATATCGTTTGCTAATGCACCTCCAACAAAAATTGTATCTGCTTTTGGTAAAATTGATTCGATGACAGGTATTTTGGTTTCGAATTTTGCTCCACCCATCAAAACAACAAATGGATGTACAGGATCAAAGACACGTGAAATATTTTCAAATTCAGACTTGAATTGGCATCCATAATAAGACTTGAGATGCTGTGGGATTCCTACCACACTGGCATGTTCTCGATGAGAAACAGAGAACGCATCATTCACATACAATTCTCCTAGCGAAGCAAGAAATGCAGAGAAGGCAGGATTATTTTCTTCTTCCTCTTTTTGAGCTCTCAAATTTTGAAGAAGGACAACGTCGCACTCGTTCATCGCATCAACAGTCTTTTGAATTATTTCTTTGTCCCACGAATCCACGAACGTAATACTGATACGTGATTTGAGATACGAAGCAATTGGTGCCAGAGTTTCTTCTGGTTCTCGACCAATATGACTCATCAAAATAATCCTCGCTCCACAATTTTTGAGATACGCAATCGTTTTCATCGCACCTTCAATCCGAGCAGGTTCCATAATCGCGCCAGATTTTGAAAGAGGGACGTTAAAATCTGTTCGCAATAAAACTCTTTTGCCTCTGAGTAGCTCAGGAGAAACGTGATGAATTGATTTCATAGTTATAGTGCGTTTATGATTTTGGCGAATTCGCCTGGATTAAGACTTGATCTTCCTATTAATAGTCCATCAACCGCAGCTTCTTCAACAATTGCACGAGCATTGTAGCTATCGACCGACCCTCCATAGAGTACAGGAATCGCACTTCCTACATTTTTACCGAATTTTTCCATGAGTTCTTTTCTGATAAAAAGATTCATAAAATGTATATCATGCGTATTCATCGCTGTTGCACCTTTGCCAATAGCCCAAATTGGTTCGTATACGATTACTAATTTTTTGGACAAAGACGGAGAAACAAATCGAAGTCCACTTCTAATTTGCTCCGAAACAACTGTGAGATAGGTCGCTTGTTGGTCATGCACTTTTTCTCCGACACACAAGAGAGCGTGCATATCTTCTTTAAGAACTTTGAATATTTTTTTGGAAATAATTTCGTCACTCTCACCTTTTGCACGTATTTCAGAATGGCCAATGATCACAAAGCGTGCTCCCGCGTCTTTGGCCATAGATGTCGAAATATCCCCTGTAAACTGACCTTCATCTTCAAAATGTCCGTCTTGAGCACCCCAAAATATCTTGGTGCCCTTATATGTAGCCTTTAGTTCTCGCAAAAAAAGAGCTGGGGGACAGAACACAACCGTTTTGCCTGTATAGTTTATTTTTTCTTTTTTAAAATCATTAAATATCTTTTTTGCATCTTTGAGTGATCGTGGATTCATTTTCCAATTTGCGACGATCAATTTCATATTTTTTGGCGCTGTCATACGAATATTCTATCACATGTATCAAAGGGTCGCCCTTCGGGCGACCCTTTGATACTTCCTCCCTACTCTATCCGTCTACTCCACTTCTTTCCAACTCTCAATCGCCCATGACCCCGATGGACCACTTGTAAAGTTCATATTGGCCAGTCCTGTATCATAATCCACGATTGTCCCTCCTGACATAGTAATAGTATGTCCCGTCGCTTGCCGTGCCCTCGCTCCACCAGTAAACTCAATAGTTCCTTGCTGAGCATTTAAAACCACCGCTCCAGTACTTCCAGTCATGGAAACAGCACTACGACCTGAGCACTTTGGACCCATGGGACAGGTACTTGTAGTCACAACGAGAATATAACTTCCTGGGGTTCCAGACCCTTGGTATTGAGCCTTTCCACGCGATATAACTTGTCCATCAGTCACAATAATACTGCTCACAGCACCTGCACTAGGTGTTACTCTAATGACCGCATCACCACTTATCGCTACATTACCGGTAACATAAATTGTTCCTTCAATATTTAAAATTGCTCCAGAACCAACAGTTAGATTACCATCAATTTTTGTAGATCCAATAGTTTTGATTTCTGACCCGCTCAAAGAAATAGTACTTGTTGCTCCTCCCGCAGCAGCCTCGGCCTTCCATGCTTCAATATTAGCATCCGAGATAGGCATTGCTTGTTGCACAGGATCAGGTCTTGAGGTATTACATACTTTATTGTTTCCAGAAGCAGTTCGGCAATAAATTCTTCCTGCGACAGTAGAATTTTTGACTTCATGTGCCCATGCATCACCAACACCACCCGATCCAACACTCACTCCACTAATAATTCCGGTACTTCCTCCTGCATATACATCAAAATAAATATCTTTCCCAACAGGAGCGACATTGGACCATGTACCACCATTATTAGAAGCCCAGTTTCCGGATCTGGATTCTCCATCCAGATATGTCGCATCATTAGCTCCAAGTGAATAATATTGCCCCCCAGTAGTGCTTGTATCAAATACGATCCAATAGGTAACCCCAGGTGTCAAAGACACTACGTCATTGAGCGGAATAATAAGGTATCCATAGGAGGTGGTGACTGTTGAAGCGCTAATTGCACCCTGAGTAATTGTGGTCTTGCTTGGTTTGGATGCGTTATCACTCGTAATTCTCATTATAACATTGTTCATCAGACGAGATCCTGATTTTTTGATAAATATACGAACACTCGAGATAGGAGTTGAAGTTGATACGGTAAAACTCTGGGCAACATCTTGAGGAGTAGCATTTCCTCCAAATTGAAGTTCGTACGGAGGTGTGAGAGTACCTCTATTATTAGTTATACTCACTACAGGATCATCGATATTAGCCGAAATAGCAGTGCCTGTAATGAACGGTCCACCTATACCGACGATATCTCCATTTGAATATGCGCTCCCATTTATACCTGAGGATCCGTACATAACAAACCCACCTTGTCCTGCCTGAAGTCCATAACTAAAACTTACTCCAGCAGTCTGAATAAGGTCGATCTGATAATTTCGCTGATACGAATCAACATCAGTTGTGACTGATACAGTCTTATCATTAGAAAAGTCTGACACATTGATAATTGATGTTCCTTGAGCAAGCGTAAGGGTCTCAGATGATGCAAGTGCCATACCATTTTCTAATCGATACAATGCTTCCCAAGAAGCAGATGACGCTAACAAAAAGGCTTCTTTGGACTTGGTGAATGACTTTGTAACTTGCCAACTTGTAATAACAGGAATGACCACTGCAAATATAATTGCAATTGATATCACAAAAAATAACAAGGTATTAAGAATGATAACTGCTCCTTTTTGTGTATTATTTTTAATCATATGATTCTCTTAAAATAGCAAAACCTGAGTATGACTTGGTTTGAATACCATCGCGTGTATCAAATTGTATTTCAAGCCTAAATCTAACACCTTGTGATACGTCAGTCGGCACAAAAGCAAAATTAAAATTCGAAACGTACAAACCTCCAGGCGTCAGTCGTTCAGGAGTATTATTGCCGACTTGATACATAACTACACCATCTGAATTTGTATAAAATCTTTGTTCTGTCTCATTTCCGCCCTCAGAGCGCAAAAATACAATTTCGCCTTCTGGAGTATTGAAAATACTATCAGTTGTATTAATACTTGATGCCGAACGAATCTCACGTGTAATACGATCGACTAATATCATCCCTGTTCGATCTGCTCGTGGTATCGAAATGAGTTCTCGATATATACCCATAAACTGTACAATCATCACAATAGTAACTGCACCAATAGTCAAAAGACCTCCGACATACATAACGAGTTCAAGCATCGTAAATCCTTTTTGTTTTGAATTTTTAATCATACATGTGATGGATAAGCATTTCAGAAACAATTATTTTGGTTGTATCTCGATATGGCCATTCGATTGTGATGGTAGCAAGTTGAGTATCAGGATCAACGGTTCCACTTTCTGCTATTTGATCGCTTCCGTTTCTTGTGACTTCACTAAAAACGACTGTTTGTGTCATTCCATATGGTAATATAGGAGTCGAAGTAGAAAGTCCATATCCCGAACCATCCCAAAATACAGCATATTCGATATCATTAAGCATTTCATATTCTTGATCATCTCTAATATGTTGGAGTGCTTCTGCTGTTTCGTCAAGCAACAACACGGCTTGAGTCTCTCGTGTGTTTTGATATACAACTTGCATATAGACTCTAATAGCGCCAACAATCCCCACGACACATACAGCAATAATTGTTGCTGCAACAATTATTT
>JAULZV010000040.1:0-2456 GCA_032117135.1 Minisyncoccota bacterium
AGTACATACAATGGCAAGGCAAAAAAGATAAACCAAAAAACGCCCGATTGTTCGATTAGAATTTTCATGCCATGTTGGAAACCCCGGTCGAAGCGGAGCGAGAGGCCGGGGAGGAGGTCATTGTATTTTAATTATCGAGTGACTTTGAGAGTCTTTGACTTATCATTATTGCGCTCGTCTGATTCGGTTACATCATCATCAGAGTCAACATCGAGTTGGAGTGAGTAGGTTCCACGATCAATCCCTTCAAACTCGACAACAATCTCAATTGATTGTCCTGGAGCGAGAGACGAGTAGTATCCTGATCGATATGAATCATCTCTTGTGTAAGGAAGATTATCAATTTCGAACCTCCATGATCCAGTCGAAGTTCCTCCGTCGTTTGTGACAACAAA
Organism: Minisyncoccota bacterium; assembly: GCA_032117135.1. Classification (GTDB taxonomy): domain Bacteria; phylum Patescibacteriota; class Minisyncoccia; order Phycocordibacterales; family JAACPR01; genus JAULZV01. The sequence continues at coordinate 396 of JAULZV010000040.1, forward strand.
TCGAACAGCTGCTGTATCATCCTCATCTATTTCTGAATCTCGAACAAAACTACGTCCTGAAATTCGGCCAACTTCCATATCATCAATCACAAGATCAGCTCGCCCTGTGTACTGAGATCCACCTCCTGTATTACCAGATGAATATCCTGTAATAACTACACTTGTCTGGTTATTAAATTCGTTTGTTTCATAAATTCGATTATATGGATCAATTGATACTGCAATTGCTTGGCTTGAGTTTCGTTGTGATCCAAATCTAACAGTTACAGCCATTCCTTGTCCTGCACCAAGTGATGCTTGAACAGGTGAGAGAATAGTTGTAGAGGGATTGTTTGCGTCAGTATACGTGAACTCCCATGGACCAGAAGCAACTGTTCCTTTGTTGTAGACATGTATTACAAAGGTTGATTGAATATCGCTTTGAGATATGTAGGTAGGAACAAGGTCAATTGTTCGAGCTACTGATGTGTATCCACTTGAAGGTTGTGTTGCGGATGTTTGAGTAGTTGAGGTTGTAGGAGTTTTAACGGGAGCTGAAGAAACTGTTGAAGTTGCTGATGTCGATCCTGAAACATCAAATGGATTTTGTCCTGCAGGTTCGGTAGTTGAAACCATACCTTCACTTTTGACGGTGATAATTTTGGTTCCATGATCAACTGAATTATTCTCAGTATCTTTGAATTCAATTTTGATATTTGAATCTATAAAGATATTAGGTTTGGTCACGATTGGAACAAGTGAAATACCTGAAAGGTTTTCGCCAAGTCTAAATGGAGTGTTACAGATAATTCGTTTTGGTCCTGATGCTGACTGAATGTCATACAAGAGACCATCTGCACATGCATACGAAACAAAATATTGCCCTTCGACAACCGGTTCGTACTCAAAATTAATCACAACTGGAGAGCCAGCATCGACACTGTCGGTATTTGAGGTGACGACGATTTTTTCGCCACTGGTACCTTTGAGTGCATTACCAATCGAAGATCCTGCATTTGAGATGTTCGAAATCAAAACAGGGACCATTCGGATGATAAAAATAGCTAATAATATGAATAAAATGATTCCTCCAATAATAAAGAGGACTCGAGCAATGATGTTTGCTTTTGTTGAATTTTCTGCCATAACCTTAGTATTGTATAAGATAAAATGTATTTTGTCAATAGATATCGATCTGTATTGTGGTACGAATCAGTATGTGAAATAAGGATAATTAGGAGTCTTTTGCTCTATGCTTTAGACCTTTTTCCCTCCATGATATGCATGTTTTGCCCTTGAAATATTGAAAAGGGTGTGATATTCTCAGTGGACTAACACAAGAAATATGTCACAAGATAAACTCATTAAGATCAAATGCCAAGAAACAGGGCAAATCAAGTACACTCGCAAAAATCGAAAGACTACCGAGCGAAAGCTTGAACTCAAGAAGTATAACCCTATTCTTCGAAAGCATACGATTCACAAAGAAGTCAAAAAATAAAACAAAGGCCCCGAGAGGGGCTTGTTTTATTTTATAAATAAGTATATAAATGTGAATGAGACGAGGATCTATTAAGATGGTGCAGAGGAGCCTCTTCATCACACTCCCTGGGTGGGGAAAAGCAGGGTATCCTTCGCTCTTCAATAAGGAACCTTGTCCGTGTGATGGGAAGGGAAGTGCTTCGTCTTGGGTTGTTTGTTACCCTCATAAGTCATTTCCTTTCCACTCCCATGGCCCGGCACAGTCTGATTCTGTGTCCGGGTCATTTTTATTATAAATTAATAAGATCCATTTTCTTTTTACTATAAATCTGGTATAACTACAGGACAGTTTGATTAATCGGGCGATTAGTTAAGTGGCATAATATCGGTTTCCAAAACCGCAGTTGGGGGTTCGATTCCCTCATCGCCCGCAAAATAAAAAGCCAATGCGAATGCATTGGCTTTTTATATTTTGCGAGGCAAGATGAGGGAATCGAACCGAGTCGCCGCGAAGCCTGACATATGAGTGAAACGAATATGTCAGTGGCGACGAGTGGGGGTCGAGCGAGTGAGAGTAGTATGAATCCGTAGGATGAAATA
>JAULZV010000041.1:0-7101 GCA_032117135.1 Minisyncoccota bacterium
GTAAAATTAATATTGTGTGCGTTGGAGATGGGATGCACTCCGAAAATGCGAGTAACTGGCAGGTAACAGGTTTTGTGTATGATATCGACACTCATATTCAAGAAAGTGCCGAACCTCTCACTTCAAAATTAATTGAGTATAAGCGCGCTATAGAATCACAAATGGGGACATCTATTGCGGATGCTGTGCGTAATAAAGATTTTGTCCGGATCAAGCGAGCCAAAAATATGTACCCAGTATCATCCGAGCTTGAAGAAGACATGCGAAAACATCTCCTTTATACAGAGATGGTGCGGAGTCTCGGTCTTATGCAGATGGTAATGGAACTCAAATCTTCTTATCCAGATTCGTTTCATTTTATCCGAGGAAATCATGATGATGTTGAAGGACAAATTAGCGATGTTACTAAATATGCAGACGAATCGGTTGATGTAAGAAATTGGATTAAGCAAACATATGGCGATAATTTTTTGTCAAAATACGCACGCTTCGAACGAGCTCTTCCGTCAGTTGTTACACAGGGAAATTCACTCGTGGTAACACATGCATTACCTGATGAAGTACTTACGCAAGACATGGTGCTGGAGAGAGATAAAAAGGCATTGAAGCAATTGATGTGGACCGAAAATCGTGAGGCAGATAGGTCTCAGCGAGGCCATAAGGCTCCTATAGCCGAGCGAGTTGTCAGATTTAATCTTCAAAATCTTGGTTTGGATGAGCGTGCAGTATGGGTGATAGGACATAGAGATGTCGAACCTCAAACAAAATTCAGGAGTCAATTTGATGGGAAAGTCATTCAAATTAATGACAAAGAACGTGAATTAATAACAGTATTTGATCCGACTCAAGAGTATGACGCTCATATGAGTACTTTTGATTTGAAATCTGAAAATGCAAAATGGTAGAGTGGGGGGTATAGTGATCAATTCTCGCAAAGACTATTACAAGCGATAAATATTTTCGTTCACAACCTGTTCTTCGTTGTATAGCATTTTTCGAGCGAAGCGATATAAGATATACTGCGCAGTTATGTTTCCGAACGTTGTTACTTGCCGGCTCGCTTCATTGCCATATACCTGCAATAAACTTCCAATCATTCTAGCTGGGCCACCTAATTGAGACATGCCTGCATTAATGGATCCAATAGTAATTCGAGTCAGGGCCTCTGCCGAATCTGCGCCAATGGTGAGCATAAGGGATTTTTTGAAACTGTCTGATTTACTTATGTCATTGAGTCTATTCATTTCTGTTTGCAAATCAAAAGCAGATGATGATCCATACGTATCAAGAAACAAAAACCAAGAGTATCGCAATTTTGTTCTCAGATAGTATCCATAGGCAAAAAAGAAAATTAATACTGCAATTAATCCGACAAATGATACGAGCATTATTTGAGAGGAGTTACCGTTAGTAGCAAGTGTTTGGCTGGTCATCCAGATTATCCACGACATCACAATAAGAGCAACTCCAACAAAAGGTTTGAGATAATATTGTGTGAATATATCAACTCTAAATTTGATTGCTGACCAAAAAAGTTTTTTAGAAATATTCCAACTTTCGTCCAGTGATAGATTTTTTTTATCAAAATATGAATCGACCCAGATATGTTTTTCGATTTCGAATGTAAAACTAGTTACGAATGTATAAAGGGCAGCTGCTGCAAACAGTGCAAAACCAAGACTTGTCATGAGTATGGGATATTGTGCCAAGAGTGGACTTGAATTATATATGTCACTAAGTACGTATATTCCCGCAATCAACACAAGAACGGGCCATGTAATAAGGAGTGTTCTTTTTAATAATGCTGCTTTACGATCTGATAAATGTGTGCCAACTTCTTTTAATATTTCGCCATATTGCGGGGCGAGAATCTCTTTTGTGTCCATGATGAATTAAGAATATCATATACTGCCAATATGTAGAGTTCTCAATTGAACACAGTTGTTTCGGGATTGCCAAACCCTAAAATTCTGCTATTCTATATCCATAAGGGCGATTAGCTCAGTTGGCTAGAGCAGTCCGTTTACACCGGAAAGGTCGGGGGTTCGAGTCCCTCACCGCCCACCGTTTCAATAAAAACACTCTGATATCAGGGTGTTTTTTGTTTGTGCATCTATTCCTCTTTCATAAAATAAAAAAAGACATATACTTGGGATATGACATCTATCAAAAACCCACTTACAATCAAAGAAAAAGAAGGGAGAATAGAACTTTCATTACATGGAAGCCTAACACATGATCGATTTGATGCACTCAAAGAATCTGTTGCCTCTGGGAAACAGATGATCAAGGATAACTTTATAAAAACAGGTCGTATGATAGAAGTGTTGCTTGATATGACTGAATACAGTGGAGTATATGATGTTGAAGCAATGGAGATTCTTGCTGATTTTGCTGATGCTAATCGAGAGTTCGTGCGCAAGACCGCATGTTTTGGAGGGGGTCAGGCCGCAGTGCTTGCAGGGGAAGTGGTAATTGCGATGGCTGAACGTCGTAATATTCAATTTTTTGACTCAAAAGAAAAGGCGTGCGAGTGGCTCAATACCTAGTGTCCTTTCAAAAAATCAGAATTTGAGTATACTGCCCCTATGAATATCTCTATTCTCAAACAAACAGAAGACTATGTCGTGCTCAATAAGCCTGCTGGTATTTCGGTACACAAAAGTGGTAAACACGAAGAATATACCATTGCAGACTGGATTCTTGAGCAATTTCCACAAACCAAGAATGTTGGCGAGCCCCTCAAGATTTCGACAGGAGAAATTATTGCGCGACACGGTATTGTTCATCGTTTAGACAAAGATACTTCAGGTGCACTTCTGGTTGCGCTGACTCAAAAAGGATATGAATATTTTAAAATGCAATTCAAAGATCGCATTATCAAAAAATCATACCGTGCATTTTTATACGGCAATCTCAAAGAAGAGCATATGACTGTAAGTGAACCAATTGGTAAGCATAAAAAAGATTTTCGCAAAAGAACTACTGCTCGCAATTCGCGAGGAGAACTCAAACAAGCTATTACCTTTGTACGGGTAATTGAGCGTTTCAAGGAAGGTGATCATTATATTGTTTTTATTGAGGCTCAACCCAAAACAGGACGAACTCATCAAATTCGTGTGCATGCCAAATATATTCAACATCCAGTTATTGCTGATCCGCTTTATGCATCCAAAAAACCAAAGCTCTTGGGCTTCCAGCGACTCGCACTCCATGCGTATTCTTTGGAATTTAAGGATTTTGAGGGATTTACCCAACGTATCGAGGCACCGTATCCATCTGATTTTGAAGGAGCGATTCAAAGGATGGAAGAATATAAGACATATTGATAATTTTAAAAGACTATGTTACAGTAGCCCTTACTAACGAATTAATAATAAGTATGAACACAGTAATAACTCCAGTAGATATTTCTTCACGAAAAAACCTCGACATGCGAACAGGTGACACTGTTAAGGTGTGGCAAAAAATCCAAGAAAAAGGTAAGACTCGACTACAAGCATTCGAAGGAATGGTTTTGGCTCGAAAGCACGGATCAGAAGCCGGTGCTACTTTTACCGTACGACGAAACACTAATGGATATGGTGTTGAAAAGATTTTCCCACTCTACTCTCCAATGATTGATCGAATTGAAGTTACAAAGCGATCTAAGACACGACGAAGCAAGCTCTACTACATCAGAGACAAGGCTCTCAAAGAAATTAGTAAGCGATTCAAAATGATGTCAATCGGACTTTCGACTGAAGATCATAAAGAAGTCCCTCAAGAAGAAGTTGCTGTCGAAGAAACTCCTGCAACAGAAACAACTTCTACAGAGACCGAAACACCTACAACTCCTGAAGAAACAAAATAAAACAAAAAGCACTGCGCATCGCAGTGCTTTTTGTTTTGATTAAATGAAGATACTGTGTTCTGAAAGAAAATTCATGATAATGCGTACTATACTAATGTATATCCATGAATCAATACGAAAAGACATCCGATGTCGAATTGGTTACTTTATCGCTCGTCGATAAGGAGTGTTTTTCTTATTTGGTAAGACGATATCAGGATAAAATATACAGATATATCAAGCGTATCAGTTCTTTCTCAGATGATCTTGTGGGAGATATTATTCAAAATACGTTCATAAAGACGTATATTAATCTCAATAGTTTTGATACACGAATGCAATTTTCTTCATGGCTGTATCGGATTGCTCATAATGAGACTATTAGTTTTTTGAGAAAAAATAAAAAACATATCGAGGCGACACTTTTTCCAGATGATTCGATGGAATTATTTCTTTCGGATATACATATTGAAAATACAAAACACGGAAGTGAAATGCAGGAATTGTTGTGGAAAGCTATCAACCAGCTTAAACAAAAATATCGTGACATTATTATTCTCAAATACTTTGAACACAAAAGCTATGATGAAATATCAGATATTATTCAAAAGCCTCCTGGGACCGTAGCAACTTGGCTCAGTCGAGCTAAGGGAGATATTAAAAAATTTCTTGTTTTGCATAACTACACACATCATGAATAAACAAACATACAACTCAGATTTCTCTCAAAAAATACTCCGCACTCTTGATGAGAAAAACATGACACCAAGACCTCGGTGGTATTTTGTTCTCCAAGAGGGTGGAGTGTGGGTGCTCGGTTTTTTCGCTACGTTTTGTGGTGCGGTTGCTATTTCGGCTACACTATTTGTATTCGCTACAGCACCGTTTCAATTTCAAGAGGTGACACATAATAACGTTATATCTTTTTGGTTAGATTTTATTCCTTTTTTGTGGATAGGTTTGTTTGCGGTGTTTGTGCTTGTTACTGATTACGCGCTCACTCGCACAAAGAGGGGGTATCGATATAGTCTGATCACTATTACCATATCATCCGTCACATTATCGATTGTGCTTGGGTATGTCGGATTTGTTATCGGTCTTGGAGAATTTTTGGAAAACAATATAGGAAAAAGCGTTCCATTTTATACTCCTGTGCATGTCACCATGATTGAACTATGGAATCAACCAGAGCAAGGACTTTTGACCGGTGTAGTGCGCGGAACAAGTACATTCAGTTTGTACGTAAATGATGAGGTTTCATATGCGCTTGATGTTTCAGAAATTTCACAAGCACAACGCGATTTCTTTTTTGATGGTGCTCTTGTGAGTGTGATAGGGACAAGTACCAAGCCACATATCCTTTCAGTCTGCATGGTTGTTCCAGTGGGTAAGAAAGTTGTTTTTACTGAATATTTTGAAAATGAAAGAAATCCTGAAATAGAGCGTACTAATATATGTAAGGGCGTACGACCTTATGAACGATTACAAACTAAATTATTGATGAATTATGAACATGAATAAGAAAATAATCTCTCCGTTCGATTTTACAAAAATAATGTTTGGATCTAGATTGGCAGTTATACCAATTGGTCGTGCACATACAGATCTTACAACATATCAAAGATACTTGATGCATACTGCCCAAAAACTTAATCAGTCTGGACAACATGTACAAGCTCGTGCGCTTATCGAATCTGCGAATATTCTTGATAAAGAGGAAAAGGCTAACGACAATAGGGTGCGTAAAAGAAAATTAGAATCTATGATTGAATCACATGACTTTGATACATTCAAAGAAAAGGTAGCGGAAACTCCTATGGCGAAAATAATTGATACTAAGGAAAAGTTTGAAGCTCTCGTCGAATCGCATTCGCTTCGTCAGGAAGGGAAAGAAGATGAGGCAAAAGGGGTTCTTGAGTACGTTGGTCTCAAACCACTCGGCAGAAACATAAAACATTCCGTACAGTACACATAATATATTTACCGTTAATTACTCTCCTTGTTCGCTAAAAGATCTGCTCCCCGATATTCACTGATGTATCGGGGGGTTTTCTTGTTTCAAAAAGTATGTATAATCAGACAGGTGTATACGATGCGCAAGTGGTGAAATTGGTATACACGCACCCTTGAGGTGGGTGTGCCTTCGGGTGTGGAGGTTCAAGTCCTCTCTTGCGCACTGAAAAACAAAAGCGCCGACACTACGTGTTGGCGCTTTTGTTTTTCGCGCAAGAGAGGACTTGAACGGCGGAGGCCGCGAAGCCGACTTCGAAGCGGAGCGGAGAAGGTGTGGCCGAGCCGTGACCAGCAGTACTTAGTGAAGACGAGTGCTTTGCACGAAGTCTGAGCTTAGTAACTGCGGGTCAAGTCCTAGTGACCAAGTCCTTCTTAATCCAGTAACCGCGGGCCAAGCCCTCTCTGACCAAATCCTCCTTCTTATTATTGACACCTCATACCATAAGTATATACTTTAGCTACATGAAGACTCAAGTCAATTTAAAAATAGATACAGACGTAAAAAAGAAAGCCCAAAAAAAAGCGAGCGAACTTGGCCTCTCTCTCAGTTCCGTCGTAAATGCCACCCTCAAGCAGTTTGCCAAAACAGGCGAACTTCATTTGTCATCCAAGAAGTATACGGCAACTCCATATCTTGAGCGCATCGCAGCCGAGGCAATGAAAGAGTATAAAGAAGGAAAATCTTCAGGACCTTTTGATAATGCTGATGATTTAATGCATCATCTTAATTCCCTCAAGAGCTAGTCCTTATGTTTATCATTTCAAGCAAAAGATTTGATAAACAATTTAGCAAACAATCCATTCGTATCAAAAAGGAATTTGATATAAGGATCAGAATCTTTATGGAAAATCATCGACACCCAATTCTGAATACTCACAGGCTTGCTGGGAAATTGCGCGGATTGTCGAGTTTCAATATCACTGGCGATATTCGAGTTGTATTTAAAGAAGAAGGAGATCATGTAATACTGGTCAATATAGGCACTCACAGCGAACTCTATTCTTGAACACCTAGACTTTTCCTCTCAAAATTAGTACTATCTCAACACATGGCGACCATGGTGTAACGGTTAACATAGAGGTTTGTGGAACCTTTGATTCGGGTTCGATTCCCGATGGCCGCCCAGATAAATCAAAAACCCCGATGCAGAGCATCGAGGTATGACCACTTCGTTCAGGGTATATCGAACAACGTAAGTTTCTGTGTGTGTACTTGAGTATAGTGAGGCACTCCTTGTTTCTTGACGTAGTTTTGT
>JAULZV010000042.1:0-17694 GCA_032117135.1 Minisyncoccota bacterium
TGCGAGGCAAGATGAGGGAATCGAACCGAGTCGCCGCGAAGCCTGACATATGAGTGAAACGAATATGTCAGTGGCGACGAGTGGGGGTCGAGCGAGTGAGAGTAGTATGAATCCGTAGGATGAAATACTACTCCACGAGAGTGACCGATTCCTTCATTATTGCGACGAAATGAGCTTAGTAACTGCGGGTCGATTCCCTCATCATCCATCATGTAACATTGTACCCCTTTATGTATGTTAAAATATCCCATATACAACAACCTATATGAAAATACTATTTGATTCACAAATATTTGATGCTCAAAAATACGGTGGGATATCCAGATATTTTATGGAACTGTATTCTCATTTGAGTACTTCACATGATATAGAGTGCAAAATTTCAGTACGATATACCGAAAACGAATATCTCAAACATGCACAAGGGATTGAGCATACAACTCCTAAAAATTTTTTCACCCCTTATTCAAAACTAAAAAAGATATTTCGTATTCTTGTAGATTTTTTTGACACCAAGAGTAACCTCGCATATTCCAAAAAGCTCCTTCAAGAACAAGACTTTGATTTGTTTCATCCAACATACTACTCTCCATACTTTTTAAAACTGCTACAAGATAAGCCGTTTGTAGTAACGGTGCACGATATGATTCACGAAAAGTATCCGCAGTACTTTCGATTTGATTTTGGAAGAATTGCACGGAACAAGAAAAAACTTATTACTGCAGCGACAAAAATAATTGCAGTATCCGAAAATACCAAAAGAGACATCTGTAATTTTTATGCCATTCCACCAGAAAAAATACATGTGATTTATCATGGGAACTCTCTCATTTCAGATTCAAACACTTCTTTTGCTACGGATACGTTGCCTCAAACATATATCTTATTTGTCGGAGCTCGAAATGGTTACAAAAACTTTGCCTTCTTTATTGAATCAGTGTCAGAGATTTTGAGAACAAACAAGGAGATGAATGTAGTGGTGGCAGGAGGGCATCTTGCGAGTCATTTTTCAAAACGCGAAATGAAATTATTTAAAATGCTTGGTATCCAAAATCAAGTTCATTCATATTCAGTTAATGATACCCAACTTGCTTTTTTGTATGCACATGCACAATGTTTTGTATTTCCAACTTTATACGAGGGTTTTGGGATTCCTATTTTGGAGGCATTTTCGTGTGAGTGTCCAGTGGTTGCTTCAAGTACTTCTTCTTTGCCGGAAGTTGGGGGAGACGCGGCACTGTATTTTGATCCAACAGATACAAAAGATTTAATTGAAAAGATCACGTGGGTATTGTCTGACGAAAAAAAGAGAGAAGAAATGAGGGAAAAAGGAAAAGAACAATTGAAAAAATTTTCATGGGAAAAGACTGCTTCTATGACTCAAGATGTGTATCATGAAGCGCTCGAGACAAAGTAGAATTTATAAGTATCTCTTAAACCACACCCTCTGTCTCTTGGCATACTGACCTATTTTGATCACGAGTAGATCACGCATTTCTTGGTATGTAATTTCGTTACATAGGTGCATCGCCATGTATCGATATTCGAGACCGAGTTGCTTCATACGTTCATATGACAGACCTTGATCGTAGAGGTGGCGCGCCTCATCGAGCATTCCGCATGCAAGGCGCGCGTCGAGGCGCGCCGCAATCCTTTCCTTCAAAATATCTTTAGGAAAATCAAGATAGACGAACTCTATGTCATATTTGTTTTGATGGGTGAGCGGAGGCACGGTGCCAAGCGCTGTAGCAATCTCGATTGCTCGAACAAGTCTGACGGGATTATATATATCGAGGGAGGCATACCTCTCAGGATCAAGCTTCTGTAGTTTGGCTTGGAGTTGCTCGATGGGCAAGTGTTCGAGTTGTTTACGAAGTGCTAGATTGGGTGGTACGCTCGGAAACTGTGTTCCATATATCAGTGCATCAATATAAAATCCTGTCCCTCCACAAATAATAGGGAGTTTGCCTCGGGAAATGATATCTGTAATTGCTTCTTCGCCAAGTCGTACAAAATCCTCAACCGAAAAAACATCTTGAGGGTCAGCTACATCGAGAAGATGGTGTGGAACACCCTTCATTTCTTGAGATGTGATTTTGCCTGATCCAATATCGAGACCTCGATATACTTGTCTGGAGTCGGCCGAAATAACTTCGCCATTTTTTTGTAATGCGATTTCTACTGCCTTGTCACTTTTGCCTGTTGCGGTTGGACCACAAACTACGATTATTTTGGGTAGCTCCATATATTACTGAGACATGTCTGTCTTGTGTGCCGAGGGCGGGAGTCGAACCCGCACACCTTGCGATACACGATTTTGAGTCGTGCGCGTCTACCAATTCCGCCACCCCGGCATATATCTTTATCAACTTGTCTGCAGGCTTGAGAACCTGAGCAGGTATCTGAGTCAGTGTAAACTAAACGGAGATTTTATTCAATAGCACCACAAAATCAGAGCGTATTCCACAGGACAGGGAAGATAATCTTTGGTACAATCTATCGCATGGACGAACCAAAATCTTTGAACGAATCAGCATTTTATAGCAACGCAATCTTTTTTATTGAAATAGACAAGATTAAGCCAAACCCGTTTCAACCACGACGGGATTTTGATCCAGATCGCCTTCAGGAATTATCAGAGTCAATTAGGATGTACGGTATCTTGCAACCTCTTGTTGTTACTCGCAAAGAAGTCATCAAGCCAGACGGTGGGCTCACTGCCGAATACGAACTTATTGCAGGAGAGCGTCGACTTCGAGCATCTAAGCTGGCAGGACTTCGTGAAGTTCCGGCTATTATTCGTGCCAAAGAAGATGATGATCGCGTCAAACTCGAACTCGCCATTATCGAAAATCTTCAACGTGAAGATATCTCTCCTATAGATAAGGCACGCGCTTTCAAGCAATTAGCGGATCAATTTGGCATCAAGCATGGCGAAATTGCCAAGAAGGTTGGTAAGAGTCGCGAGTATGTTTCTAATAGTATTCGTATTCTCAATCTTCCCGAAGAAATGCTTGTCGCAATAGGGGAAGGCAAGATTACCGAAGGACACTCTCGTCCACTTCTTATGCTTTCAGATAGACCAGAAGAGCAAAATGTTCTCTTTAAAGACATCATGCTTCGCAAACTCACGGTTCGTGATGCCGAAAAAATCTCCCGCAAAATTGCCGTTGAACGAGTTCGTAAAGCTGAACTTCTTCCTAATCCAGAGATAATGGAAATGGAACATGAGATAGGTACACTCCTTGGTACGCGCGTGAATGTGGTCAAAAAAGAAGAAGGAGGACGAATTCAAATCGACTTTTTCAACGATGAAGACCTCAAAAATATCGTCGCACTTTTGCTTAAACGAGAACAGGCAAAACAAGAACAAACTTCTATTCCGTCTCAAACTTCTCCCGAAGTCGCTGAGCTTATTCGTGAATCTGATTCTCAACAAGTACCTGTGTCTGAAATTGCTCAACAAATTGAAGAAGAAAAATTTGCCGACCAACAGATTACGGTCGATACACCCAGTTACGATGATGAAGAAGATGACGACTTATATTCAGTAAGAGGATTTAGTCTTTAATGTGCATACAAAAAGGCGGGCTGGATGCATCTGATTATTATCACTGTATCCAGCCCGCCTTTTTTGCAAAGAATTATTTTTTCTTAAATTTTCCACGCCGCCCAACTTTTTTGGGTTCAGCAAATATTTCGAGCGCGCGTTTGAGGTCGGTTTCATATACGTCATCATCTTTGAGTGATCTAAAATCGCTTTGATGTACCACATATGGTCCGAATCGTCCGTTGTTCGCAGAGATTGGTTCGCCAGTTTCTGGGTGAGTGCCAAGTACTCGTGGGAGACTGAGTAATTTGAGTGCAGTTTTGAGATCAACATCCTCCACTGAAATATTTTTGGGGACACTAGCTCGTCGAGGTTTTTTGTTCTCTTTTGTTTTTTCACCGACTTGTACATATGGCCCAAATCTTCCAGTTAACATAAATATGTGTTCTCCAGTCTCAGGATAAATTCCAATTGGTTCGTCTTTTCGGATTTCGGTCCCATCAATCATCAGAGCACCGTCGCACTCAGGGTACGTTTCGCATGACAAAAACTTGCCTCCGCGTCCGAGCTTGATATCCATACCTGCTTTACATTTTGGGCATTTGAACGTGTCGCTTTTGCCGAGTGTTGTTGCTTTATCGAGCAATTCTTTTGAATCTACTTCTTTTTTAAATACCGTATAAAAATCTTTCAGAGTCTTTTTGTATTGCTTGGTTCCTTCAGCAATTTCATCAAGTTGATTTTCCATGTCGGCGGTAAAAGTATCTCCAATATAGGTCGCAAAGTTGTCTTCCAAAAATGAAGATACAACATCTCCTGTATCTGAAGGAACAAGCGCTTTACCTTCTTTGGTGACATACTCACGGTCGATAAGTGTCTTGATAATAGAAGCATATGTTGAAGGTCGTCCAATACCTCGCTTCTCAAGTTCTTTGACGAGACCAGCTTCGGAGTATCGTCCTGGTGGCTGCGTTTCTCGCTTAGTGTCAGTCATTGACTCAAGATCGACCAGTTGCCCAGCTGTGACATCAGGAAGAGTGACATCTTCTCCTTTGGCTCGAGGATCAACAAGGAGCCATCCTTCTTTGACAATAATTTGTCCATTTGAAATAAAATTCGGAATCGAACGTGACGCAATATTAAAACTAATACGAGTTCGCAGAACTTGTGCGTCTATCATTTGTGATGCAACAGTGCGTGACCAAATCAAATTATACAAACGTTTTTGTTCTTCGGTGTGACCACGCGTATTTTTTGGCATATCAGTAGGTCGAATTGCTTCGTGCGCCTCTTGTGCATTTTTGGATTTTTTGCCAAATACTCGTTCTTGAATATAGTCAGATCCATATGTTTGGGTGACATACTTTTTGATTTCGGTCACTGCTTGAACAGACAAGTTCGCACTGTCAGTTCGCATGTATGTAATATGTCCAGCTTCATAGAGTTTTTGAGCGAGCATCATCGTTTTTGATGGGGAATATCCAAGGCGTGTACTTGCGGCTTGTTGAAGAGTGGATGTTGTAAAGGGTGGTTTTGGAGCTCTCTTTGCTTGAGTTTTTTTGACATCAACAATTGACCATTCTTCGGCATCTGCTTGTTCGAGAATGCGTACTACTTCCTCTTGATCTCGAGGTTCGACTTCGCAACTTGCAGGGATTTTGTGTTTCTTTTTGTCATCAAAAATAGCATCAATTGTCCAATAGGTTTCAGGAATAAAAGCTCTGATTAGACGTTCTCTCTCCATAATGATTCGCAGAGCAGGGGACTGTACTCGACCTGCAGACAATCCATAGCGAACCTTTTTCCAGATAATTCCAGAGAGGTCGTATCCAACAAGACGATCCAATACACGTCGAGCTTCTTGGGCTTGTTTGAGATTGTCATCAATATGTCGCGGATTCAAAACAGCGTCTTGGATAGCACTTTTGGTGATCTCATTAAAAACAACTCGTTTCGGATTTTTGAGTTTGAGTACTTCTTGAAGATGCCATGCAATCGCTTCACCTTCTCGATCGGGGTCAGTTGCAAGCAATACTTCGTCAGCCTTCTTAACAAGTGATTTGATTTCTGAGATAACTTTTTCTTTGCCCGGCGATACTTCGTAATGAGGAACAAACCCTTTTTCGATATTAATGGCCTTTTTGTTTGACTTGGGCAAATCTCTGATGTGTCCAATGGATGCAACGACTCTGTAATTGCCTATATCTTTGAGATATTTTTCAATTGTTTTTGCTTTTGCAGGTGACTCTACAATAAGAAGTTTGTATGACATTAGATACAATTAATACTATATATAGAATGTTTTGGCAATAAAGGTAATTTTATACATGATTCCTGTAAAAATAAAAACTCTCAATATTGTCATCATCGTCATCCTTGCAAAGATAGGGATCCAGAAATAAAAAAGTATAGAAATTTTGACCAAGAGATGTCATTCGATACGATCAAAGTTTGAAGAAAGTCCTGGAAACAAAAAAGAAGAATTTTAAAAACATAAATTGTATTGACAATGTCACTACATTTGCTACTATAAGAATATGAAAACAAATGACACTACAATTCAATTTAGGTTAGATAAAGAAACTAAGCGTCGTGCCCAAAAAACTCTCAATGAGATCGGGCTGGACTTTTCTTCTGCTATCAAATTATTTTTAAAAAATGTGATTATCACGCAATCAATTCCTTTCGAAATTAGAACAGTAAATGGATTCACAATAGCTCAAGAAAAAGAAATGCTTGAAGAAGCAGAATACGCACGTGAACATGGTAAGAGGTATTCTTCTGTTGAAAAATTGCATAAAGATTTAATTGGTAAAAAGTAAGTATATGCACTTGTATGTTGTAAGAACTAAAAAATACGAAAAAAACTTTAAAAAATACTATAGAGCTAATCTCATTGATTTAAACAAGTTGAATTTAATTATTAATACAATTGCACAAAGAGAAAAAGTACCAGAAAAATACAGAGATCATAAGTTACAAGGAGATTTAAAAGATTTGAGAGAATGTCATATTGCTCCAGATATTCTACTTATCTATAAAATAGAAAAAGAAGTACTGCTTCTTGTTTTAATAAATATTGGAAGTCATAGTGAGTTATTTGGCTAAAAGCCATCTGACGAAAGTATCTCAAAAGGGTTGGCCCACATTAATATATACTCCATCAATTCTGCGTATTTGCCCTTTAATCTCAAGATCAAGAAGAGTCTGAATTGCTTGAGAGACACTTATTGATGAAATGCAATAATCAATAATAGCTTGAGGAGTAGTGTGACCATTTGAAAGTGCTTCAAAAATTATTTTTTCATTACCGAGATAGGTGTATTCAATGTGAGTTTGTGTCTGAGGTGTTTCGAATCCTAATAGGTCTAACAGATCTTTGGGTTGAGTATACATATATGCGCCTTGCTTGATGAGTTCGTTTGATCCTTTGGCATGTATTGAATAGATTGAATTAGGAACAACAAGTAAGTCTCGATTGTAATCTGTTGCGAGACGAGCGGTAATACATGTTCCAGACTTTTGACGAGCTTCGATAATGATAACAAGTTCGGACATTCCAACCATGATTCGGTTGCGAGCTGGAAACATCCAAAACTTAGATTCGTCAGAGGGATTATTTTCGCTGATGAGTGCACCTCCTGCATCAAGAATACGCTTTGCAAGTCCTCGATGTTGTCTAGGATACAAAACATCATCTCGAAGACCTGATCCAACTACTGCCATTGTATGCAATCCGTGCTTGAGTGCAGATATATGTGCATGTCCATCAATTCCAATTGCAAGGCCTGAAACAATCGAAACGGGATAGCTTTTGAGGGCTGAACATATTTCTTCAACGACCGTTTGACCATACTCACTACACGCTCGTGATCCTACTATGGTGATAATTCGATGAGTAGGTGGAGCAGCAACACCTCTTATATAGAGTGTTGTAGGAGGCTTAGGTATCTCACCCAACACCTTCAGAATACGCTCGTCGGTAAGAATCTCTGTTTGATACTGCATTTACTGAGCTTACAAAAATTGATATGATGGCAGGATAAAGAAATAATCATATGCTAGACATTAAATTTATTAGAGAAAATAAGGATATTATCAAAATGGGTGCCACCAAGAAGCATCTTGATTTTGATGTAGACGCACTGATTGCTGTCGATGATACGCGACGAGCGCTCTTGGCAACTGTTGAAGAAAAGCGTGCTAAACAAAACGAAGTAGGCCAAAAAATCCCAACTGCAACCCCAGAACAAAAACAAACTCTCGTTGCAGAGATGACTCTTCTCAAAGAACAACTACAAATTGAAGAAGAACAACTTCGAGCAGTGATGATTGAGTGGAGAGATCTGATGCTCAAAGTTCCTAATGTTCCAGATATGTCAGTTCCTGAGGGGCGAGATGATAGCGAAAATGTTGAAGTGCGCACCTGGGGAGAACTTCCAAATTTTGGATTCACACCAAAGAGTCATATTGAACTTATGAAAGATCTCGACCTCGCAGATTTTGAACGGGGAACTAAGATTGCTGGATTTAGAGGATACATCCTCAAAAATGAAGGTGCGTTGCTTCAGCAAGCAGTTCTAAGTTATACACTCAATGAACTGGTCAAAAAAGGATTTACTCCAATGATTGTCCCTTCACTGGTTCGCAAAGAAACACTCATGGGAACAGGATATCTTCCACAAGGTGAAGATGATTTGTACAAAACTCAAGACGAAGATTTTCTTGCAGGAACAGGAGAGGTGTCTACTATGTCATATTACAGTGATGAGATTCTTGATAAGGCTCAGTTGCCGATCAAATTTATTGCATTCTCAACTTGTTTCAGAAGAGAGGCGGGAAGTCACGGTAAGCAAACCAAAGGTCTTTATCGTGTGCATGAATTTTTTAAACTCGAGCAAGTTGTATTGTGCGAAGCAAGTCATACCGAATCTGTACGACTTCACGAAGAACTGACTCAAAATGCCGAAGAAATTTTGCAGGCACTCCAACTTCCTCATCGTGTGGTAGTGAACTGTGGAGGAGATCTTGGACTTGGACAAGTCAAAAAATATGATATCGAAGCATGGATTCCTTCTGAACAACGCTATGGCGAGACACATTCATCATCATATTTTCACGATTTTCAAACTCGTCGCCTCAATATCAAATACGCTGATATGGATGGCAAAAAACGCCTCGCACACTCACTCAATAATACTGCGATCGCCGTGCCACGTGTTTTGATTCAAATTATCGAAAACAATCAACAGGCTGACGGAAGCGTTCTTATTCCTGAAGTTCTCCGACCGTATATGGGTGGCAAGGATCGTATTAGCCCTCGAATAATTAATTCGTAAGATGGCGAGTCAACGTTATATTTCCGACACGCTGAAACAAAAGAAAAACAAAGTCAAAAAAATAAAAATAATTATTTTTATCGTATGCATAGCTCTCCTTGCATACGGTCTCATTACTCTGACACGACTAGAGAAATTTCAAATTACTACTACAACTTTGATAGGTAATTCTTTTGTCAGCAATGAATATATCCAAGACAGAGTAGATCAAATTCTGGATTCTTCCTATCTTTATGTGATTCCTAAAAGTAATATCTTTTTGTTTCCTAAAGGTGAACTAATATCCAAGCTTCGCGAAAACCCGGCACTGGTGGATATCTCAGTGAACAAAGATTTTTTTAATACACTCACAATAGATATTGTTGAGCAAGAAAAAGAAGCGATTTATTGTACTTCTGTCGAGAATCAAGAATGTTATTTTCTCAATGGTGATGGGTATATATATTCTAATATTCCAATTCCGGCCACACTCGAAAATGAAATAGTCATGTATCGTGAAGGAGAACAACGAGCCGTCAAAGAATTTTTTACAGAGAGTGAACTGTACAATACTATGATGGCTTTTATTAAATCATCAGCTCGACAAGGAATTACAATCAAAAGCGTGTTTCTTAAATCGGACGGTGTAATTGAATTTATGACCGAAAGTCAAACACGAATAATTACATCTCGATATGACGATTTTGAAAAAGGTTTCTCTAATTTGATTGCACTTTTTGATAAAGAAATTTTACGCATAGAAGATATATCTAGCATTGAATATTTTGATCTACGTTTTGGGAATAAAGTGTACTACAAAAATAAAACAACTGATATACTAGAAGAATGAATTTTCTCGCAGTATTGCCATATTATATATACTGGCACTA
The DNA here is from genome assembly GCA_032117135.1 of Minisyncoccota bacterium. GTDB lineage: Bacteria > Patescibacteriota > Minisyncoccia > Phycocordibacterales > JAACPR01 > JAULZV01. The sequence continues at coordinate 9,759 of JAULZV010000042.1, forward strand.
TGCTCAGGGTCTTATCCAATTAGCGCGTAATATAGGGGGTTTTTTGTTATTTGAACTACATTTTTTCTCTATCGGATCACTTCTGAAGACTTTCTTTTCTCCTTTTCAACGATTGACTGAGAATTACTCAAAACATTCATTTGATGTCGAAGCGTTTCTCTCTGTTTTAATTGTAAACATTATTATGCGAGTAGTGGGTATGTGTGTAAGAACGGTACTTCTCGTAATTGCAGGTATTACACTCATAATTTCAATAATCCTGGGAGGACTATTTCTTGTGCTGTGGCTTATTATCCCACTTCTCCTATTGTTTGGAGTTTTTAGTGCGCTTGTTACATTTTCAAAATATTATCTATGAATTACTCACAACTTACAGCACAAACAAAAAAAGTATATCCGGCGATTTTGCTTGATCGAATTGTTTCATATCAATCACGCAAAAAAATCCGTAGAAATGCTTTTGCGTTAGCCATACTCTTGCTCATAACTTTAGCGTTCGCTTCGCCACTTGTTCCTCAGTTTGTAGTATTATTTCAAACTTCAGTTGTGGCACTTTTGTGTTTGTATGTATGGATGCATCTTCTTGAAGCAATGTACCGATCTTACTTCTTTAAGGAAACTTTGATAGATATTCGAGTACTCAAAATTTTGAGTACTCTTAAAAAGAAACAAGATTTGACATCGATATTTTTGAATCACGAAATGGGGCAGTATACGATGTTTCGTCTCGGATTTTCTCCTGATGATATTGTGCAGTTTTTGAATTCAAAAAAAGATATCGTCACAATATCTGAATTTGAAATAATTGAAAATGATGACGACAAAGTTTCGTTTGCTGAATTTGGATTTTCACTTCTACATTTTGATTCTGATTTGGCTCACGAATTAAAAACACGTGGAATACAAGCAAGTGATTTTAAAGAGACACTCGAATGGGTGGCTCGTATGGACAAAAAAGTTCGCGATAGAGAACGATGGTGGACAAGAGATCGTTTACTGAGAATCCCGAGTATTGGCAAAAATCTTGCTTTTGGTCAGGTCTATGATCTTGAGCGCTTTGCGCATTCGATTACGGCTGATCCATCTTTTATTCAATTAGGTGAAAAATGGAGAATGCACGAATCAAGTGTAAATAAAATGGAAACTGTATTGTCAAAACAAGTGGGGGGTAATATTTTACTCACTTCAAAAGATCCACATGTGGCTTTTGATGCTGTTGCATCCCTCGGGAAAGAAATTGTTCGAGGAACCGTCCTGCCTGCAGTTGAAGGTAAACGTATCTATGTGCTTGATGCGAATTTGTTGCTTTCAACATTCGAAAACGGTACTGAATTTGAATCAATGTTGAATCGGATTTTGTTACAGGCAGATCGAGCTGGTAATGTGATTATTGTCATTCCTGATTTTTCTGATTTTGTCGAAAATTCTCATGCACTCAATATTGATATAAAAGATCTCTTGTCTCAGATATTGAGATCATCCAATTTGCATATTATTGCAACTTCAACCGATCGGTCATATCACGAAGTCCTTGAGACTGATATTGGACTGATGTCACATTTTGAAAAAATAAAATTAGCTGAGTTTGATGAATTTCAAACTATTAACCTACTCGAAAACGAAGTGCTGTATCTTGAATCATCTGAGCGTGTATTTTTTACATACCCTGCAATCAAAGCAATCGTCGACAGTGCTGATCGTTATTTTGCAGATTCGCCACTTCTTGATAAGTGTCTCGACATCATGTCTGAAGTTGTTTCGTCAGTCAAAAAAGAAAATAAATCTTTGATTACTCAAGAGAGAGTTGAAGAATTAGTGAGTTCAAAAACAGGTATTTCACTTGGCAAAATAACACGAGAAGAATCCTCAAAGCTCCTCCATTTGAAAGAAGAAATGAAAAAAAGAGTTATTGGGCAAGATGAAGCGATTGAGACAATCGCAGATGCAATGCTTCGTGCACGAGCGGGACTTGCAGATCCTAAGCGACCACTTGGATCATTCTTGTTTGTTGGACAAACAGGCGTAGGCAAAACCGAGACCGCCAAAACTCTCGCGCATCTCTTTTTTGGTGATGAAGAGTATATGCTTCGAAGCGACATGAGTGAATATTCTGACATGAAAGCACTTTCGCGAATGATTGGTACTGTTGATACACCTGGAGTGTTTGCATCTAAAGTTCGCGAAAAAGCACATGGAGTTTTGCTTCTTGATGAACTCGAAAAAGCTTCCTCTCAGGTGCATGATCTGCTACTACAAATACTTGATGAAGGATATTTTACCGATGCTCGAGGTGACAAGGTAGGGATGCGAAATTTTATTATAATTGCAACATCTAATGCGGGCAGTGAGTTGATTCATCGACAAGATCCTGCCCACCCAGTGACCAAGAGTCAAATTACTGATCACATCATACTCAAAAAAATATTCAGAACCGAACTTTTGAATCGGTTTGATGATGTCGTTTTGTTCAAGTCTTTGGAGTCAAAGCAATTGGGTCCTATTGCACATGTCATGATTCAAAAACTAGCCGATCGATTGGATCAACGAGGAATTACTTTGAAAGAAACACCGGAGCTTGTAACCTACCTTATACAGAAAGGAAATGATCCTCGATATGGAGCACGAGAGATGAACCGTATCATTCTCAAAGAATTAGAATCCAAAATTGCTCAATCTCTGGTCTTGGGAGATCTCTTTGAAGGTGATACAATTGCCTTTACAAACAACCACGGAGTATTAGAAATTCAAAAATATTCGTAAAGCAACATGAAAAAAATAATTACTTCATTTATTGCACTCACTGCAATTGCAACTGGACTTGCGGTGGGACATGGTACAGTTCGTCTTACTTCGGTGGCGTATGGGTCTGCAGTCGCATATGTATCAGAAATAAAAACAAATCTTGCGATTACAAAACCGCTCTCATTAGGAGGTCAGGATGCATCGGATACGTATGTGCCGATCGAACACGAATCTCCATCTGAAACACCTGCAACATCTCGTGGTGTGTATCTGATTGCTCAATCAGCTCAACTTCCTGCTATATCATCTGAGAGTTTTATTGTTGCTGATGTTGAGACGGGTAAAGTTTTGGCATCTAAAGATATTAATGAACAACGATCAATCGCGTCTATTACTAAATTAATGACTTCACTTGTAGCGGAAGATATGCTTGGACTTGATCATAAAACAGTTGTTACTCAAAGAGCTGTAGATACATATGGAACACAAGGAGATATTCAAAAAGACGAAACATATCTTGTTTCTGAGCTTCTGCACGCAGTATTGTTAGAATCTAGTAATGATGCTGCTGAAGTGTTGGCACTTGCTGATAACAGATCTGCTTTTATCAAAACAATGAATGATAAAGCGGCTTCGCTTGGTCTTATTAATACAGAGTATGATGATGCAAGTGGCTTATCACAATATAATGTTTCAACTGTGGCAGACCTATTTAAATTGACACAGTATATCTATAATGATCACAGTTATATTTTTGATATTACAACCAAACAAGTATTAGAAATTGGAGACAAGACATGGCGTAACAATTCACGTTTTAGAAATGATCCTGCGTATGTAGGTGGCAAAAATGGATATACAGATGCTGCACGCAAAACACAAATTGCATTATTTGAACATGATTTTGAAGGACAGACTCGAACACTTGCATATATTGTTCTGGGAAGTGACGATGTTGGTGTTGACATTAACATGCTTCGTGGATATATTCGTAAAAATGTGAAGTTTTCTCAGTAGATATGAATTTTATTACCTCATTTTTTAAAAAAAAGAATACGAATCTTGGATTTTGGGGAACACTCAAAAAACCAATTATTGTACTCGCGCCAATGGCGGATGTAACGGATGTATCCTTTAGGCAAATGTTTGCCAAGTATGGCCGACCTGATGTGATGTGGACCGAATTCGTTTCGGCTGATGGGTTATGTTTGGCACCCAACACTAATTCTGATGCACGAGGACTAACGCCTCATGACAAATTATGGAAGGACTTGTTGTATTTTGAAAATGAACGACCGATCGTGGCACAACTTTTTTCGGGTAATCCAAAGTATATGGAGCAAGCTTCGTACGAAGTGACCAAGGCAGGATTTGATGGGATAGATATTAATATGGGATGTCCAGACAAGGCGATTCAGCGCCAAAACGCAGGAGCATTTTTGATCAAAGATCCCAAAAGAGCAAAACAAATTATTGGTGCGGTACAAAAGGGGATTGCACGTGCTTCAAAAGAAATGCAAAAAGATCCAATACCAGTATCAGTCAAGACTCGACTTGGATTTAATGAAGACTCGATGGAACAATGGGTAACGCATATTCTCAAAGCTCAGCCTGCAGTGCTGACCTTACATGCTCGAACTCGTAAAGAAATGTCCAAGGTACCAGCTCATTGGAATCGGATCAAAGATGCAGTTGCGCTCCGAGATTCTCTTTCGTCCCAAACACTTATTTTTGGAAATGGAGATGTAATCGATCTTGAAGATGCATACGCCAAAGCTGAAATGACTGGATGTGACGGTATTATGATTGGTCGAGGAATATTTGGTAATCCATGGGTTTTTAATCGAGAACTAGAAGGAGGCAAACATATTACACTCGAGCAAAAACTTTCTGCTCTGGTTGAACATACTTTTTTGTTTGAGACACATCTGCCTCACAAAAATTTTGCCCTGATGAAAAAACACTACAAAGCATATGTGAATGGGTTTGATAATGCAGGAGCTTTGCGAGCTAAACTTATGGAAGCTAAGAATGGGCAAGAGGTTGCGCATATTGTAGAAGAGTTTTTGGGGAAATAGCAAGATATTGATATACTAGGGATATGTCACAACATATGACCCTTTATACTAAATATCGACCACATGCCTTTAAGGATGTGTTAGGTCAAGAACACGTCACGGATGTTCTCAAAGAGTCTATTGCGCTTGGTAATCTTGCGCATGCCTATTTGTTTTTTGGATCTCGCGGGACGGGGAAGACATCGGTAGCCAGGATCGTGGCCCGCGAGATTGGAACTCACGAAGATGACTTGTACGAGATTGACGCTGCATCCAATACAAGTGTTGATGATATTCGATCCCTCAACGAAGGTGTGCATGTTTTGCCATTCAAATCCAAATACAAGGTGTATATTTTGGACGAAGTACACATGCTCTCCAAGTCTGCCTTTAACGCACTTCTCAAAACACTCGAAGAACCACCAAGCCATGTGATATTTGTATTGGCAACAACCGAGATGCACAAAGTGCCCGACACCGTTATCTCTCGCTGTGAGGTATATACCTTCAAAAAACCAACTCAAACTCTTCTCAAAGATATGGTGCTCAAAACTGCCAAAGCTGAAGGGGTGACACTCGAACCTTCAGCGGCCGATCTAATTGCACTTTTGGGAGATGGGTCATTTAGAGATACTCATGGCATGCTTCAAAAAGTTATCCATGCCTCAAGCGATTCAAAAATTACAGTTGAAGAAGTCGAAAAAGTAACCGGAGCACCCAAAGCTCAACTCGTTAATGGTGTCATCGAAGCCATTGCTCAAAACAATATCGAGAAGGGACTTGATGCAATTGCTCAGGCAACCAATCAAAATATTGATATGGCAATTTTTACCTCAATGATATTGTCCAAAGTGAGAGCTATTTTGCTTGTGAAGTACTCATCTTCGGCGCGAGCTCATCTAGAGGAGTCTATGACTCAAAGTGATGCTGAGTTCGTACGTGCATTAGCAGACCAGACAGACTCACCACTCTCGTCCAAAACGCTCATCAAACTGCTTGATGCTTATACTATGATCGGCAAGTCATATGCACCCCATGTCCCGCTTGAGATTGCTTTATTTGAATTATTGAAATAAACTACGCCGACCAATGAAGAAGTTTTTGAGTTCAGTACTAATAGGAGGATTGGCTGGCACAGCGCTTGCCTTTATTTTTGTATGGACAGTTCCTCAACTGCCTGATTTTTTTGCATCAACATTTTATCAAAATCTCCCAAAGCCAACGAACATCGCTTTAGCTCTTAAGGATCAATTTACTCCAACTTCGAGTCAATCTTTTATTCAGTCGGTAGATACCATGGTGGCTCAAGAAGGCAAAGTGGTATATGCAGATCTTGGCGCGATGAAGATTACTCTTTTTGAAAATGGTCAACCGATGGGCGAGTACGAAATTGCTTCGATTGGACGAGAGGGAACTGCATGGCAAACTCCTATTGGTCAGTTTGATATGAGCTACAAAATCAAAAACCATTTTTCATCAATTGGACATGTATGGATGCCATACTCGATGCACTTTTTTGGAAACTATTTTATCCATGGATGGCCCTATGATGCAGCCGGCACTCCTGTCCCTGAAGGATATTCGGGTGGATGTATTAGACTCGAAACTGAGAATGCTCGTATGATCTATGAGTTTGTGGATTCGGATACGCAACTGGTGGTGACAAGTAGTGCAAACAGACTCGATGCTTCGGGTGAGTATGCATACGAAATACAACATGATGCGCCTGATATCTCGGCTGCCTATGTTGTGGCAGATCTCGAAAGTGGAGAAGTGATGACTGCTCAAAACGCGACGCAAGAAGTACCAGCTGGATCATTTGCATCTTTGATGGCAGGGATTATTTCTCTTGAGACGCTTAATCAATATCAGCAGACGGTGTTTGAACAAGAGATTGTACCTATTTCAGATCTTTTGTATGCACTTCTTCTTTCAGATAGTGCTGAAGCAGGGACACTCCTTCAAACACACAAAAACAAACATCAGTATCTCCTTGATATGAATACTCGAGCGGACTCTATCGGTATGGCATCAACGACATATAAAGATGTAACAGGTGAGATGGAGACAACCGTCACTACGCTTGAGGACACCTTTAGATTGATGCAATACATTGCATGGTATAAGCCGTTTGTGACCAAGTTGCTCACGCTCGAACAGTATCAAACAGATGGTGGTCAAGTATGGAAGACTACCTACCCACTTCGAAATCTCGAGGGATATCAGGCGGGATTTGCGAACGCTGAGAACACCGAAATGATTACCCTTGTAGATCTGACATTCTCAAGCGAGTCAGGATCTTCGGATAAGCGAAGTATTATACTTATTGTGCAGGGAAGTGAGCAGGCTCAGATGGATACGCAGGCGCTCTATGACTGGGTTACGCAACATGTGACACTCAGGGATCCGGAATAAGAGTAAAAATGCCCCGCGACCTGGCGGTCGCGGGGCATGGTGGATCTCTCGAAGAGACTGTTAGTGAGAAGGTGTGGGCAGTGGCCTGTCTACACCTCTTGCTCGTATCCCTTGAAGATGTTGCAGGGGTACAGGTGGATTCTTGGCGAAGTTGGTGATGATGGTCGGTCTGTGTTCAGGTAGGAACTCTTCATCGATAGGGAGATGCACGTGCGTGTTTTCTCTTTTTGTCAGGACCGGTTGCCAGCCCCAGCCGATCATCTTGTTGAGGTAGGGTTGATGTTCATTAAGAATCACTCCTTTCATATTGAAAACAACTTCTCCTTCTTGCTCGGCGATACCGAGCAGGGTTTCGCCACTTGTTTCAAAATGGAGAACACATTGTCCCAAGAGGACTATGGTACGATTCATGATGAGTGTGACGAATTGTTCGGAAGACACACGGTGTTCAAAACTGCGTTGAAAGACCAATGATTCGGGTTGTCCGGATTTCCTTCTGTCTGTTGAGAGGAGGGCTCTGATGGTGACAATCAAGGTGGTGTCCATTGTGTGAGGGTGGTAGGTGTGGATGGTGTAGATGGTAGGTGCAAGCTGACTTCCAACGAACTTTGAAGTAGGACAAGTAAAAGTTAAATTAATTGTCTATGAAAGAAATAAGAAAAACATACAAGCATCTTTCTTTTGAAGAAAGGTTTGTGATTGAAACATTATTAAAAAAGAAA
>JAULZV010000043.1:0-3310 GCA_032117135.1 Minisyncoccota bacterium
GACAGTATATCAAATAAAAAAGAGGCGCGCCTACGGCGCGCCTCTTTTGTATAAAATTATTTCTTGAGTCCAACTTTCTTAAGAAGTGCTCGGTATCGTTTGTCGCTTTTTTTGGCGAGGTACCGAAGGTGAGACTGTCTGTCTGCCACCATTCCGAGAAGTCCCTTTCGAGAGTGATTATCCTTGTGGTTCTTCTTGAGGTGCTTTGCAAGTTCGTCAATCTTCTTTGATAGAAGGGCTACCTGAGCCTCAGGAGAGCCTGTATCAGTGTCATGCATTTGCACGTCCTTGATAGTGTTTGTTTTTTGTCGTTTTGTTAACATAGTTCGCCTATTGTAGCATATATTCAGATAATTGCAAGGGGTTATAGAGTTACCCTGTATGAGGTGGCTGCGGAGGGGTTATTTGTAGATATCATGTGTACCAATTTGGGCCAAAACGACCTTATTATCCTTTATTTTATACAAAATCCTATGTGAATAATTGACCGAAAATGACTGAAAATCCTTTAATTTCCCTTTTAATTTGTGATTTTTGAGGACAGGATTGGTAGGATCTTCTTTAAAAAGGGCTATTTTCTCTTTGATCTCAGTCTTTAGATCAGGATGCAGCTTGTTATATTGACGAATGAATTTAGGGTGATATGCAAGGTTCATTTTTATTTTATCTTTTGTGCCAGCTCATCAAGATCACCCTTCAGATATGCACCATCATCAATTTCAGCTGAAATACGCAACAATTCATCAATAATCAAGTCTTCCTCAAACTTTTTGAGAGCCTTTTTGACCAATTGACCCTTGCTTTCGAACTCACCGAGTGCCATTTGTTCATCAATAAATTGTTCGAGTTCGGGAGTGAGTGATACGGTAAGATTTGCCATATAGTAATTGTTAGTAGTAACTCTTACTATAGTAGGTTGTTTGGGTTGTTTGTCAAACACAGGATTAGTATGACGTATGGGTGATCATGGATATATGAAGAAAAGATGTACGAAAGATAGTAGAGCCTATGTGCTGTTTAGAGTTTTTCAAGGACAACATACCACATGGAAGTGGAAAGATCTCTAAAATACCTCGTAAGCACGTACCCACTTTTGAGTGTATTCAAAGACAAATCGGATTGTTCCTTAGCACTCTCAATCATAACTCCTTCTGGCAGTTCTTTTGCTCGTGCCATATCAATCATTCTTTGCTCTTGTCCCTTCATAGATTTTCCCCAATAGTTGTCGTTGTTTTTTCGTCACGCACAACATGCAAACTTGGACTATTTTTAAACATATAGAAATGTATCCCTACGCATCCATCTTCAACATATTTTGCACCAATAGGCTTAAAAGCAGCGCAATCAGCTTCCAAGACATATTCTTTCGCCTCAGTATCAAGCGCTTTCTCCATCATAGTATTACCGATCGAAATCCCACGCAATGAATCTTCTACGTTTACAGAATGAAAATACAATGTATCACTGTCTCCTATTGGAGTAAAACCAATAAAGCCTTTCATTTTCCCCCGATACTTCAGTGTATAAAATTTGGATTGACCATCCACGATACGCTCCTCGAATTTTGAAAGTAATTCTGACAAAAGATCAGGATCATCTGCATAATTACCTGCATAAATTTTTCTCATATCATTTACCTCTTCAAACGAAAGTTGGTCAGCAGGTTTTTCATCAAATGAAATTCCTTTTATATCTTCTAATGAAGGAAGTTGTTTAGATTGCTTAAGTGTCTTAAAAGTCAAGAAGAAGATGGTTGCCTGTGTCTCAATTCTTTGTAAATCAGCAAGTATCTCCTCCGATGAAACCGAGCTGTTATGCATCAACATATTCGCATATCGCTCAAGCAGGTCCTTTCCTTTTTTCAAAATTGCATCCTTTATTTTTATAACCTCATCACCATGTTCTTGCCTACCATATGCATCGTTTAAAAGTTTTTCAACAGTATCAGCACCCGAAACAAGATCGGCGTATACTCCAAAGATTTGCTGCGCAACCGGTTCCTCAGCATGCTCTCCAATTTGAAGAACTTTTTCGCCCATATCAGGACCATAATCTACAGACAGAAAGGATTTGAAACCAGCTTCCTTAAATGTTTTTGTAAATTTTTTGACTCGTTCCATTTCTACCTGATTCTTTTGTTTAATCAGTTTTAGAAAATAGAATTTTTCCTGATGACTTAGCGAATCTAGTTCAATCTGAAACTCTGATTCAACAATATCCTTTACTGAAGATTCCATCAAATAATGAAAATCAATAAGGTCTTCTTTGTCCATTAATTTCTCTTCTTCGGTTTTATTCAATTTCGGATTAAGAAGGAGTTCATCATCTATTTTTTGATACGATGTCTTTGCTCGAGGAGATGTCCGTGCATATCCATACATACCCAAGTCAGAAAGTATTTTTTGTACCCTAATAGTTAGAAGATAATTCCCTTCTTTGTTTTCAACTGTACGAGCGAGCAGGTCCGAAAGTTTTTTAACTAAGTGCTCTGAAAAATTCTGTGATGATGAAACATTAATTACTGTCTTTAAAAGTTCCAAAAAGCGTCCGGTTCTAAAAAAATTATCAGAATTTTTAAAATCAATCTCTTTCAAAATTACCTCGTCATATGCATCACCTCCAAAACTTAAAATATACTTAAATGATTGAACAAGATCTTGAAGAAAATATGGATCTGTCTCCGGGTCTCCGCACGCATCAGCTGTTACCGAGATAAGGACTTCTGGCTGAACCTCACGATTTTGCCCAAAGAGATTTTCTATTTCATGTCCTGCATTTGGATATTTTTTGTATAGTCGAGCAAGTGCTCTGAATGCCTTGTCGCTTATGGACTCTGGTTGCTCTGGATTTCCGGTTTGATAATCTCCACACAAACCAAGTGCAGAGTATATTTGATTGGCTACCATGAAATCAGCATCTTGTTCTTCCAAAATCTGTAATCCTCGTTCCATAATAGTGTCGATATCTTTTTGTGCAATGTCGTGTCGCGCAGGATGAGTTTCGACTGTTTCCAAAAAAGAAATATACTCGTTCATTGACAATGATTCGATATCTGGAATTTCTAATGTCTCTTTATTTTTAGAGGAATCATGTTGTTCAACTGTATCAGAAGTAGCATCACCGCCTATCTCTTCTATTTCAAAATGATTACCGAGAGTTTCTTTCATGTCGTTATAATATCACCAAATCAAAAACCCCGATGCAGAGCATCGAGGTATGACCACTTCGTTCAGGGTATATCGAACAACGTAAGTTTCTGTGTGTGTACTTGAGTATAGTGAGGCACTCCTTGTTTCTTGACGTAGTTTTG
>JAULZV010000044.1:0-9782 GCA_032117135.1 Minisyncoccota bacterium
AAGACGATACTGAAGACAAAAAAGTAGACGACGCGATCGACAAGCTTGCTGAGTAAATCTCATGCAAAAATAAAGTTTTTGATTGACTAGTGCAATCGACTCTGAGAACATAGATATATGTATATAAATAAAGCAATATTGATCGGAAATTTAACAAGGGATCCAGAAAAGAAAGCATTACCAAGTGGTGTAACAGTGACTTCGATGAGTCTTGCGACCAACAGAGTCTGGAAAGACAAAGATGGTAACAAACAAGAAAGCACAGATTATCACAACGTAGTAGTGTTTGGGCGACCAGCAGAGACAGCAGCTCAATACCTCAAAAAAGGACAAAGCGTGTATGTCGAAGGTCGAATTCAAACTCGAAGCTGGGATGACAAAGAAGGTAAGAAGCAGTACCGAACCGAGATTGTGGCAGACAGTGTGCAATTTGGTGCAAAGTCTGGTCCATCTGACTCATATGCAGTACACGCAAGTGCGCCTGCACAAGAGACTGGTATCAAGAGCGAGCCAACTGATGTCGGAGGTCAGATCGACTATCCAAGCGACGACATTAACCCTGAAGACATTCCTTTCTAGTTCCACATTATTAGAACGCGTAACACATCATCATGAGAGATTATTTTGAAGACAACCAAATCAGGCACATCGACTACAAGGACGTCAAAATCCTAAGCAAGTTCATCAACCCATTCGGTCGGATTCTTTCTCGAAGACGAACAGGTCTGACAGCAAAGAACCAGCGAAAGTTGGCGAACGCAATCAAGCGAGCCCGATTTATGGGATTCATGCCATACGTTCGAAGTTAATTCGCGTAGTGCAGGACACCTGTTCAAAAAAAACCACCCGTCATGGGTGGTTTTTTGATATACTACATTCAATGAGAAAAACAACTCAAAACAAGATCATGGCACTCGGCAAGGCCGCGAGCGTGATGATACTTGGACTCTTTTTGTTTAAGTTGGTTCCGATGCAAGTATACGGACATGACATCACCTTCGACGCGTCAGCACATATTACAATCACTATGTTTTGTTTGTACGTACTCTGGTTTTTTGTGGATCAAAATAAGTCGTGGAGGACGCTATTCTTTGTATTCTCGCTCGTTGTACTTTCGATCGTCTCGATCCAACGTATCCTTGTTGATGCGCATAATGACATTGGTCTATTGGGTGGACTAATTATCTCAATATGCGCCATTGTCTATTCTCAAAAGAAATATTTTAAGAATAAGTTTAAGTTTTAAGGAGTATTGTTTTTAATGTTGAATTTAGTTCAGCGTTAGTGGTGGACATTGTGTGAAATACTTGGAACCAATTAGAACAATGGGTGTTTGAGAAGTGGGAGTTGCTGAAAGGTGGAGTGGAGAGGGAATTGAGTGTTGTTTTTAAATGAGATATGAAAATTAAAGTTTCACATGAGGATAATTAAAAAACACCCCATCCGAAGACAGGGTGTCATTGAAGGGGTGTGTGGTTATTCGAGAACTTGAACTTCGGAATTTTCAAGCGCAACTACATCAAGTATCAAAAAGTAATCAAGTCTTGACCATCCTCTCATCCTTGCTTCTGGGGTTTTTGACTCAAGAAAAGTTTTTAATCCACTACTCTTCACTCGATAATCCGAATCTCCTTCGTGTCTCGCGAACAGAATTAATTTGCCAGCGAGGGGAGATACATCTTGAAACTTTTTCTGAGCCTCGCTCTCCATGGTTGCAAGGAATGAAATCCAGGTCTGATTATCTTGATCGCGGAGTTTTTGTGCACGAGCAATATTTTTCTCACTGGCAAGATTAGTCCCACCGTTCCAAAATCCTCTTGGAACAGAGTCGACTTTCTGAGCCTGAATGACAAGCTCTTCCTTAGTGATTGTTCCAGTGATATACCCGAAGAGAGACTCAATGTACTCATTGTAATTTCTTGCTCTTTGTTCGTCTCTGGCTATATCTGTGAATGCGTCTGACATTATAGTGTTTCCTTTCTGTGTATTGTTGAAGTAGTTCAATCTGTATACTACTTATCTGAAAATATATAGCAAGCGTCTTAGGTAAGTGGTTCCAAAGCATCATTTAGTATCAATAAACGAGCTTTATAAAACAACACTATTTTGATGGTGGAGATTAGTGAACGGAGTTAAAACCTCTGTATAAAAATAAAAACCACCCCTCGAAACAGCGTTCGAGTTGGGTGGTTCGGGCAAAGCCCTTCCGGTAATGCGTTACCGGCACCGGTTTCAGTCACAGATGACGGTCATGTCATCCTTGCTTATTCTGAAGAACTTGACCCTGTCTCCGATTTTGAATTTGGGTTTTCCGAAGTATGGCCTGCAGTATCCCAGGCTGTTCGCCAGGGAAGTGTCGTAGACCTCGATCTCTTGGCTGCCGTCGAGTCTCACCGTAAGATGGTACTCGTGGAGGTTTTTGATTTCGTGTGTTTCGACTGGTCTCTCGTTGACCCACCATTCTTCTTTGTCCCATGCTTCTTCGTCGTTCGGGCCGTAAGTGTCGACGTGGGCTCTGACGACGGTTCCTTCACCTGTGACTAGTTCGTGTCTTTTCATGACATCCGACCGGCGCTTTTGTTGTGCACGATCGGTGCTCGGGAGGGTAGGCACGTATGACCCTTCCAGGCACACTGATTATTTAACATATTTATATAAATAAGTCAATACATAAGTGATATGTATTTATAAACAAAGGTATTTGTGAAATTATAGACATGCCCTGCAAAACTTGGAATCAGTTAGAACAATGAGTTTTTGAGAGATGTAAGCCATTGAAAGATATGAGAAATAGGAGACTTGCCAGTGTCTTTACATTTTATAATTACTCAATATTCTCTTTATAAATATATGATATGGAACGCGTAGAATAGGGAACAGTATGAACAACACACCAGACAAAAATATTGGTCCAGATAAAGATATGGGTCCAGACAGGGATATTGAAGAATCGTGGCAAGAAGACATTGCGCGCACGCTCGATGATCCGTGCATTCCGCAAGACGACAAGGCACGAGTTCTGCTTGAAATCGACGTGCTCTATAACGAGGTGCGCGAGTATCTCATTTCAAGAGGGCAGGTGCCGTGCGCTTGAAATTGTGTGAGATAGATGGCATTTGTCCTGATGAGACTGTATCAACAAGGCCCGCAATCCGGAACGGATTGCGGGCCTCTTTCATGCTGATTGCTTGGTCTAATACGAGTTGTCTTGTGCTCGCTCAACATACTGATTCTCAACAGTGTTGACTACAATCTTGTCACCTTCGTTGATAAAGATAGGGGTTGTGATCATCGCTCCTGTCTCGATCTTGACCAGTTTGTTGGCTCCGTTGGCAGTATTGCCTTTCACGGCTGGCGGTGCCTCAACAACCTTGAAGATCATCTTGATTGGGAGGGTAATACCGATCACATTCTCGTTATATACGAGTGCATCCACTTCACAATTCTCTTTCAGGTATTTGGTCGTATCTCCGAGGATATCTTTTGTCAGGAGTGCTCGGTTCGAACGCTTAGCCTTCTCAAAAAACCAATACTCATCAACTCCAGTTTGTCTGTTGGCTTTCACAAATGAGAAGACATACTTGGTCTTACTCAGGTCTGCTTCTGACACGGTGTCATTGGCGTGGAAGGTTTCTTGCCTCACTGACCCGCTAATAAGGTTGCGCAACTTGGTTTGATTCACTGGCTTTCGCTGTTGCTTTCTAAATACATGGGCTTCGAGCACTTCGTACGGATCTCCGTCCAATACGATGTACTTTCGCTCTCTGATTTCATTATAATTTAACATAGACATAGTTTCCCGATTGTACCAGAATATCCTTAAAATGGAACCCTAGACAGATACATAGACAGACAAACGGACAAACACATGAATACGGGCGCGGACATTCGTCCGCGCCCGTATTCATTTCACCATTCATCTCACTACCCACATATCCATCCATCTCATTTCTATCCCGCCACCTATCTCTCTACCATCTTCATTTAAAAAGGCGCACACAAGGACTGCCTGTCCCAATCTGCGCCCTTTTACACCTTCTCCTCACACTCATCACACAACCTACCTACTTACTCGCAATCTCTTCCTCTTTGAACTTTTTCTTAATGAGATCAAGAATCTCTTTTGTGACCTTTGGGTTTTCTTTCAAAAATGACCGTGTCGCATCATATCCTCGTCCAAGCTTAAGTTCTCCAAATGAGTATGATGCACCAGACTTGTCTACAATTTCGTATTTTTCGGCAAGAGCGATAATCTCACCTTCCTTAGAAATACCTTCGTTGTACATAAGATCAAACTCGGTTGCCCTAAACGGCGCTGCTACTTTGTTTTTGACAACCTTAACTCGACATCGTCCTCCCATAATTTCTTCACCTTTCTTGATCTGGGCAATTCGTCTAATATCAAGTCGAACCGAAGTATAGAACTTGAGTGCCTTACCTCCTGGTGTTGTCTCAGGGTTACCAAACATGACACCAATTTGCATTCGAATTTGGTTAATAAAGATGACTACGGTTTTGCTCTTAGCTGCAATAGCAGTGAGCTTTCGAAGGGCTTGAGACATCAACCGAGCTTGCTTACCGACATGGTGCGCTCCCATGTCTCCTTCGATCTCGTCGCGTGGTGTCAGTGCTGCAACAGAGTCAATCACAATAATATCCATCTTTCCACTTCGTACGAGACTCTCGACGATTTCGAGCGCTTGCTCTCCTGTATCAGGTTGCGAAACAAGCAATTCGTCTAATTTAACTCCTAACCGTTTGGCGTATTCGGGATCAAGTGCATGTTCGGCATCGATAAATGCACATACTCCGCCCTTTTTTTGAGCTTCTGCGATTGCATGGAGGGTGAGAGTAGTCTTACCTGACGACTCGGGTCCAAAGACCTCAATGATACGTCCTCGCGGATATCCACCTACTCCAAGTGCTTCGTCCAATCCAATGGATCCAGAGGGGATAGTATCAATGTTTGTCTTTGGCTTGTCACCAAGTTTCATGATTGCTTCATCACCAAATTTGGTCTTGATCTCTTTTAATGTATCTTCGATTGTACTGTCTGATGTGATTGTTTTTGTTGTTTTTTTCTTTGCCATGTCATTACTGTTACATATTCGTCCTGATAATATTATAAAAATTTTCTAACGTGATGATGAAGTTTCATCCGACATAGTGCTCATAAGCAGGGGAGTCGAACCTGACGCTGTCTCATCTGTCCTCAAAAGAGCTGTGGTGTCATCAGAAGGCGCGTCTTGGGCATCTGTACTTGATTGTGCACTTGATTGAGTAGGTGTCGCACCTGTCTCACTCTCTCCCGCGATTGTCGCACTAATCTGAGTATCAACCTCTCCATCATGCACTGCAGTCGTTGTTGCACTCAGTGTAGTTGAAGATGTCTCGGTACTTTGTGCGATCGCCGCTACCTCAAGAGCAACCTTGGCATAATCTATTTTTGGAGTCTCACCTTGATAGACTACATCGATTTTCTGACGAACTTCCTTACCAAATTTATCTTTGGCGTATATATCAATTATACTCATCTCACTCGAAAGCAACAACTTTTCGGTAAATTTACCTGACTCATCAATTGTGATTGGTCGTCCATTAATACTGATAAAAGACGAATGCTCAGCAATACCAGTGAGATTGAGGGTTTTGTCTTGAGTGACGATAGTATTAGTTTCGGCATTTACTTGTTCAACTACGACTCGAGGCCCTTGAATCAAGAATCGACTATTAAACATTCCATACCCAACAATCACAAATACAATGAGTGCAACAAAGGATTTTTGGATGGGTGAAGAATTAAAAGGCATATATTACATTCGGTTAAGGGCGTTTTGGTTATCTTCGGGGGTGTACTCGTTAGTTCCACCACCCATACGCACTTCACGAGGCTTTGATCCGTTCTCTGGACCAACAACACCTTGTTCTTCCAGTTGATCCATCAATCGAGCTGCACGCGCATATCCAACACCTAATTTACGTTGAATATAAGAGGTACTTCCTTTGCCAGCCGAAATAACCGCCTGCTTCGCTTCTTCAAACATATCATCAAGATCCTCGTTGCGGTCACTATCTTCGAGCGTTGCGAGGATCGAAGCGGTGCCCGTCTGCTCTTCAAGAGGGATACCTGATGTCTGCGCATCATAATTGGTTGCAAACCATTCGACTACTTTTTTGACTTCTCCTTCTGAGATAAAGGCAGACTGAATACGAATTGGTTTTGACATTTCTCCTGACATAAAGAGCATATCTCCTTGTCCAAGCAACTTTTCGGCACCAGGCATATCGAGAATAGTTCGAGAGTCAATTTGGGATGCTACTTGCAGAGCCAGTCGAGTAGGGACGTTGGCTTTGATGAGGCCTGTAATAACGTTTACGCTCGGTCGTTGAGTTGAGAGGATGAGGTGAATACCGACTGCTCGAGACATCTGTGCAAGACGCACAATTGCAGATTCAAGCTCTCGGGGGTATGCCTGCATAATATCTGCAAGCTCGTCGATTACCACAACAATGTATGGCATTGCAGGAGGGATTTGATCTGCTTCGATGATTTTGTTTTTAGCACTCTCCATGGCAGGTTTAACCACTGTGTCTTGATACGATTTGATATCTCGAACCGCATATTTTTCGAGGATTCCATAGCGCCTATCCATTTCTTTCGCTGCCCATTTAAGAGAGAGGATTGCCTTTTTGGCATCGGTAATAACATTGGTCAAAAGGTGAGGGATTGTATTGTACAGGGTAAGTTCAACCCGTTTTGGGTCAATCATGATGAATTTGAGATTGTCGGGTGAGTTGCGATACAGAAGCGACACAAGAATGGCATGAATGGTCACTGACTTACCAGACCCTGTTGCACCGGCAATGAGCATATGAGGCATTTTGGCAATGTCATTAAAAATGGCCTGACCAGTAATTCCTTTTCCAAGACAGGTCAAAAGAGGTTTTTCAGGATTTTTGTATTCTTTACTATCGAGCATGGATCCAAGTCCAACTTTTGTTTTTTGAGTGTTTGGG
The DNA here is from genome assembly GCA_032117135.1 of Minisyncoccota bacterium. Lineage (GTDB taxonomy): Bacteria > Patescibacteriota > Minisyncoccia > Phycocordibacterales > JAACPR01 > JAULZV01. Next base: position 7,018 of record JAULZV010000044.1, read on the forward strand.
ATCTCAATACCTACCAGTGACTTCCCGGGGATAGGTGCTTCGACACGGATAGGGTGCGCTGCGAGGGCGAGAGCAAGGTCATTTTGCAAACCAACAATTTTGGCAAGTTTGACTCCTTCGGCAGGCTTGAGGGCGTATCGAGTCACAGATGGTCCGATTGAGATTTCGTCCATTTCAACTTCAATACCGAAGTTGAAAAGAGTCCGCTTGATGATGTTGGCATTCGCTTTGATGTCACCAACACCTGGTCGTCCCGAATCTTTCTCGAGCAAGTTAAGGGGTGGGGGTGTAAAGGCTTTGCCTGAGGTTGCTCCAGGGAAAAAGATAAGACCACTTGATTTTTTAGGATCTTCGTCTTCATCATCTTCAGTAAGTGGTTTGGAAGCTTCTTTTGTTTTTGGAACCTCTTGTTTGTCATCTGGTTTAGGAGGTATATCTTCGACCGGAATATTGGTCTTGAGATCTCCAGCTTCTTTGAAAACTTTTTTGTCGTCTGTCGGAGCAAGATCGTCCAAAGGCACTTCTTTTTTGAAGGCTGGGATCTTGATCTTGGCTTCGAGTACAAGAAGGGTCGAAATTGCAATCACACCGATTGTAAAGAAGATGCTGACCCATAGATCAAACATTGAGATAAGTGGATTTGCAATCAGTGCGCCAAGAGCACCTCCTTGATCTGAAATAAGACTGACAAGGGTAAGACTTGAGATAAACAAAAACCCAGAAGCTATCACTTTAGGAGTTGCCATGTTTTCTCTGATTTCTCTCAAGAATGAAACTCCAAGCGTGATAAGAACAAGAGGAAGAAGGTAGTATCCTACTCCAAAAAGAAAATCAAATAGTTCGTATATTTTGGTTCCGACAACACCACCTTTGCCAAACGCTGCTAGTATCAGAAAAACTGAAATAAGAATAAAGACAATCGCCCAGATGGTTTCGAGTGTTTCTTCTTTGATACGAGCAACGCTTTTTTCTTTCTCTATCTCGACTTTCTTTTTTCGTCCCATATGTATAAATTTTGGTCAATTATTCTTTCATGAAGTACACAGATTGGATGTTCTGCGAGTACCTTCATTGGTGCATGTAATACCGTTATTTTAGCACACAATTACCTCAAAACACTTTGTAGTATAAGGATCATGCATCAAAGACAGGATAAAAGTTGATTTATAAAGCAAAAAGATATAATGTCCTATATATCAGTGGTGACATCATAAAAGACATATCAACTACCTATGAATAAAGGACAATCAGAAAGAGAATCAAGCATAGTCAATAAGTTCAATGAATACAAGGAATTTATAAAGGACAGACAAGTTGAGTTCATCGTCAAAAAGATGGAGCGGATTGCATACGGCGTCTACTTGCTCTCTAACTTTATTCCAGAAGACGAGTCGCTTCATGCTGACATCAAAAAGACATCCCACACTCTTCTTAAGACCGTATCCGAATTCGTACTTTCAACAGGGATCAAGCCTGTGCAGTTTGATCGAGTACATGGGCAACTCCAATACTTGAGCTCACTTCTTTCGCTTGGCTTTATTTCAGGCTTTGTTTCGGGGTCTAATGTCGATATTCTCAAAAACGAAATCAACTACCTCCACAAACATATCGAAGAGTTATCCACAAAGTCTGCGACCGAGAGTGCGAACATGCACTTTAAGTCCGATCTGTTTGTGGTTGGGCAAGTCAAAGTATCGCGACCCAAATCTGATCCTGTGTCCTTTATACGACAATCAACACCTCGTCCTCAGGTCAAACGCCCCGACACCCCAACTCCTGTGTCCTTTATAAAGGACACTCCCAAGACTCGAGTACCAGCAGTTTCATCATCAGATCAAGAATCCAAAGAAGACCGTGAGATAAGGATTTTGGATGTTATTCGCGATAAGCGTGTTGTCTCTATAAAGGACATTTCTTCAGTGATTTTTGATTGTAGTGAGAAGACGATCCAGCGCACTCTCCAAGCACTCATCGATAAAGGACAAATTCGCAAAGAAGGGGAGAGAAGGTGGGCCAAGTATCAACTGATGTAAGTGCTGTCTGTTTGAATAGTGCGTCCTCTGAGAGTGTTGTTTTTATTGACTATGTTGCTGATTAGCCGTATGATACATGTTGTGGCGAACTCTCTTGAGTTTTCCACACTTTCTAGAAGATGTATCGGTAACGATGCGTATAATAGAAAGAATCCCGAACGCACACACGCAGTACGAAAGAACTTTGACAACGCAATAGCAATATCCCAAACCGCAGTAATTGCGATTGGGATGATGTGCATAATCGACGTTCGACATACTGGTACGTTTTGTGGAGACCTGCTCATCTACTACAGTATCGGTCAGTTAACGATAGACACACAGACACACAACCTCGAAGCTAATGTCATGGTTCCTCTTCCGGGAGCCATGACTTGGTGAATATATATGGAGCATGCAAAGCAATTTGTGTACTCCAACTTGTCTCGGTTAGGCAAGGGGTGCGGGGTACGTCCGCATCCAAAACAAAAACACGATTTAAGTTGTAACCGACAATTTGAATTAATAATTAATTATTAATTTATCAGCGAAGGGAGCGAATACGAATTTATAATAACCGTACCGCTTCTGAGCAATAAACAAAAAACTTACCAACATATGAAACTTTCAGTTAAACTAACTGGAATCGCAGCTGCATTTGCTTTCGCACTTACAGTCGCTTCTCCAGTATCAGCACAGACTGTTGCAGACCTTCAAGCTATGATTGCACAATTGCAAGCACAGCTTACCGCT
>JAULZV010000045.1:0-6771 GCA_032117135.1 Minisyncoccota bacterium
TTGATGCTTACAGCTTCTTGCGGTCGAAGGCTGTCACGAATAGCCTGCATCTTTTTTTCGTCATTAATGTGTTGTATACCCAACTCAAGTTTAGGGGCCGGTAATTCTACACAAAGTGGAATCGTAGCAGGAGCTACCACCTTCTTATCCCATACAGACTCGTCTGATTCGGGATGTGCCGGCCGTGGATGCATGTCTGGTAATTGAGACTTATCAATCATGGATCTTAGTATAGCAAAAATGTTTGAAACTTGAATTACATGACTACATATCATCAATAAGTGTAAAATAACTCACTCTAAAATCATTAGAATAATTGACCATATTACACAAAGTTCTAACAATTTATTAATTAAATGAATTATCAGAACTAATATGGCTAAGATCTATTATATTTTCACCTCGCTTCATTATAAAACTGCGCTCTTTAAATACAATAACAGGCCAGTCTAAAACACTTTTTGATCTCTTAATATAATGTTTTTTATTAAACATTTGATACCATCGATCAACATGACTTGGATTAAACCACACCCTATCATATGGGCACTTTAAGTCCTGTAGAGTTAATCGTGAAAAAACTTCAAACCACTTCACACTAATTCTATCTGCATTAACCCCTTCTTCCATTTCAAACAAATCATTATGAAGCACCAACCAACACTCATCTAAATTAAAATTTATCTTATATTTTTCATAATTAATCCATTTCTTCTTAGCTACATTAGCTAGTAATTTTTCAAGATTCATTGTTACTTTAGCACCTCGTTCATATTCTTTACCAGGAATATACTTAGACCACTTACAAAAATCCTCATAATTAAGTTGAGTTACCTCCAATCCGATCTTCATGAACTCAGTCTTTAAAACTATATCAGGAGCATCAGTTACAGTTTCATCTATTTCATATTTTAAAATTCCCAATCTATTAAGTGGTGTCTTGATCCTATCTAAAACTCTTTGTTCTTCTGATGTCCTTTTACTTCGCATTATTTCGATCATAGCACATAATTTAAAACCCTGTTCCTACAAAGAATGTTTAAATATCATCCATTTGCGTTTTAATCTCACATGACAATAAGTCACTTAGTATAACTACTCGTTTATTCCGCAAAGAATCGGTCACGAGTTACTAAACTCAAACTTCGTCTTTCAGACTCGTTTTCGTTAAGTACTCGCGACCCCGACTCGGCCATCCCAGGTCCTGTGGACACTGGGACCCTAGGCCTCCGTCTTTCGATTCCTGCGGATGACACTAAAACAAAAATCGTCGAATGCTCTCGCATCCGACTCTTTTGTTTTATGTGCCCCCGCTAGGAATCGAACCTAGAATAACGGCTTAGAAGTCCGCAGTTATATCCATTTAACTACAGGGGCATGTGGTAGATGTAAAATACCAACAAAACTATGTTTCGTCAAAATAGAATTTCCATTTTATTCATTCCATCTTATACCGCACCAAGAGATGTTCTTATAAAGATTGCACTGCTCGCTCAATATCAGCCCTCTTTTGGATGTTATCTTCTGTTTCTCCAACAGGGGCTGATCCCTCAAAAATACGTCCCGTAGAGATACTGTGATATAAGATAATCGAACCAACAAGACCAACAATGATCATGGTTGTTCGAATAAATAAAATAAATTTCCAATCAAATCCAATTCCAAGCCCGAACACCGACACCCTGTTTTTGCGTTTTTTGAGATACGATTTTATTTTATGTATTCTTTTATTCATGCTTAATCACTTTACCCTCTAATATAATTCGTGCTGTATATGTAAGGACTTCTTCTCCTGAAGCATTCAAATTGATTCTATCAATTGAAAGTTTTTTATCATACGAAAGAACTTCAGAAACAAATCTAGATAGTGCACTGTATTCGCCAATCAATTGAATTGCAAATGAGACAGGTGCAATATCAGCAGATTCATCTTGCGTTACTTTTTCAATAGTAATTGCAAGTCCACTTGAAACAGCAGATGCTTCGAGTCGCTGAATAAACCCGAGCATATCATTTGATGCAATAAATGTATTTCTCAATTTTTGTTCTTGATCTTTGAGACGTTCCAGATTATCTCGAACTTGTTTTTCAAATTCAATATTTTTATTTTGATTCTCTTCGGCGCGATTTGCTTTAACAATTGATATCTTTTCAACCAAAGTCACATGCGCATATGAAGTGCCCAAAGCCACCAGTATAAGTACAGATAGCGAAAATATGAACATGATAAGTGTTTTATTCTTCATGATAGGCAAATGTAAGGTTAATAGGGATATTATTCTGCATCCTTAATGAATCTATCGGTATTTCAAACCCTTCAAAATTAGGATTCGATTTGATTCCAGATTCAAATGCAAGTAAAGCCTCTCGTGATGAAGACCTTCCTCGCAAGGTCACAAGAATGATTCCATCGTCTTCTGATTCGAGTTCAATTGCATCAAACACCAATCCTGATTGTGCATATCCAAAAATCAAATCTGCAACTTGCATATGACTTGATTTTTTGAGCACTGCTTGTTGAGAAAATTTATATGTCTTTTGCAATAATTCATTATATTGATCAGATATTTTTTGAACAGATTCTTGTTGCCTTACTACAGTTGAGTCCGTATGTGCATTTTGATAATAATGAAGGAGTACATATGAAGGAAAAACAAAGACTGCAACTACTACCAGAACAAGAATCATAGACCACATAAATTTTATAGCAAAACGAGCTCGATACTCGCGTTTGATTTTTTTATTTGATTCTTTGGTTATGATTCGTAGCATATTATTTGAGTCTTGATAAACAAAGTCCTACACACGTTGTGTACTTGAGAGATTCTTGTTTTGAAATTTCGGGGATATATGCATTAATATCAAAACAATTTTTCCATGTGTTACCAACTGTTGCATTTACAAACAGATTACTTTCCAAAAAATTAATGAGACTTGCCGAATGTATCGCCTCTCCAGTTAAGATGACGTTTTCAAGTTTTTTTGAAGATTCTTTTTGTTCTTGGGAAGTGAGCCAGTAGATAATAACTTTTTTGAGTGTGTCTCTTAATTCGGCAAGTGTCCCTTCTGATAACTGTCTAGTTTGTCCTTGTGGATCACAATTTAAGGTCTGTGTATATTGCACCAAATCTTCTTCGACAATAGAAATTGTAATAACATACGTATCCACATTAATGATGATATAAGGATTACTATTCCCTCTTTCGATTACCGCTCGTGAAATCGCATGCGTCTCCGCTTCATACGAGACAATCATAATACCGCATGATTCAACAATGGAGGTGTACTGTTCGATGATATGTCGAGGAATAACCGTTACAACAACAGGAATTTTGTCTGCACCTTTAGGAGCCTCGAGTATCTTGTAGTCAAACAATACATCTTGAGGTTCGAGAGGTACGTATTGATCAAGATTAAATAATACAAAATCTTCAATCGTATTAAGAGCGTCACGAGGCACAAGTACACGAAAGACATATGTTTTTTCTTCTGGAATAGAAATGCGTGCAAATTCAATCTTATACTTTTTTTTGAGATGCAAAAGTCCTTTTCTAACTTCATCACATGAAGATACTTCTCCTGAACCCGAAAAGAGTTCGCATGTTTCTGAAATTTCAAATTCATCAATTATATGAGGAACGAGACCGACTGATTTTTTTTTGAGGCGAGCAATCTTAATAGATGATTGTGAAATATCGATTCCAAAAATCGGTAAAGTTAAAAATTCTGAAGGTTGAAGAAAACTAAATGACATTACACCTATTATATAAAAGTGAGGCGTGAGTACAAGACGCGTGCACTGATAAGTGCACGCGTCTTAATTAAAAAAATAGTTATGAAATCTGAGTTCCTGATGCAACTGATGGATCAATACTCAAAAGTGAAAAATTACCTTCACTGTCAGTGGCTGCCATAATCATCCCATTACTCTCAAGACCCATCATTTCGCGTGGTTTAAGGTTGGTAACAAATGGAACTTTGCGACCAACAAGAGATTCTGGACTCACGAACTTAGCAATACCCGAAAGTATTTGTCGTTCTTCCTCTCCAAAACGAACTACGAGTCGAAGCAATTTTTCTGATTTTTCGACTGGTTCTGCGCGTATTATTTCACCGACTCGCATTTCAACTTTTTTAAAATCATCGTATTCGATATGTGTTTGTGTGTGTTCTGTTTCTGACATGATGTTATATGTTCTTTTGTAATTCGAGATAATTTTGCAGGATCACCGCTGCTGCTGAGGCGTCGATCGCCTTATTCTCCTCACCCATCAAGTTGATGACCTGCGCAGATGAATAGAATTCAGGATGAAAGTCTACCGCAATCCCCTCCTTTTCCAAAGCTTCTTTAAGGCGACGGATACCTTTCATGATTGGGTTATCGTTCATGTTGCGATCTTTGGATTCACCCAATACTACTTTTGTAATATGCTCTTTTTGGATGATATGCAAAAGATCTGCCACGAGTGTTTTGCCACCAGGAATTGTTTTGTATGGAAACGCAATCGTATGTGTATCATCACTTGTCGCAAGTCCAACACGTTTGGTTCCATAATCTATACCGAGATATTTCATGAGGTGATTATAGCAGAAATTAATATGAGTGCGATCTAAAAAGAATTAAAAATTCCAAGGACAACAGAGGTCCTTGGAATTTTACAGCGTCTAAGAATACATCTCGCTTCGAATCTTTTCGAGCTCAGTAATGACTGAAGGATCACTGATTTTCTTGAAGCGTGGGAATGTCTTACCATCTTTTTCGACACTCTCCATCCACATCTCGAGCGGACGATTATCGAAACATGGAATACCGAGCTCTTTTGAAGCTTTGTAGACAGCCGCTGCATACAAAGGACGATAGACAAGAAAATGAGTTTCTCCGGGACGAACATCATCTTCCGTATGAAAACCAACTCCCATCACTTCGTAAGCATAATTATTTACCGCACCACTAGGGTCGTGCTTGTAATGATAGTAGAAGCCTGGTGGGGGTACTTGTCTTGGGATTGGTAGTGACATATATTTCTCCTTTTGTTTGGTTCTAAAGTAATCTTATCTTATATGTGTTAATTTGAGAATAGGGATCTTTGAGACAAGGTTTGAGTTAAGATGTTTAAGAGAGGGATTCGACCCGCAGTTACTAAGCTCAGACTTCGTGCAAAGCACTCGTCTTCACTAAGTACTGCTGGTCGCGGCTCGGCCACACCTTCTCCGCTCCGCTTCGAAGTCGGCTTCGCGGCCTCCGCCGTGCGAATCCCTCTCCCTCTCACAAAAATAAATCGCCCAATGCGTTCGCATTGGGCTCATTATTTTTTGTGGAGGGAGAGGGATTCGAACCCTCGATACCATTTCTGATATTCCGGTTTTCAAGACCGGTGCATTCAACCTCTCTGCCATCCCTCCATATTTTTCTTGGTTTGTACCCTGAGGCGCCTCAACACGGTTGCATATCGTGGCATTTCAAAAACAAGTACTGTGATAATAGCAAAAAAGGGCGTATTTGCAATACAGGCGCCGGGCGGCCACGACAGTTATACAGTACAAGGGCAAGACTGCGCCCGGCGCCATGCTACAATACAGCCTATGATTGATACAATAATAATTATCCTTGCAGCACTTGGAGTACTGCTCTGTTACCAAATTTATACAAAGAAAAAAAGTCCCAAACCAATGGTCTGCCCTCTTAAAGCAGATTGTAGTACTGTTCTTAAAAGTGATTTCTCTACCCTCTTTGGAATTGATTTGATTTGGTATGGTTTTGCATACTATTCAGTTATCGCCCTCTCTTACACTTCTACACTTATTGTTCCCGAACTTCATGTCCCGCTCTTTTATAATTCTCTCGTTGCAATTTCGGCAGGAGCATTTCTTTTTTCAATGTATCTCACTGCTATTCAAGCATTCAAAATCAAATCATGGTGTTCATGGTGCCTGACATCAGCACTTCTTTCGACACTTATTCTTATCTGCTCACTTATCAAAATTGGTTTATAGTCTTGTACAGCTTTTTATCTCGACAAAAACACCCTCAGAGTTGATAATACATACATGATTCTTCCCAAGCAGGAAAAGATTTCTTGGCAACACCCTGAGCACAAGCATGCAGTCAAAAATGCTGACTGGTTTTGGTCAGTTGGTATTGTAGCTGCTGGAGGTATTTTTCTTTCTGTCTTTTTTCAAAACTATCTCTTTGCACTTTCGATTGTATTGTTTGTAGCTATTTCGTTCACCCTTGTGAGACGTGAGCCTCGATTACTTACATTTGAAATTTCAAGACGAGGTGTCCGCGCAGGTAATATCCTGTATCCCTATTCTCTTCTCGAGTCTTTTTGGGTCGAAGACGGAGAGTTTGATGACATGATTCTTTTTAGATCCAAAAAACCTCTTTCTCCAATACTTGTTATACCCTTTGACAGTACCCAGACACACCCCGAAGAAATACGCGACTATCTCTTAGACTACCTCGACGAAGAAGAACTTGAAGAACCTTTGCATCAGATTTTGATGGAGTGGTTTGGGTTTTAGGGGTATCTTTTAGGAATTGTCTAACAATCAAAAAACAGTGAGGACGGAACATGCTGCGAAGATTTTGCAAAAGTGGCATGTCACTCTTCTGATTTAATACAGTTGACTATGAGTACCGATTTTAATCAAAAAGAATTCCTCGATGCTCTGCATCGTACATGCTAGTATGAACCAATGGAACACATACGAAAGGCACACAATGTATCACTTCTTATATACCACATAGTTTGTCCTGCAAAATACAGA
>JAULZV010000046.1:0-22463 GCA_032117135.1 Minisyncoccota bacterium
TGGAGTTTCAAGAAAAACATTCCTTCTTCATCTCAAGGAATGTGAATTTCGCTACAATCACAAGAGTGATATACTGAGATTATTAACAGAGATAATTAGTGCTTAGCTAGTCTAGAGCCAAAATATTTTCATGAAGTATATGTCACATCCGATTATGCAGACTTTTGCGACTGTCCATCCTCATCTTTTCGAATTTATTGTCTTCGGTATCAAACAAGCTCGCGCTTCGATATTCGCAGGATCGTTTTTGGCATTGTTGTTTATTTCGAACTATCTTCCGGACACAGGGTTAGCGAGGTATGACTTTTTGTTTTTGGCGGCTGTCCTCATCCAAATTATCATGTACTGGAGTAAACTTGAAACCAAGGACGAACTCAAAGTAATATTTCTCTTTCATATCATTGGTCTCATCCTAGAAATCTATAAAACTAGTCCAGGAGTGGGATCGTGGAGCTATCCTGAAGAGGGATATTTCAAATTCATGAATGTGCCATTATATAGTGGTTTTATGTATGCTGCCGTTGGAAGTTATATCAGTCAGGCATGGAAAATTCTCAAACTCGAATTGACTCATTACAACCAATACGGACTGAGTATCGTTCTTGGGTCGCTCATTTATCTTAATTTTTTCACTAATCACTTCGTGTATGACATCCGTTACTTTTTGCTAATCGGTATCTCTGTATTTTTTTGGAAAACTCGCATCTATTTTACGATCACCAATCAAAGAAGATGGATGCCAATGAATCTTGGTTTTGCATTGGTCGCTTTCTTTATTTGGATTGCAGAAAATATTTCAACATACTGGGGCGCCTGGAAATATCCAGATCAAATCGATGCATGGAGTGTTGTTTCAATTCATAAAATAATTTCTTGGTTTTTGATGGTCATTATTAGTTTTATTTTAGTGGCATATCTAAAACATGTTAAGCAAGAAAGAGTAAAGAAAGAATAACGAAAAAGAACATGAAGAGTATCTGGGATAGATCATACTTTAAGGAGTTTCTGATATACTTACGTTATGAAAAAAGGATTCAAACAAAATATAGAAACAGCAACACTTGAGAATGAAAGTTTTAGAAAAGTATTGTATACGGGTGCACATATGCAATTAGTATTGATGTCACTTCTGCCTGGTGAAGAGATTGGTCTTGAGACGCACCAAGACAATGATCAGTTTTTTAGATTTGAAGCAGGGAAGGGTGTCGTGCTCGTTGGTGAGACAACATACGAAGTTGAAGATGGGGACTCAGTTATTATTCCGGCCGGTACACCACATAATGTTACCTGTGTATCTCAGTCAGAATCTCTCAAAATGTATACTATCTATTCACCCGCACATCACAAAGATGGTATTGAGCGTCTTACACGAGACGAAGCAATTGCACATGAAGCCGAATTTGATGGGGTGACAACAGAATAGTACTGTTCACAAGAAAAGGCACTCTGATATACTGAATCTATATTAGATAATTACAAAATATGACATACATAATTTTGAGTGCGATCGTGTTCTTGATTCTTATTAGCATTAGACAAATTAATCAATACGAAAGAGGGGTGCGTTTTACGTTTGGTAAGTTTACTTCAATTATGGAGCCAGGGTGGAGGATTGTATGGCCAATTATTCAAGGATATCAACGTGTTGATGTTCGAACCAAAGCGGTAGATGTGCCTGATCAAAACGCTATCACGCGAGATAACGTGTCTGTACGTGTAAACGCAGTTATTTACTACAAAGTAGGAGATGCAAATAAGGCAGTGATCGAAGTTGAGGATTATCGATATGCAATTTCTCAGTATGCTCAAACAACCATGCGAAATATTGTGGGTGAAGTGACACTTGACGAACTTCTTTCAAGTAGAGACAAAATCGCTGATCGAATTCGTGAAATTGTAGATAAAGAAACTGATGCATGGGGACTCAAGGTTCAAAATGTAGAACTTAAAGATGTGAGTCTTCCTCCAGAACTCGAACGAACAATCGGGAAACAAGCTGAAGCAGAACGCGAAAAACGAGCGGTGATTATTAATTCTGAAGGAGAACTCGCAGCGTCACAAAACATTGCAAGGGCAGCTGAGATGCTTGCTCACTCTCCAGGAGCACTTCACCTGCGAACACTCCAGTCAATTAATGACATGTCATCTGATCAGAGTAATACGGTGGTCTATATGATACCGATGGAGTTGCTCAAGGCGATGGAAGGGTTTACTAAAAAACATACTTCGTAATAGATAAGAGGTTAGCAGGCACGCAAAAACCCCTCTGTTGAGGGGTTTTTGCGTGCCTGCACGGGTATGTACCTAACAAAATCTAACTTAAAACAAATCAAACAATTTGGCCACAAAGAGGATATACAGTGAAAGAAAAAATGCTCCTTCCCATGAATAAATCTTTCGAGATATCCCTGATACAACAAGTAGAAAAGTTGAGGCAATCAATGCTGGAAGACCAATTGCAAGTGTTGGACCATCAAGTGGTAACCGAGCAAAAAGTCCAGGAATACCTACGACCATCATGATATTGAATGCATTTGATCCAAAGATGTTACCAATCGCTACCTCTGATTTTCCTTTGAGAGCAGCTTTGACTGAGACCAAAAGTTCAGGTAATGAAGTTCCGACAGCTACTGCTGTAATAGTGATGGCGCCAACTGCTACATTAAAGATGGTGGCAAGCTCTATAACAGAGTCAACAAGATAATTTGCTCCAAGAACAAGAGCAAGAAGACCTACACACAACATAACAATGTCTCGCGTCACTATTTTAGGTCGTTCAATAGTCTGCTCAGGCTCAGTCTCTTCTTCTTTATGGTACATGGTGTAGAGTAAATAAATTCCGTACGTTACAACAAGAAGAATTGATTCGCCAAGTGAAACAAATCCATCATATGCTACACCCCAAAAAATAACTGTACTGATGGCAAGAATTGGAATCTCGAGATCGATAAGATTTTTTGTCACTTCTAATTTTTTGGCAACAATTGATGATATGCCAAGTATCAAAAGTATGTTTGCAATATTTGATCCGACGGCATTTGAGGCCACTATTTCAGGAACTCCTTTATAAACAGCAGCAAGGGACGAAATCAATTCGGGGAGTGATGTTCCTACTCCGACAATAATTACCCCGACAACAAACGCTGATAATCCAAATGCAAAACCTATTTTTTCAGCACTTGCAAGTAACCAATCTGCTCCTTTAATAAGTGCGCCTAATGACGCAATAAACACAATAATCCAAAATATAATCATCAGGGGATTATATCAGTTCATAAAGTATGCTACCAGAGCATGTGTTGTTTGATGTAGGTCTTTTGCGTCATGCCTCACCTTGCATATAGGCATACTTTTATAAGAACTGGAAAATGAACCATATTATTGATATACTCATTTTTATATGAAAAAAACAAAACAACCCGAGAATGAATTTATGATCCCTGTTATTGTTACAGTTCTTACTGTTGCGATATTAGGAGGCGGATTATATCTCTATGCGAGACAGGCGAACACTCCAAGAACTCCTCAACCTGATGTTGAACTTTCTACTGTTGAAGTTAACCCAGTAGATGAAAATGAAGAAACTTCTTCTGTAACTCCTTCTTCAACACCTGTGGCACCGACAGAGTCAACTATGATGACACTGTATCTCTTCCAGCAAGATACTCAAGTTGCTGCAACATCAGATTGTGGCGTGACTCGACGTGTAGCTCGACAGGTACCACGAACAACTGCACTTGCAGATACGTCACTCAAAATTCTGTTTGCTGAAGAACTTTCCAAATACGCACAGTATCAATCAGTATCAATCACAAACGGAGTTGCTCGTGTTAATTTTGCAAGTGACATGACTCCTGCTGGAAATCCAATTAGTTCATTGAGTAGTTGTGAGAGTCAACATCTTCTATCTGTTATTACCGACACACTCACTCAATACTCGACAGTTAATTCGGTCGTACTCTATGGTCCACAAGGACAGATTCAGTTCTAAGAATGTATATCGCGGGACTATTGCTAACACCCAGCAATACAGTATACTGACATAGTTGATATACAACTTTGCGGAGAAAACTCCGCCTTGATATGGAGGCTTACTCGTAAGGTTCACCACCAATTCAAGGCGGTGTTTTCTTTTGATACTTTTTTTAATTTAAAATCATATTATACTTGAGGTATGATTCACAAAATTCCAGCAAAAGATCGTCATTATCAAGACATGGGTTTTCTCAAAACATTTTGGCTTTTTTCTTTTTCAAATTATCATGATCCTCAAAACATGAATTTCGGCTCACTCCGAGTGTTTAATGATGATATTGTTATGCCTGGAGCAGGATTCCCAGAGCATCCTCATGAAACAATGGAGATTATTACAATTGTTTTAGAGGGGACACTTACTCACAAGGATGATATGGGCAACGAAGAGACAATTACTGCAGGAGAAATTCAACGCATGTCGGCAGGAGAAGGTGTAGTACACTCAGAATTCAATCATCATGATGAGCCTGTTCACTTGTATCAATTGTGGTTTTATCCTAATCAGCAGACTGAAGCTGATTATGAACAAATGCGAATTGCTCCTGGTCAAACTGGACTGACCCTTATTGCTTCTGATGTTCCAGATGAAAATGTTCTCAGTATTAAGGCAGATGCAAAGATTTTTTCACTTACTTTAGTTGATGATCAGGTGTGTGAGTTCGATATATCGTCCCAAAAGGGCTTATTTGTTTACGTACATACGGGCACTCTTATTATTTTGGGAGAGACATATCAAGCAGGTGATCAAGCTCGTATTACTGGTCCGGAATCACTTACTTTTGCAGCTGAAAACGGATCTGCAACGGCACTTGTTATCGAGGTTAAAATATAAGCGTGATGATTATTTGAAGGTAGTGTGGTAGAGTGCTTTGATACTATGAAGAAAAAACTTAAAAAAGAAAAAACCGGATGGGGAAGTGTAGCCACATGGTATGACAAACATCTTGAAAATGATGATACCTATCATGCAAAGGTAGTGTTTCCTAATCTTGCGCGCTTGGTAGATATTCAAAAAGGGCAGTCACTTCTCGAACTTGGTTGTGGTCAGGGATATTTTCTCGAAAAATTTTTTGAAAAATCAGAACTCCTTACGGGGGTTGATATTGGTATTGAGCTTATTGAGATAGCTCGAAAGAAAAATTCTCAAATTGAATATATAGCAGCGAGCGCTGATGCACCAGCACTTCTTGCAGGTCGAACATATGACCGAATTATTATTGTTCTAGCTCTTCAAAATATGAAGAATATAAATGAAGTAGTATCCAATATCTCGCGACTTCTTGCTGATAATGGACGAGCATATGTAGTTCTCAATCACCCTGCGTTTCGTGTACCTCAATATAGTGGATGGTCTTTTGATACTGAAAAAAATAGACAATCACGAAGAGTAGATGCGTATCTGACTTCTATGGAAATTGATATTGATATGAATCCAGGGCAAGCAGATCAAAAAAATACAACCACTTCGTTTCATCGACCACTCCAAGTATATTCGAAAGCCTTTTCCAAAAATGGCTTAGCAATCACTAAGCTTGAAGAGTGGATTTCTCATAAAGAAAGCCAGCCAGGCCCTCGTGCTATTGCAGAAAACAAAGCCCGCAAAGAATTCCCATTATTTTTATGTGTCGAATTGCGTAAATTTATATAAGTATCTCAAAATAAAACAACATAGCCGGCGCAAAGCGCCGGCCATGTTGTTTTGTAGTTTATTTTGAGAATGTTTAGTTTGATTCTCCTGCGGTGAGAATAGTGTCAATTACACCTTTTACTGTTGCGTATGGCTGATTCCCTCTGATAACTGTCTGTGTTCCTGATTTTGAAATCACTATGTTATAAGGTGTTCCAAAGTCTCGGTCAGCTTTAGCAATCTCGGTTCCATCTGCAATGTCTTGATCAACTTTTTGTTTTGGATAGTCTGATGCGAGACAGGTATTGAATTCTGTTTCATCAATTCCGATTTGTGTTGCTGCTGCAAGAAGGTTTTCTGTTGTAAGGGAAGTTGGTGCACCTGCGATAATTACTTCAGAATATTCCCAGAATTTGTCATTACCTCCGATTCGAGCTACACATTCGGATGCTTCTGTAGCAGGTCGAGCTCCTTCATGCTTAGGAAGTGGGAAGTGTCGGTATACCCATGCAACTTTTCCTGTCGTTCCATACTCTTCCATGATCCGATTCATGGTGCCATGAAATCCTTTACAGAATGAGCATTCATAATCTGAATATTCAACAATCACAACTTCTGCATCAGGATTGCCACGGATATGGTCCTCTGAACTTACGGGTGTAATTGACAGCTCCAAGCTTTTTTCGGCAGGAGCAGTATTTACAGTTTGCTGTTGTTTTGAAGTCATGATCATCGCTCCTGCAATGATGAGACCACATACAACAATCGATATCGGGATAAAAACTTTGTTCATGTCTAATATTTGTTATAGTTAATGCAACTATTATATATGGTATCGGCTTTTGATTCAATTTTATTAGGTTTTGTACAGGGAATGACCGAGTTTCTTCCTATTTCATCTTCGGGACATCTGATCCTTGCTCGTGAGGTTTTAGGTATCGAACAAGCAGGGGGGCTGGCATTTGATGCAGTACTTCAACTTGCGACTGCACTTGCGGTGATAGTCTATTTTAGAAAAGATATATGGGATCTCATTCGTAATCTATGGATACCCAACAGGGATACCTCAAAAACAAGACTTACGTGGTTTTTGATTATTGGATCAATTCCCGCCGTTGTTGCAGGATTATTTTTGAAAGACTCTATGGAAACTATATTTCGAAATCCATCACTTGTTGCGGTGACCTTGATTGGAGGAGCTGTGCTTATGTATCTCGCTGATCGATATCTCGCCCTTCGAGAATCAAAAAACAAACAACCATCCGAATTGACATTCAAAAAAAGTTTTATTGTTGGTCTATGGCAAGCCCTTGCACTTGTCCCAGGGATGTCGCGATCCGGAATGAGTATCTCTGGAGGTTATTTTGTGGGACTGCAAAAAGACCAGGCTGTGCGGTTTAGCTTTCTTTTGTCTATTCCTGTGATCTGTGGATCAGGTATGGTCAAGATCCTGGATATTATTAAAGATCCATCTTCTATCAATAGTGGCATACCTATTTTGTTACTTGGAGCATTGACTGCGTTTGTATGTGGTTGGATTGCAATAGATTTTTTGCTCAAATTTCTCAAGACTAATACATTCAATATTTTTGTGATATACCGCATCATGTTAGCATGTGCGATTTTTATCTTTTTCCTCTAACATAAAGAATCGTTCGTCAGTGGAGTTTTTGTTGCAGAAAATATTTTTGCATACCAGAGATTCTTTTAAAAACCTAAAGTTGGCGCAAGTGTATTTGCAACTGGTTGCTCCCAGCTCGATGTATCAAGTTCAATCTTTTCTTTTTTGGGTCCATTGTTGTAGAGAAGGTGTTCATGAGTCATTGCATAATCATACACTTTACGTGTTACTAAGACGTCTTGTTTACAATAGGCAACTACCTCGTCAATTTTACCTTGTCGCCACCAAATAATTGATTGAAGTCCATCGGCAGATTTGGATTCTCCTAGGGTTGCAGAAGCAACATCATCAAGTTTGATACGTCGACCGAGCGATTGTTTGATCTCTTTAAGAATATCAAGACTTTTGATATTTTTGAGATCTCCTGCGTAGTATTTATTAAGAAGGGGAATATCAAAATGATCTCCGTTGTAACTCACAAGCATGTCAGCTTGTTCGATAAGGGGCCATAATTTGCCCAGGTCTTCTTTGAAATAACTTGTGAGTGCATTAGTTTCACTATCATGAACACAGACGACTGCAAGATCAAGATCTGCGGGGTCTGATGAACCTGCTTCGTCAAATGTATTTGTTGTTTCGATATCGAATGTAAGTATTTTCATGAACAGTATTGTAACTTAGGAGTTCTTTTTTACAAAAGTACTTATGTGTTTGAATTTGAGTTTCTTTTCTTTTTTGGTTGAAAGATGTTTGAGAATTAATTTTGAAGTATGTATTTCATCATCTCCAATTGCAGCAAAATATCTCGAACCTTTGGTGACTGCTTTTTTGATGAGATCACCAACTTTGCGCCCTGAAAAATCAACAATTACCTTGAGCCCTTCTTTTCTCAAATCATCGGCGAGTGTCATGGTAGGTTCGATAAAATTCTCGTGAAGACTTGCAAGATATACGTCTACTGTCGAATCAAACGTTGGTAATAAGTCATATGTTTCAAGAACATCTCGAAGTGTCACGTCACCCATTCCAAATCCAATAGCTGGAACACTGTCATCAGAAAAAATGTGAGTGAGATTATTATATCGTCCACCTCCAAAGACTGATCGATTATTGGCTGGACTTGTGTCAAAAATCTCAAAGATAAGTCCGTTGTAATAATCAAATCCTCGTACCATGTATGGGTCAAATTCAATATTTGTAATCCCTCGTTTACTCAAAAGATCCAGCACTGCTTGAGTTTCTTCGTCTATTTCAGGATTGTATACAAAATCACGTCCCGCGATATCTTTGAGAAGTTCATCAAAATTATCGACTTTGTTTTTTCGATCAAGAAGCTTAATAACTTTGTGTTTCTGATCATCACTTAGAGATGTTGAGTCAAAAAAAGCATTGAGCATTTTTCGATTATTGAGTTTAATGACAAATTGTGAATCTGTGAGTCCAAATGTAATTAAGATGTCATATGCAATTTGTATGAGTTCAGTTTCGGCATATACTGAATCCATACCAAACATGTCTACATTAAGTTGCCAGTGTTCTCGAAGACGACCTTTTTGAGGGCGTTCATACCGAAATACATTAGGAATCGAGAACCATCTGAGAGGGTAACTCATTTCTCGGTGTTTTTTGGCTACCATGCGCGCAACGGTCGGAGTCATTTCTGGACGAAGGCTGATTTCTCGACCTCCTTTGTCAGTAAAGGTATATGTTTGTTCATTTACAATTTCTTCTCCAGATTTTTGTTTATAGATCTCTGCATATTCGAGAGGGCTTGCATCATATTGTTCATATCCATATTTTTTGAGAACTTTTTTCCATGTATCAAAAATATACTCAAGCACTCTGTAATCAGATGGATAAAAATCACGTACGCCTTTATAGTTATCAGTTGAAAGTTTCATTCTATGATTTTAACAGATTTTCAAAAAAATTCATGTACAATATTTTATTTGAGATATACTAGAGATATGAATACGGCACTTTTGTCATCAGGAATACATCTTGCACTTCTTGTCGGGTTATTAGTATCACTGATTATCTTCGGATATTTTTCGTGGACACTTACACATCACTGGGCTATGTATAATTTTCATACTGCACTCAAAAAAACCGTTTTACGAATATATTTTGTTGCTTCGATTATTACATTATTAACATTAGTATTTTTTATTGGAATTTATTTTTTTGGGATATGATATTTACACTCGAATCAGATGAACATGTAATATTGATTGCTCGGAGACATTGGTTCAAACCAGCTCTTGAAACATTGGTATTAGGATTTTCATTGCTTGCACCACTTTTGGTTTCATCTATTGTTCTTTCTGTGCCGGAAATATCCCAATCAATTGATAATCCTGCAATTTTGATAATCATTCTGACACTTGGATGGTTTTTTGTGGTCTGGAATATGATTTTTGTCATTTGGACAAATCATTTGTTGGATGTGATGGTTTTGACTAATTTACATGTGATTGATATCGAACAAGTTCGTCTCTGGAATCGCGAAATATCAACACTTAATCTCGAAAAAATCCAAGACATCTCATCTAAGTCGGATGGTATTATTGCTCATTTTCTTGATTATGGAGATTTAGAAATCCAAACAGCGGGGAGTATCACTAATTTTATTGTCAAAAATATTCAACGACCAGATGCGCTCAGACAAAAGATTAATGAGCGCATTAATGAGCGTCTTGATACGTTAAGACTTTAATGAGCGGCTCTTTCGGGTGTGTTTTTGATAATCTCAACTACTTCTTCTATTGAATCGGTAATAATAAAAAGATGCATATCAGTATCTGATATTTTACCTGTAGATTGCAGGTGCTTGATCAAAAAATCTTT
This sequence comes from Minisyncoccota bacterium, assembly GCA_032117135.1. Taxonomy (GTDB): domain Bacteria; phylum Patescibacteriota; class Minisyncoccia; order Phycocordibacterales; family JAACPR01; genus JAULZV01. The sequence continues at coordinate 10,131 of JAULZV010000046.1, forward strand.
AAGGGGGCACCAGAAATGGGTGCCGAATAAGATAACTGGAACCGGTTCGATTTTGTTGGTTTGTACCAGTGTCAAAATTTCAAATAGTTCATCGAGAGTTCCGAATCCTCCAGGAAAATAGACATATGCTTCGGCTGCATAGGTGAGCGCAACCTTTCGAGCAAAAAAGTATTTGAAATTAAGATCTTCATTCATGTACGGATTAACTACTTGTTCCATCGGTAGTTCAATGGTTAATCCAAGGGATAATCCTTTTTGTTCGAAGGCACCGCGATTTGCGGCCTCCATAATTCCTGGTCCCCCTCCTGTCACAACTGCGTATCCAAGTTTGGATATTTCACCTGCAAGGGTTCGTGCATCAATGTATTCTTTTTCATCAGGAAGCGTTCGTGCCGAACCAAAAAAACTCACAGTCTTATTTTTAGTTTTGATAAAATTAAAACCATTTGTAAATTCTTGTTCGATCAGACCAACTCTTTTTTTGATTTGTTCGTTTAATTCTGGTAATGTCAGGGGATGCAGATTGATGGTTTTGGAAGGCCTCTCTTGAGCCTTTTTATTTTTGAAAAATAGCATCGTTTTATTATACCCTATGAAAAAACCAATACAATTTACTATTTTAAAAGAGCATTCGAATGGACGTGCTCGCGTTGGTCAAATTCATACAGTGCATGGAGTTATTAATACACCAGCTTTTATTCCAGTTGGAACTAAAGCAACGGTCAAATCACTTACTCCTGAACAGGTCGAATCACTTGGTGCGCAAGCTGTTCTTGCTAATACCTATCATCTCTATCTTGAGCCAGGAGAAGAAATTCTCAAAAAAGCAGGAGGTCTACAATCATTTATGAACTGGCATGGACCAACCATTACCGATTCGGGTGGGTTTCAAGTATTTTCGCTTGGGGCAGCTTTTGGACATTCGATTTCCAAGATTACCAAGGGCAATGAGGACGAAATTATGTTGCCGTATCAACACGAAGACACTGAAGGACAACGGGTAAGTCATGCAGGCAAGGCACGTATTGACGAAAATGGTGTGATGTTTAGATCTCATATAGACGGCAGTGCACATTATTTTACTCCTGAAAAAGCAATTCAAATCCAACATGATATTGGAGCTGATATTATATTTGCCTTTGATGAATGTACTTCGCCGATGGAAGGTGAACATTATCAAAAAAGGTCACTCGATCGAACTCATAGATGGGCGGCGCGATGTCTTGAATATCATCATCAATCAGAGCATGCCTCTACCCAAGCTCTCTTTGCTGTAGTTCAAGGTGGGCGATATGAGCACTTACGCAAAGAAAGCGCAGAATTTTTGGGAGCAATGGATTTTGACGGGTATGGGATTGGAGGATCTTTTGCCAAAGAAGATATGTCCAAAGGTGTCGCGTGGACCAATGATGTGCTACCTAAGCATAAGCCGCGACACCTTCTTGGTATCGGTGAAGTTGAGGATCTTTTTATGGGTGTTGAAAATGGATGTGATACGTTTGATTGTGTCGCTGCGACGCGCATTGCACGGAATGGTCAAGTGTACACAGTGAAAGGAAAGGTTAACTTGATGAACGAACGATTCAAAGAAGATTTTGGACCAATCGATGTGGAGTGCGACTGTTATACGTGTAAGAATTTTACCAATGCATATCTCTCACATTTGTTTAGAGGAAAAGAAATGCTTGCTTCGACGCTTGCTACCATTCATAACTTGCGCTTTATTGTGCGGTTAGTTGATCAGATGAGAGAACACCTACTTACTGATACATTCGAGCAGTTCAGAGATGATTTTTTGAAAAAATATCTGGGCTAGTCGGATGTGATGTTTTGATATTTGGATGAGGGGTTGTGGGAGTGTAGGGCTGTAGAATTGTAGAATTATTGGATTGTGTATAAATTATTTAAAAACTTTTGAGTGATATTGAAAAGGGGCGCGGACCGTTCGGTCCGCGCCCTTTGTGGGACGATTGATGATCCTAATCTTCATCTTCATCATATTCAAGCAACCATCCGTTTTGTCCAAAAAGCTTAATATCTTCAGTAGGCCTGAAGCCGGCCCGGTGTTCGTTTAGATTAGATTGTACTCCTGTGCAAACACTGTCACTTGATATTTGAATGTAGAAAATCCTATTGAGAAGATCAAGCATCACTTCATACACTACGAAGTTAAAAAAATGTTCACTACCAAGTGGAAAACCTCTGATAGTTTCACCTAAGGATAGAAGATGTGGAATAGAACCTTGACCATGAGGATGTCCTACTGTACCTTCTGGACGTACTGGTACCTGTATTGGCCACATGTTGATAGGAAATGTTATCCGAAGAACATTTCCTCCTCTTGCATGTTCGCCTTCAAGCAGGATGGTCATGCTAATTTTTTGAATCGCGGTCATATTTTCTGAGGGGCTGTACATTCGCAAAACTACCCCTGATATGATATCTTGTCAATATGAAATTCAAACTCCATTCAAAGTATCAACCGGCAGGGGATCAGCCTAAGGCAATCAATCAAATTGTCGATGCGTTCGATGCTGGTAAAGAAAAAGTGACACTTCTTGGAGTCACGGGATCAGGTAAAACATTTACTGTTGCCAATGTGATTACTCAACTTCAAAAGCCGACTCTTGTCATTGCACACAACAAGACATTGGCGGCCCAGCTTGCAAGCGAGTATCAAGAATTTTTCCCAGAAAACGCAGTGCATTATTTTGTGTCATACTACGATTATTATCAGCCCGAGGCGTACATGCCTGGATCGGATACCTATATCGAAAAGGAGGCGCAGATTAATGCGGAGATCGACCGACTACGTCATTCATCGACTCAAGCATTACTGACGCGCAAGGATGTTATTATTGTTGCATCAGTTTCGTGCATCTACGGACTTGGATCACCCGAAGAATACGAGAAGACTAATTTTAAAATAAAAAAGAACGACACAATTCCGCGTAATGAGTTTATTCGGCGTCTGATCCAATTGCATTACGAACGAACAATGGGGCAAGTAAGTTCAGGAGTATTCAGAGCAACCGGCAGCTATATCGATTTTGTGCCAGTCTCCGAAACATTTACGGTTAGATTTACGTTTGAAGGCGAAGTGGTAAAGTCTATTGTTATCATCGACTCAATCACACGAAAAATTATGGAGGAGCGTGATTATTTTTTTGTATTTCCTGCCAAACACTTCGTGACATCAAAGGAAGAAATCGAACGTGCAATCAAAAGTATCTCGCATGAGCTCGAAGGACGGCTTAAAGAATTGCTTGATGCAGGCAAATTACTCGAAGCCGAACGTCTCAAACGTCGAACCAAATATGATTTGGCTCTCATTCGCGAAACAGGGTATTGTAATGGTATCGAAAACTACTCGAGACATTTTAGCGGTAAGGCGCCAGGTGAAGCTCCGGATAGTCTACTTTCTTATTTTCCTCGAAATCCTGATGGATCAGCTGATTTTTTGACGGTAATCGACGAGTCTCACATTACGACATCTCAAATTGGAGCGATGTATGCGGGTGACAGATCGCGAAAGGAGACACTGATTGAACACGGTTTCAGGTTGCCGAGTGCATTTGATAACCGTCCAATGAAATTTGATGAATTTGAAAAAAAGATTGGTAAACTTCTTTTTACAAGTGCAACACCAGGTAAATACGAAAAAGAATATGGTCAAGCAATTGCCGAACAAGTTATCCGTCCGACAGGACTTGTTGATCCGCTTTTGGAAGTCAAACCTATTACTTCAAATGAGACATATCCAGGACAAGTCGAAGACTTTTTGGTTGAAGCCCAAAAAACAATTGATGCAGGGGAGCGAGTTATTGCAACAACTCTCACCAAAAAAATGTCTGAAGATCTGAGTGAATATCTTCAGGAAAAAGGATTCAAAACAAAATATCTACACAGCGAAATCCATACGATCGAACGTATCGAAATTTTGACAGGACTTCGAAAAGGCGAATATGACATCTTGGTCGGTGTTAACCTTTTGAGAGAGGGAATTGATATGCCTGAAGTGAGTCTTATTGCGATTTTTGATGCTGACAAAGAAGGATTTCTTAGGTCTGAATCATCACTCATTCAGACGATTGGACGAGCTGCACGTAATGTTAATGGTCGCGTTATATTGTATGCAGATGAGATGACTCGTTCTATGACTGCTGCAATTAGTGAAACTAATCGGCGACGCGATGTACAGCTTGAATATAATAAAGTGCACAACATCACACCTCAAACGATTAAGAGCAAAATCAAAGATATTACGAGCCAGTTCAAAAAAGAGCATGATAGGGCAGTGGACAAATTGGTCAAAATAGATATCGATGGAGGGCGAACAATCAAAGAAATCGTCAAAGAAAAAAAGACACAAATGGAAGAAGCAGTCAAAGCGCTCGACTTCGAAACTGCCGCACTCTTGCGCGACGAAGTCTTTGCTCTCGAAGATATGCAACTCAAGGACTTGAAGAAAAAAAAGAAATAGGTATAGTGAAGAAGAAATGCACCATCGTCTCGTCCTACCACTGTTGGGTCCGAATGGCTGCGGCAAAGGCACCACCGGAGATTATCTCAAGGGTTTTGGAGTTCATGTCGAAGCTACGAGTGACATACTCGAAGAATACAAAATTAAAAAACCAAAAGTTGCAGAAAAGATCCATTACCACAAAAATGTTTTGAAGGATAACGCACCGGATGAAATTGTCTTGGAGGCAGTTATATCAAAATGGGGAAAGCTTTTCAGGCAAAATCATACGGGAGTGTTCGTTCCTGACGGTCTTGGTCGTACACCCAGACAAATCATTGAATTTGCTGAGTGGATTGGGAAGCGAAACGCACATTACGAGCGTTTCGGCTTACCCATAATCAAGCACGGCTACGTGTTCCTTACGCTCGGATTTGAGGAATCAATGTTGCGGGTCGAACATCGAGTCAAAAACCATCTTGAACGGGGCATTCCCCCTCGTCCGGAAGATCTGGGTGACGAGCCTGCTAAACGGTATGAGACATACAGCAAGCAGGAAAAGATCCTGATCGCCACAGCAAGAAGGGAAACAGGCAATGTGACTATCTTGGATCTTGGAAAGCTTACCACCGTTGATGTGGCATCCCATATCCTTGCGATGGCTACGGGTTTGCCGTCCGAAGAATTCGCACCTCAAATTAGGGATAGATTCCAAATCGCCAGTTGATTTGTCCTTGACTCACCACCCCACCGCTTCACCACCATGGAGCGGCTGGGGTTGTTTTTTATGTGTTTTTCTACTATTGTAGTGATATATGGCAAAGAAAACTCCTCAGTCACCCAAGGCTCCCTCACCTCACCATCATCCAAGTGATGAGATTGTCGTAAAAGGTGCTCGAACACACAACCTTAAAAATATTACGGTCTCGATGCCTCGTGGCAAAATGATTGTGTTTTCAGGGCTTTCAGGTTCGGGCAAATCATCGTTGGCGTTTGATACTATTTTTGCAGAAGGACAACGACGATATATCGAATCGCTGTCAGCGTACGCGCGGCAATTTTTGAGGCAAATGCAAAAACCAGATGTCGATGAGATATCGGGACTTTCACCTGCAATCTCAATTGATCAAAAGTCACGTTCCAATAACCCACGATCGACTGTAGCAACTATTACTGAGATTTATGACTATCTGCGAATTCTTTTTGCTCGTATCGGACGACCACACTGTGTGGTCTGTGGACGCGAAATCAAAAAACTTTCTAACGACGAAATCTTCGAGACGATCCTTGAGACAGTCAAAGAATTTTCAGCTAATGACACCCAAAAGGTTATGGGTGTCGAGATTGATAGTGACAAGGTCAAAATATACGCACCTGTTGTTGTGGGTCGAAAGGGTGAACACTATCAGTTGCTCTACGACCTGCTCGACAAAGGATATGAGTCTGTCAGAGTTGATGGTAAAGAATACAAACTGCGTGAACGTATCGAGCTAACCAAAACCAAAAAACACGACATCGATGTGTTGATCGATGAATTTTATGCATCCGAAATAAAAAAATTCTCACAAGATACCAAGGAGCGATTATCTGAAGCAATCGAACGAGCGCTCGATCAATCACAAGGTCTGTTGCGAGTGGTCTACCATGATTCGTTCAAACTTATCTCAAGCAAGTTCATGTGTCCGTACGACGGATTTTCATTTCCTGAGATTGAGCCAAGACTTTTTTCATTTAATTCACCCTATGGTGCATGTGCCGCCTGTAACGGATTAGGAACCAAACATCTCTATGATAATGATCCATGTCCAACGTGTAATGGGGCGCGTCTTCGTGAAGAGGCTCTAAATGTTTTTCTTAATCAGACGGGCGAAAAAAAGAATATTGTAGAAGTAACAGGACTATCTATTAGAGATGCTATCGAATATTTTACATCACTTGATTTGACTGACACCGAGTATGAGATCGCAAAAGTCATCCTTAAAGAAATTGAGTCAAGATTACGATTTATGAATAATGTTGGTATCGAATATTTGTCATTGAGTAGACAGGCACACACATTGTCAGGAGGCGAGGCACAGCGTATTCGGCTTGCAAGTCAATTAGGGTCAGGGTTGGTTGGTGCACTGTATGTATTGGACGAGCCGACTATTGGTCTGCACTCACGAGACAATGATCGATTAATCAAAACACTTTTGGATTTACGAGATCTCGGCAACACGGTGCTTGTTGTTGAACACGATGAAGACACTATTTTTGCAGCAGACTATCTGATTGATATTGGGCCAGGTGCAGGTGTGCATGGTGGAGAAGTTGTGGTTTCGGGATACTTGAACGAGTTATTAACTGAAGACAAATACAAAGGTACATCACTCACACTTGATTATTTGCGTGGCGATGTCCAAATCGAAACTCCCAAAAAACGTCGTAACATTGATGCGGGAAAACTCAGAGTAAAAGGTGGAGAAATTTTTAATATTCATGATATGGATGCCGAAGTTCCGCTTGGTAAGTTGGTGACAATTACAGGAGTATCAGGATCGGGTAAGTCTTCGTTTGTGTACGAGATTTTATACAAAAACCTTCAAGCCAAATTTGATCGCAAACACCGCTCCAATAAAGTGTATAACTGCAAAGAATTTTCGGGTGCTGAGTACGTCAGTCGTACTATTATGATTGATCAATCTTCAATTGGTCGAACTCCACGTTCTAACCCTGCAACATACACCGGTGCATGGACTCATATCAGAGATATGTTTGCCGCAACCGAAGAAGCCAAATATCGAGGGTGGAAGTCGGGAAGATTTTCGTTCAATGTCAAAGGTGGACGATGTGAAGCATGTCAGGGTAATGGTGAAATTGCGGTTGAGATGCACTTTTTGCCTACGGTATATGTACCGTGCGAAGTGTGTTCGGGTAAACGATTTATGAAAGAAACATTGGACGTTCGTTTTAAGGGCAAAAATGTATATGAGGTTCTTAAAATGACTGTCGAAGATGCACTCGAATTTTTTCAAGATATCCCAGCTATTTATGACAGACTGTACACACTCAACGAAGTAGGTCTTGGATATCTTGAGCTTGGACAATCTGCAACAACTCTATCAGGAGGAGAAGCACAACGAGTCAAAATTTCTTCTGAACTATATCGAGCTCATGTCCAAAAAACAATTTACATCCTCGACGAGCCAACAATTGGGTTGCATTACGACGATGTACGCAAATTAATCGAGATTCTCCAAAAACTTGTCGATAAAGGCAATACGGTTCTTGTGATCGAACACAATATGGATCTCATCAAATGCTCGGACTATTTGATTGATATCGGACCTGAGGGAGGTATCGGAGGTGGACGCATTGTCGCCAAAGGAACCCCTGAGCAGGTGGCACAAGTCAAAGAATCATATACAGGTCAATACCTCAAAAAATACCTCAAGAAGTAATCAAAAAGATCCAATCTTGTAGGACTGAATCTCAGTTACATTTCTGTCATTGACAAAATATATTTATTTATGTATAGTATTTTTGTATGAAAAAATTGCTCCTTGTCTTGTCTCAGATGGTTTTTGTGTTTTCCATGATGAAAAACACGAGCATGGCGGCAGTCAGTATCTTTGATATTCAACCTTCACAGGGTATTGTGTCAGGATTTTATCCTGCAGAATATCTACGTTTCAATATGTCATTCGGAATTACATCCGATCAAACCATAAAGATATTGCCTATCTATTATGCTCAAACTCCAATTGGAGTAACTGCAAAATTTGAAGAAGTATCCTTTAATCTGATGGATGCAAGGATATTTACCAATCTCGAACAAAATGTGCCTACTCATGTTACTTTAATGGGGTGGGTTCGTACCAGTACAACGTCTCCTATTGAGATTGTTCTATCAGGATTTGAAATATCTTCTGACGGAGGTATTACAAGTGCACCATTTTTTCTTGACACTCCTGTGGTAACGCACGAAAAATTGTTACGTGTAATTCCTGAACCTTCATCATGCATGTTCTGCTTTCTTGGATTCGGACTTTTGATCCGAAGATCAAGGTGAAAAGTAAAAAAAGGTAAAAAGGTCGATATCGAAATGGTATCGACCTTTTATTTATCCATAAAAAGATTATTATAAGAAATATTATTATATGCAAAAATCAGATATATCAAAAATGGATCTCCCTAAAGAACCCGGTGTTTATTTTTTTAAACAAGGGAAGGATATCCTTTATATTGGCAAAGCTACCTCGCTTCGTGATCGTGTGCGAAGTTATTTTGCAAATGACCTTATTCACACGAGAGGATCACGGATGATTGATATGGTTTCATTGGCGGACAATCTTGAATGGGAAACAACCGATACGGTGATCGAAGCATTGATCAAAGAAGCTAATCTCATTAAACGATATGAACCTAAGTACAATATTAAAGAAAAAGATAACAAGAGCTATAGTTATGTTTGTATAACCAAGGATCCTTTGCCCAAAATTATTGTCGAGCGAGGGAGAACAATTTCTTTTACGGACAACTCACTGTATGAGGCAGTATATGGACCTTTTCCTTCACTTCAAAAACTCTATGTTGCTCTCAAAATTATTCGCAAAATATTTCCTTTTGTGACAGACAAAACAGGATCAAAACTTTATGCACAAATTGGGCTCGAACCAGACATGAATAAGGATAATTTTTTTGAAGTATATAAAAAGAATATTCGTAACATCAAATTATTTTTTCAGGGCAAAAAAAGTGCACTGATTAAAACCTTGCACAAAGAAATGATGGCGCATGCCAAAAAAATGGAGTTCGAGCGAGCTGATCGTATCAAACGCCAGATTTTTGCTTTAGAGCATATCAATGATATTGCACTTATTGATGATGAAAAAGTTGATACTGATATTGCGTTTAGAATCGAAGCGTTCGATGTTGCTCATATGCGAGGGACTAACTCGGTCGGTGTTATGACTGTTATTGAAAATGGAGTAGTGAACAAAGCTGAATATCGAAAATTTATTCTGCGCAATACACCTAAAGGAGATGATCTTCGAGGACTCATTGAGATACTTACAAGACGTTTCAAACATACCCAGTGGCCTGCCCCTGATCTGATTGTGGTCGACGGAGGCAAGACACACCTCAAAACAGCGCAAGATGTTTGCAAGGCATATGGGATTAATTCAAAAGTAGTGTCGGTAGTCAAAGATGATGCGCATAAGGCGCGAGAAATATTGGGCGACGACCCTATTGCTCAGCAATATAACAAACAGATTATTCTCATTAACAGCGAAGCTCACCGTTTTGCAATCGAATTTTATCGAAAAAAACATCGCAAATCGATGCTTGGATTAGAGTGAGTAAAGTTGTCTACAGTTGTGCGGTTCATTTTGAATCAAAATGCAGGTATACTTATCTCAATGAACAAAAAGTATAAGGTAGCTATTTTGAAAGGTGGGGATAGTGATGAGCATCCTATTTCGGTCAAATCTGGAGATCAATTAAAGAATCGAATCGATGATCTTCAAAATGTGACAGACATAACTGTTGATCGAACAGGGGATTGGTTTGTGCAAGGTGTGCCCTATGATAAGCGCAATATTGTGCGTGATTTTGATATGGTCATTAATGCAGTTAAGGGTGGTGAAGGGGAAAACGGTCGACTGACACGCTACCTTGATACTTTTGGCGTAAAGCATACTAATACGGGCATGTTTGGAAGTGCATTGTCTCATAACAAACATGAATTCAAAAAATTCCTCAAGCGACACGAGATCAAAACTCCGTACTCAATTATAATTGATGGCGAAAAAGATGTTGAACAACAAAAGAGGGAATTGCAAGGCAAGATGTTTTTGCCGGCAATCGTTAAGCCTGTTGCGAATGGTTCGTCTATCGGAGTATTTTTGGCGACAACGTTTGAAGAAATGAAAACATTTATTGATTGGATTTTGAAGCGAGACAGATTTGTTTTGATTGAAGAATATATTCAGGGATTGGATGTGTCGGTTATGACTACCAAAGATTTTAGAGGAGAGTCAGTATATAGTTTTTTGCCTGTCGGAATAGATACTCCGGACATTATCAAATACGATCACAAATTTGAAAACTCCCACACATTCTTCCCGATCCATAGTATGTCCAAAAACGAAAAAGAGATGGTTGAGGATATTGCCAAGTCGGTACATGCCAAGCTCGATCTGGACGGTCTCGCTATGACTGATTTTAGAGTACATCCCAAGCGAGGGGTCTATGCTCTGGAGACTAACACGGTGCCAAGTTATGAGGACAAGTCTGTCTACGATGAATCACTTCGATTGGTAGGGGTGAGCGAGGATGAGTTAGTGGATCATATTATCGATTTGGCGTTGAACAAGAGGAAAAAATAGTATACAATTATTTAGAACTGTAGAAAGGAGCACCTTATGGAAGATTGATCTTAATTCCTGACCATCGCCACATAAGGCCTGCCGGTATTTACACCACTCGGCAGGCCTCTTTTTTTATTTACTTGCCTTTATTTTTCTTTTTCGTATAATGTACTTTGCTTGATTTATTCAAGACATGGGGCCTGTAAGCAAAGCTTGTCGGGCCCTGCATCCGAGTAAAGTGATTGTGAATAATCATTTGAACTCTTGTTTGGGCCCGTAGCTCATCTGGCTAGAGCGCCTCACTTGCACTGAGGAGGTGGCAGGTTCAAGTCCTGTCGGGTCCACAAAAATAATGAGCCGAACACGAAAGTGTTCGGTGATTTATTTTGTGAGAGCCGACAGGACTTGAACGGCGGAGGCCTAGGGTCCCTGCATCCGAGTGAAACGAGGATCTGGGATGGCCGAGCCGCGTCCAGCAGTTCTTATGAGCAGAGCGAATTAGAAACTGCGGGACAAGTCCTGTCGGGTCCACTACTGTTTTACCCTTATTTTTCAATGTGTAATTTTATTACTTTGGTATGAATTTGAACCTTTTTGATATATTTTAAGTGTTGCAAAGGTATTGAACCATAGCGCACTATTGACTAAAAATATATGGAGTGTTATTTTTATTTTGAATTGTCTAGTAAGGACGTTCTTCAAACCAAACCAAACCAAATCGAATTATGTGGAACGATCATGCAAATGGACACTTAGGTAGAATTTTTCGTGAGCACGAAATGAGACAACTCGAAGAAGATCATGAGTACAATCGCCTTAGTGATGATGAAAAAAATCTGAGGCGAATCGCCGCTCGACAGCAAGAAAGGATGGGGAGGGCAATGTTTCCTTGTCAACACGACGAAAATACGCCATAGCCTTAATGGTCTTCTACAGTCTTCTTGTTTTGTTTCGGGCAAGAATGATAGCGAAATCATCCGATTTCGGTAACACATTGCCGACAAAGACCACCTTACTTGAACAGTAGCTTCGGGAGGTGGTTTTTCTCTTTTATATTTTTAATATCTTACTCAGTACACTTAATTCACTGACTACCTGGTTCAACAAAACGATATCCAAGTCCATTCATAATTTGTTAGAACAACTTTTTTGTAAATTCTTTTAAGGTATTTTAAAAACAAAGGAATTGAGCGAAAAGGCAACTATCCGGAATTTCCGGATAGCTCAAAAAGAAGGGAAAAGGGAAGTTGATCGTGATGTAAAAACTATAATCTTGATATGACTTTGCTCTCGGATATTTTGCATGATGCAATCACTCAGTTTTGAGAAAGTTTGTACTGAACGTCGTCCACCCTCAAAAAGGTGTGGGCGGTTTGTGTTTACACAAGCCGCCCTTTTCTTAATAGAACCCCGCCCGGAGCATTCGTTAAGTCAGATGAGCTAAAATACTCTGGAGGGCGGGGGGACTCTATATGGCACTTTATATACCAAGCATGATAAGCTTTCCTCATGAAGATT
>JAULZV010000047.1:0-20374 GCA_032117135.1 Minisyncoccota bacterium
CGATCTCGATCCTTTGTCTTTTTTTCAACTTTAATTTCACATGTATCAGTTGCGGTCTTTCCCTTTGAATCAGTTACGCGGATTTTTGCAGTATAGGTACCCTTATCATTGAATCGAGTCGTAACCGTTCGATCATTAGATGTGAAGGCGTCTGTCCACTTATATGTGTATGAAGGATGTCCTCCGGATACATAAGCTTCGAACGTAACTCGCTCACCTTCCTGCACCTTTTTGTATGATGGAATACAGATAACATCAAGATCATTGGTTACTGGAGGCCGAGGTGTAACAGGAGGTCGTGGATTAATTACAATCGGAGTACTTCCTCCACAGTTTGATGTACATCCGCCATAGTAGGTACCTCCTCCGTAATATCCGCCACCGTTGTAATAATTCTGGTCGTAGTATCCATAGTCGTAGTCGTACCAATCGTAGTCATAATCATAGGCGTATGAATCATAGTCGTATTGGTAGTCATAGTAGTCGTTCGAGTACCTGCCGTAGTAGTCGTACCCTGAGTCATAGTAGTCGTTCGAGTACCCGCCGTAGTAGTCGTACCCTGAGTCATAGTAGTCGTTCGAGTACCCGCCGTAGTAGTCGTACCCTGAGTCATAGTAGTCGTTCGAGTACCCGCCGTAGAAATCCCATTCGTCCCCACCTGCTATCGCATGGTTAGTATCAAGAAATACAAACGAAGCCGATACGAAAATCATCAGTGAGTATAAAGAAACTGTGTTAATAAACTTTTTCATAATTTTAGTAATTAAATTTAACAATTATATTATATACTATATAAACAATATTGTCAATATTATGTAAAAAGGACGGTGGCTGACTTGCGTCTGCCACCGTCCTTGACGGCTGTTATTTCGCAAACCATTGCTTGCGGAATGCCAATCGTTTTCCTCCATCCGGCAAAGCCTCAGTTACTTCAATTTCCAGTGGAAATGGAGTAAGATTTGGCTCTGTAAGTTCCGGAGGATTTGTTTCAAACACTCCTCGAGCAATGAGTTCTGACCCTTTCGGCGTCAAAACTGGCCTCACCAGGACTATCTTACCGTCTGAGGTCTTCTTTGACTTCAGCTCACCCACGGTCAGGCGAGGCACCTCGCCCTCGCCCTGGAAACGGTGGATTTCCGTGCTTCCAGGCTTAACCTTGTGTTCTGCAGGGTCGTATGGAGTAAAGACGATTCCTTCATCTCCAGGAATGGCCTCTCCCGCCACTTTCGCGGCGGTTTCGGCTTCAGCCTTGGCTTTGGCCTCTTCGGCTTCTACCAACAGAAGCCGGAGCTTCTTGGCTTCCGCAATTTGCTCCTCCGTCTCTTCTCGCTGTTGTTTGAGGAGAGTGGCTGCTTGAGCTGCTGCCTCTTCTTTTTCTTTCAAGAGAGTGGCGGCTTGAGCCTCTGCCTTCTCTTTTTCGTCCAAAGCCTTTTGACGTTCTTCTTCGAAGACCTCTTGTAGGGCCTTGATTTTGACCTCGAGGTGCGAGTTAAGCGCATCTTCTTTTGAGGAGGAGTCCTTTGGACCCCACACAATGAATCCAATCACGATAACGGAAGCCACAAGGGCTCCGCCACCAATGATCGTTGCCCAGAACCAAGGGGATTTCTTCCTTGGTTGTGGTGCTGTCACCACCGCTGGTTCTGGTGGCACTGGTGGAAGTGTGGGTGGGGGCACTGACCCCGTTGGAGCCGCGACTGGTGCCGGAGCAGGTGCCACGACTGGTGCTGGAGCAGGTGCTGCTGGAGCCGCGACTGGTGTTGAAGCAGCAGCGGGTACTGGCGCAACTGGAACGGGTGCTGCTGGAGCAGGTGCTGGAGCAGGTGCTGCTGGAGCCGCGACTGGTGTTGAAGCAGCAGCGGGTACTGGCGCAACTGGAACGGGTGCTGCTGGAGCCGAAACGGCAACAGGTGCTGCCGGTGTGGGCATGACAGGCACTGTTGCTGGTGCTGGTGTTGGTGCTGGTGTTAGTGTTGACATGGGTAGAACATGGATTTTATGTAAAGACGTGTATCACGACGTGTGACCTGATCGCCTTAAAAATCCCCTTTCTGTCTATAATCATATCATATTATGAGTTTATGTCAAGCTCAGAATGTAACAAAGACCCTTCTAATACCTCTTCCCACTCCTGCACAGTAAGACTCAGTCCTTCTTCACTCAGACTCAAATCACGACAAAATATTTGACATAATCTATTTTAGTGTTATTTTACAACAGAAACCAGACTATTCCCACCATGAAAAAAGTTACCTTGCTCCTTCCACTGATCTGCTCGATCATCCTGTTGAACGCATGTTCGACCATTCAATCCCACTTCCCAGCACACAATCAAGCACTCGGCCACAGCAAACCAGCTCTCGCAGGCAACCCTGTCCGTGGACAAATCGAATTCTACGGATTCGAAATGTATTCAAACGGCATGTACCTCAAGGCCAAATCAGGTGCTATCTTTCCACAAGAAATATACGTCTATATGATCGCTTCCGAGCGGTACGACACGGTATATGCCAGGACTTCAGGGACATGGAGAAGTTATTTTCATGTACCCAAGCCCGTTCGAGGAGTGACCACTGCTCCCAACACCCTTAAAGCCGAAGATGCATTTTCGTACATCGAACTGGCGTATCAAGCTCAAAAGGTTGCAAGGGCACAAAAAGCACCCACACAAGCCGTAGTGTCCAGATCCTCAAGAACTGTCGCTCAGCAAACTCCGGCTTCGCGTCCACAATCAGCACATTCTCCCAAACCCCAACCGGTGCCAGTAGACACTCCAAAGCCACCGACACCTTCGACATCCTCCTACAAGGTGGAGAGGTGGGACGAGAAAAAACAAGAGTGGATTGAGGTTCGATAACCTCGAGCAGACAACACAACACAACACAACACAACACAATACAACACAATACAACACAACGCCCCGCTTGTAGTACGCAAGCGGGGTGTTTTTATATTCATTAAATCAAAACCCCGATGCTTTGCATCGGGGTTTTTCAATTACAGTGTCCGTACAAAATCAGCTTCAACTACCCAACGATCATCTTTTTGTCCAAACGTATCACACGTTGAAATCGTGAGCATTCTCCCTGCACTCGCAAATTGCACCAGCGCATCATCTTCGTTAGCTAGTTTGACGGTTCGAACAGTGTATACATAGGTTTGACCCCCTGAAACAAGTTTGATTTCGTCACCTGCTACGAGCTTTTCGAGACCATTAAATGTCTTATATGCTGCATTATTAACAACCTTCCAATTGGTACTGTGACCAAACAAAAACATATTACCGTTTTGAAGAGTTCCTGATCCAGGATAATACACGGCCCCACGAGTAAGTGCCGCATCAAGGGTTGCAACATCTACTGCTCGAGGTACGACAATAGAAGTTGAAACACCAATTTTGTCGATCATAATCCGCTCTGGAAGTAGATTAGTATCAGCTTCAGATATATCATCAGACGGCCCTCCTATCTGATCTTGAACAGAAAAATCAGGTGAAATATTGGCAGTAGGAGCAGTATCTGGAGCAGAAGAAGTACTCTTGAATTGCTCAGGTACAAAACCCAAAAGCGCCAAAATGGCGTATGTTCCTGCAAATATAAACAAAGTCATTGCACCAATATGTATATAGTCTTTTGTTTTCATTTCACTAGTATACAATAAATATAGAATTTGACAATACTTTGTATCTATTGTATTTAAATTTAACTTGTATTATCCCCTCTTTTCTATTATCATAGTGATATTGCGTAGATGGCAGAGCGGTCAAATGCAATGGACTGTAAATCCATCGCCTTCGGGCTACGTGGGTTCGAATCCCTCTCTGCGCACCAAACTAAAAAGGGGTCAGACACCGCAGGTGTCTGACCCCTTTTTAGTTATGATATACTCAATCCATGAATATCGAAACAAAACAAATAATACATTTTATTAAAACACTTTTTATTGAAAACAAATTATTATTCCCAGGATGGGTACTTGTAGTGATGAGTACAGGAATGCTTCTGATGGGAATTGTCATCTTTATATCTTTGATTTCCATTCTGTATCTCAAAACTGACTTACTTACCGCCCTTCTGATTGGGTTTTTTGCAACAGGAATACTTGGTATGTCAATTGGATCGTCTCTGCTTGCCAAAGTGTTCAAGGATAAATAAATCTTTTTTCACGACATTTACAACTTTTACGTCTTTCACAGCAAAAAGCGCATCACATACTCGGAGAGTGACTCGCAGGCCTTATGGCCGAGGACGGGCACTCGAAGAGTATATGATGCGCTTTTTGTGTGAGCAGTAGGTTATATTACACCAATGCTTCCTCAGTAATATCTTTTTCTTTGTAAATAGCCTTCTTAGATCCTTTGCCATTAACATCAAATGAGAAGTCTTCGTTTTTGACCGAAATGGTTACTGTTGTTCCATCACCTAATCCTTTGACGATAATCAATTGAGCAAGTGGGTTTAAGATTCGATCTTGTATTACACGCTTGAGTGGTCGAGCTCCATATTGAGGATTATATCCTTCTTTAGCAAGATACGAGAACACAGACTTTGTAAGTTTGATTTTGATTTGCTTTCCAAGTAATCTCTGAGCTATTTTGTCCAATTGGATGTTTACAATTTCTTCGATTGCCTTTTCGGACAAAATATCAAAGATAATGACATCATCAAGACGATTAAGAAATTCTGGCCTGAAGTGATCTTTGAGCGCCTTTTCAACTTTTACTTTAGTTTCTTCATATTGAGATTTTTGAGAATCATCGGATGCAAATCCAATTGTTTGCATTTTGTCGATATGCTCTGCTCCAATATTTGAAGTCATAATAATCACCGTATTCTTGAAGTTTACCGTTCGACCCTTCGAATCAGTCAGTCGTCCATTATCAAGCACCTGGAGAAGAATATTGAACACTTCAGGATGAGCCTTTTCGATTTCATCAAACAAAACAACTGAGTATGGTCGATGTCTGATTTTGTCAGTAATATTTGAACCATCGTCATGACCAACGTATCCAGGAGGTGATCCAATCAGTTTTGAAATCGCATGCTTTTCCATAAACTCGGACATATCGATTCGAACCAATGCTTTGTCGTCATCAAAAAGATATTCGGCAAGTGCTCGAGTTAATTCGGTCTTACCAACACCAGTTGGTCCCAAAAACATAAAAGATCCAATAGGTTTGTCGGGATCAGAAATACCTGCTCGAGATCGCTTGATCGCATTTGAGACTTTTCGAATAGCTTGATCTTGTCCAATAATTCGCTTCTTCAATTCGCTTTCCATTCGAGCAAGTTTGCTTGCCTCTTCTTCGAGCATTCGCTCAACAGGAATACCAGTCCATCGAGCAACAATTGAAGCGATATCTTCTTCACCAACTTCTTCTCTTAAGATTTTGCGAGAGCTCTGAAGATCATGAAGTCTTTTTTCTTGTTGTCGCAAATCTTTTTCAATCATAGGAATAGTGGCGTATCTAATTTCGGCAGCTTTGGAGAGATCAGCTCGTGCTTCGGCTTGTTCAGCTTCGATACGCAAATTCTCGAGATCACCTTTGCATGATTTGATATTCGTAATGGCTTCTTTTTCGTTTTGCCACTTGAGATCAAGTTCACGAATCCCCTCTTTGAGATCTGCGATTTCTTTTTCAATTACATTAAATCTATTTTTTTGAACAGTAGTTAATTTTTCTTCTTTTGTGAGCGCTTCGCGTTCGATTTCAAGACGCATGATTTTGCGCTTACCTTCTTCAAGATCTTCGGGCATGTTTTCGAGTGTAATTTTGAGAGTTGAAGATGCTTCATCAATCAAATCGACAGCCTTGTCGGGCAAAAATCGATCAGTGATATATCGAGACGAAAGTTCGACAGCGGCAACGATTGCATCATCAGTAATCCGCACACCATGATAGAGCTCGTATTTTTCTTTAATGCCACGCAAGATAGCTGTTGCATCCTCGATTGTGGGTTCTGCAATAGTAACTGGCTGAAATCTTCGTGTAAGGGCTGAATCTTTTTCAATATACTTTTGATATTCTTTAATAGTTGTTGCGCCAATTGCCTTGAGCTCTCCTCGTGCAAGAGCCGGTTTGAGCATATTAGATGCATCAAGTGATCCTTCAGACGCACCTGCTCCTGCAAGTGTATGGATTTCATCAATAAACAAAATAATCTTTCCACTTGCTTGTGTAACCTCTTTAAGAATTTTTTTGAGACGATCTTCAAATTCTCCTCTGTATTTTGTACCAGCTACAAGTGCTCCCAAATCAAGCGAGACGAGTTCTTTATCTTTGAGAGATTCGGGTACATCATTTTGAATAATACGATTTGCAAGTCCTTCAACAATAGCAGTTTTACCAACTCCAGCCTCACCAATAAGAATCGGGTTGTTTTTGGTTCGTCTCGACAAAATCTGAATGATACGATTAATTTCTTTATCTCGCCCAATAACAGGATCGATTTTGTTTTCGCGAGCTTTGTCTGTCAGACTCACAGTATACTTACGAATCGATTTCATCGATTTGCCTGTTTCAGTTATTTTTGATCGACCTGTTTTGATTTCCGAAAGAATTTTAAACACTTCATCTCGATTGATTTTAAATTTATTCAAAAGATCCTTTGCTCGACTTGGAATTTCAAATAATGCCAAAAAGAGATGTTCGGTTGATACAAATTCATCTTTGAGACTTGTCGCAATCTTGGTCGAATATTCGATTGATTGTGCAAGTTCAGGAGCAAGGTACACTTGATAAGATGGTGAAAGAGTATGCCCCGTATCAGGTACATCAATTGCTTCAAGAAGCGTGTCGGTAAGCAACATAATATCGACTTCTAATTTTTCGAGAAGCGAACCAATAATACTTTCCTCCTGAAGGATCAATGCAAGCAATAAATGCATTGGATTTACATGGTTTTGACCACGCTCAATAGCAAGTTCATGCGCATGTCTGATAACTTCTTTTGCTTTGGATGTGAAATTTTTGAATGGTTGCATAGGATTGATGAGTTATGTTTTTAATCTACAATATTTTTATAAAAAATCAAGTATTTGAAGGAGGTGAAAGTTGGTTGATAAGAGTTTTGATTGGCATAAAGACAGTCTTATCCTCAATGTTTGCAACTCTAATACCGATAATTGAACCCGACAAGTTGAGGAGCACGCTCCCTGTCAAAACATTAAGAGGGTCTACTGAGGTAGTTATTGAAGACAAGGACTCACCTGTCTTATTAAGACTTGTAATCTCTCCAGTAGAAATACTTGTCTGAGTCGCTCCTGAAAGAGAGATGACACTTTGTGCAAGCCTGAGCGAATCAGAAGACCCAAATGTTGCAGGAGTAAAATCCTTTGGATTATCCCCTTCAATACTCAATACCAAAAAGTCTGCAGTATCTGCGCCTCCAACAAATGAGACAGGGAATGTGCGACTACCGTATGAAGCTCGATATACAGTCCTCTTGTCTACACGCCTTCGATCCACAACAATATCACCCGCTTGATTAAGTATTACTCCAAGAGTCACAAAATCCGCTGAGCTATTATTAGTTGTGAGTCGTACGATACTTTGTTCATTTTGAGCAACCGCATTGATAGATTGTTCTTCTTGATTAACAACAACAGTCACCACTTCTTTTTTAGGCTGTGATGGTGGAGTATCTGTGATAATATTTTTGATATCTTCAACGGGTTGATTAGCAATTTCAATGGTTCGCTCGATCACACGATTGATTGTAGTAGTCACAGGTTCTGGGCTTTGTTGCATCAACGATACGACAACAATACCTGTTGCAATTGCAGTAATAAAACTTACAAGAAGACAAAGAAGAATAATCTGTTGGGTGTTTAAGATCATGAAAGTATTGTAGCGTATTTTGAGAAGCTATACCAATTTTTGACGACGACACACTTGAGCAAGGATTTTGATGGCTCGTGAGATGTCTCGTGGACGTGTCGTGCGACCAAATGAAAATCTAAGGGATGAACGTGCACACCCTGCTCTTCCCATCGCTTGAAGTACCCGCGACACGAGAATATCCTTGTTACTTGCACATGCGGTCATCGATGCGCAGTTAACACCCAACTCATCCATTTGTATCACCGCAAAATCCGCATCAAGACCTGCAATACATACATTCAAAATAGTAGGCACCGCATCTTCGACCGTTCCATTAATTTCAAATTGAATACCTTCTAATTCAAGTGCTCTGAGACATAACTGTTTTAACCGAGCAAACTTTTGAGTATCTCGTTCAGTATATTTTTGAACGAGCATAAGCGCAGTATCAAGAGCTGCACAGTGTGCAGGATTTTCGGTACCAGGACGAAGACCTGATTCTTGTCCACCTCCATACATCAATGGGACAAGTGTGACGTATTGTTTTTTAATAAGAAGTCCCGTCATCTTGGGAGCATAGATTTTTGATCCATCAATCGTAATCATATCTGCTCCAACCTTAGAAAGGAGTGCACCGTGAGTTACCACAGCCTGACTCGCATCAGTATGAAGATATGGAAATTGTCCAAATGTTCTTTTGGTTCGATTTTTGAATTTTTTGATGATGCTCGAAATTTTGTGAAGAGGTTGAAGTACACCCGTCTCATTAGAAACTGCAATAATTGACACCAAAACTGTTTGATCTCGTATCTTTTTTTCTAATTCTTGAACATCTACTATTCCCTTTTTTGATACGGGAATAATTTCTACTTCTATGCCCATATATTCAAGGTGTGCAATACATTCACTTACCGCAGGATGCTCAATTGAAGAAAACAACATGTGCGGAACAAAATCACATTCACGAAGAGCCCGCTGAGCAAGACCGAGGATTGCAAGATTTGCAGACTCAGTTCCTCCTTGCGTAAAGATCACTTCATTTTCACGACAGTGAAAAAAACGAGCAATCGAACTTCGTCTGGCTTTGATTTCTTTTTTTATATCTTGAGCATCACAATAACTCGAAGATGGATTAAAAAAACGATCCTGTAGATATGGTTTCATTGCCCGAAAAACAATCGGATCAACCGGAGTGGTCGACGCATAATCGAGGTGAATGTTTTTTCTGTTGATAAGATTATTTAAAAATGAGTTCATACTGTATAATCATGTATTATGTTTGGAGTATTTGAACAAAATGTCATTCTTTTTGCAATAGCATCAGTACTTATCTTACTACTGAGTGGCTGGATTTCCTATCTTCATTTTAGATTTAATCGCCTCGTCAAATCAATACACAAGGACAATATTGAGTCTGCTCTTGTTCAGATATACGCTTTTATGGAAAAGAATCACGCCCAAAATCAACAAATCAGTCACGAACTTAAAGTACTTGGACGCAAAATCCATTCATCACCTCGAGGGCTCGGTATTGTATTATTCAAAGCCTTTGACGGAGTCAAATCAGGTGGAAGCAACAGTTTTGCTCTTGCTCTTATTAACGAAAAAGGTGATGGCGCAATCCTGTCGACCCTACATTCTCGAGAGCGAGTTAATGTGTATTCAAAGATAATTTCAGGCTTCACTTCCCCTGTCATGTTAACCGAAGAAGAACAAGACGCATTGACAAAAGCTCAAAATTCTTTAAGTTTGTAATATAACACCCAATATTTCTATGTCTCATCCTTCTCAAACACAAGAAGCACTATTAGCTCGCCCTCCCGTTGTTGCCATTATGGGACATATTGATCATGGTAAATCAACTCTTCTTGATTATATTCGCAAGAGTAATGTCGTAGCCAAAGAAGCAGGTGGTATTACGCAACATATGGGTGCATACGAAGTTATACATCAACAAGGAGGTGAATCTAAGAGAATTACGTTTCTCGACACTCCTGGGCACGAAGCTTTTTGTAGTGTACGCGAAAGAGGTGCCAAAATCGCCGATATTGCCATTTTGATTGTCTCAGCTGAAGACGGGGTTAAGCCACAAACTCTTGAAGCCCTTAATTGTATCAAAGAAGCAGGTCTTCCATTTGTTGTAGCAATCAACAAAATTGATTCACCCAAAGCAAACATAGATGTAACCAAAGCTTCTCTCATGGAACACGAAGTCTATCTTGAAGGTATGGGTGGAACTATTTCGTACGCCGAAATTTCTGCCTTGACGGGTAAAGGTGTGGATACATTATTAGATACTATTCTTCTTACAGCCGAAATCGAAGACTTTAAAGCAAATCCTAGTGCTCAAGGATCAGGTTTTGTAGTAGAAGCTAACAAAGATAAGTTCAAAGGTGTTACCGCAACTCTCATTCTCAAAAACGGAACTGCTCGCATAGGAGAATTTGTAGTGACACGAGATACATTCTCTCCTATTCGCTCTATTATTGATCAAAATAACAAACCACTCAAAACAGTTTCTTTTTCTTCTCCCTTTACCATTTCTGGTTTTGATAGTCTTCCTGCAGCGGGCGAAACATTTGAAGTTGTCCAAACCAAAAAAGAAGCCGAGGAGTATATTGCAAGTCACGCTTCAATCATCAAAGATTCTGAAGTTTCAGTACAAAAAGACAAGGACTCGATATTTTTGCCTATTATCATCAAATCAGATGTAGTAGGAAGTAAAGAAGCAATCGAATACGAACTTCGCAAAATCTCTATCAACCATGTCATTATCAAGGTTATCAGATCCGAGACCGGTGAAGTTTCGGAAGCAGATGCCAAACTTGCGCTCACCAATCCTCGAACAGTCATTATCACGTTTAATGCAAAAATAGATTCGCAGGCCCGAAGCATTATCGAACGCAATGCAATCCAAGCACGTAACTTTTCGATTATTTATGACATCCCTGCGTGGATTAACGAGATTGCAACAAGTGTACAACCTAAAGTAGAAAAACTTGAAGTTGTTGCAGAAGTTAAGATTCTTAAAATTTTTGGAACTGCCAAAAAACTACAAATTGTTGGTGCGAAAGTAAGACAAGGATTGGTCGAAAAAAGTCTGAAATTCAAAATTATGCGACGCAGTGAAGAAATTGGAATGGGATCTTTTAAGGGACTCCAGAGACAAAAGCAAGAAGTATCGTCCGTCGGCGAACCAGAGGAATTTGGATGTGCAATTGATTCAAAAATCGAACTCGCAGAAAATGACATCCTTCATGTTATTAAACTAGTTCAAATATAATATGCAAGATTTTAGACAAGAAAAAACAGAGCAACTCGTACAAAAACTTGCCGGTGAGTTCATCGAACGAGAATCAAATCGAAATTCTTTGATTACTGTTACTCGTGTATATATTCCAAGTGACCTCAAACGAGCAACTATTCTTTTTACCGTTTTACCTGAAGGACAAGAGACTAACGCCCTTAATTTTCTCAAGCGAATGCGAAGCGAATTTAAAGAATATTTCAAAAAGCATGCCAAGATTGGTCGCATTCCTTTCTTTGATTTTGAAATTGATAAAGGCGAAAAAATGGCACAAAGAATCAGAGAATTATCTGAAGATACTGAAGATCAAAAATCTCAATAATAGTAAAGTGTTTACTTTTTATAGAGCACGTATCAATTGAGGCGTGGGCGGGAATCGAACCCGCGCATGGAGGATTTGCAATCCACAGCGTTACCACTTCGCCACCACGCCTTTGGTTCGTGTACTATATCATTTTATTTCTCAAGAGAAAACTCCTTAGATCCCCTACGCCCTTACCATATCCTTGGAAAATAAAATTTTTCTGATATGATGTCTTCACATGCCGAGGTGGCGAAATTGGTATACGCACTTGCCTTAGGAGCAAGCGGGGTGACCCATGGAGGTTCAAGTCCTCTCCTCGGCACATTGCACAGTTCGACACATTCTCATGTATGTCTAGCTTTGTACCCATTTTTCTTTTGAAATTTGGTATGAGGTTTGATACTATGAGTACACTTGCTCGGGTGGCGGAATTGGTATACGCGCACGACTTAAAATCGTGTTCCATCTGGAATATGGGTTCGACCCCCATCCCGAGCACAGGAGCGTTATCAGTATCACCACACAGCTCCGTACGCGCACATACAGTATCTTATGCACCCATAGCTCAGTCGGTAGAGCAGTCGCCTCTTAAGCGAACGGTCGTAGGTTCGAATCCTACTGGGTGCACCACTGATTTATTTTGAGAGTGCGGCTCATATTCTTATGGACAGACCCGAATATATAGCCCTATGTATAGCCCTCTATGCATTTTTATTATAGTCTTAATATTCGCCGTTTAGGTTGACTTTTTATTGTTTTTGTGTTAATATAAATAGGTATAGCTCTATTCAATTCAAACCACAACCCCACCCACAAAATGGACCTTAGCAGAACAGATTCGATAGACGGAAGAAGTGTCTTCCAGCAAATGCTTTATACTGGATTCATCATCTTGATGTGTCTAGCTGTATTTCTCATCACCTCAATGGTGCAATTCACCTTGATTGCATGTGCCGATCTTGACACAGCTATCGCATTTATACGCAGCTTTTGGTTTTTGATCCTGAGTATTGCTGCAACGGGAACATTCCTTTTTTTGATCAGAAAGGAAATCTGGATTCAAAATACAGAAGGAAACACGATGGTTTATGCGATCGACAACTTTATCTCTCATAATTTGACCGAGGAGCAAGGTAATGGAACCAAGTTTATCTTATTCGGTCCTGGCGCCTCCCTCAAACCATGGTGGATATTACCAGTCGGAACAGTAGAGGTTGAACGAGAACCGACCTTCCCTTACAATAAAACAATAACCGCCCAAGCACAGGACGGAAATAAGGTTGAGATCAGAGTGAGTTACTCTTGGAGAGCACATGCACCTCGTCTTTCTCTCTATCTTCAAGGAATCAAGGAAGGTGAAAAACAGCCGGATGAAGCTCTGCAATTTATAGGAGATACACTTGGTCAATTTGTGGAAGAAATATGTGCACAAGCTCAAGTCATTGAGCAAATTCTCACATATCAATCCGCATTTACCGACAACCTCACAGGAAGATTGAGTCAGTTCGCAAAAAGACAATACGGCATCGAAATTGTAGGTGTCGCGTTTGTTGAATGCGACGAACCTGCAGCCGTCATCGCTCAACGTAATCAAGAATCGATCAACAAATCTATTCAGAGAACAGCGAGAATATACATGGATGATTTTGGAATGTCAGGAGACGCTGCAGTAAAAGTTGCGTCTGCTCAAGCTGGCATTGCTGGTATTTCGGTGAACGACAATGTATTCACTCTTAACGTGGGCAACCCTGCCTTACTAGACCTAATCAATGGTCTTGATCCAGCAACCAAACAAATCCTAATTCAAGCGTTCGCAAGACTCGGAAACAGAAACAGGAGATAAGAAATGAAACAAAACGAAAGTGTTAATAAAGGGATAGGTATCGCCATCATCACTGTCACTGTTCTCCTCATACTCGGAGTCATCCTCTCGCTCACCAGCAAAGGATACTCATCAGACAGTGAGGACGAAGTGCCAGCGACAGC
This sequence comes from Minisyncoccota bacterium, assembly GCA_032117135.1. Classification (GTDB taxonomy): domain Bacteria; phylum Patescibacteriota; class Minisyncoccia; order Phycocordibacterales; family JAACPR01; genus JAULZV01. The sequence continues at coordinate 13,420 of JAULZV010000047.1, forward strand.
CAAAAACCTCCCCGCAAAACTCTACCTCCGGATGGATTCTGAAGGTGGAAAGTTCAAAGTAGGACCAGGAGAGCACACGGTCAGCTCCAGAAATGGATTGATCGTATGCTTCCGAAGGGTCCTCGTGGAGGATAAAGGAGTGGTTGGAAACACTCTTATCGAGGCGGGCGCTGCCCTCTTCGGAGAGTCGGTCGGTGCACTTGCTCCAAGAGAGCATACGCACCTCATTGCCTTTGATCCCAAGACTCTTGAAGGCACCTATATTGGTGCTCAAGAGGGTCGTGAAGGTGTAGAAGGCAAAGTCAAGCTCAGTCCGCACCCAAGCGGATTGGGATATGCGATCGTATTCTACCAAGGATACGGCCCAGGAGCTCCCCGCCACGCAAGTGGCACGCTCCTGACATATTAACCTCAAACCAATCCCGTTTGCACGCATGCGTGTAGGCGGGATTTTCTTATATATGGATGTGATACTACAACTAAACAAGGGCGACACCTCTGGTGCCGCCCTTGTTTGTCACACTACGGATTTATCTCAAGATCTGAGGAACATCTGACCCCTTGACTCCGAGTGTATTGAGTAGAATTTCGATAATAGTAAACACAGATATCATAATGAGTAAACCAACTATCCCCCACAACATGTGCTCCTGACCAACTCGACGGACTTCGGGCTTGTCTGCACCTCTGATGTAATCAAAGATTCCGTAGACAAATATCACAAGCGCGACAGCAAACAAAACTTGAATGATTGGATTGACTATTGCACTTACTGCTTTTTCGAGCTGATCTTGCATCAGATATATTAGTTAGCTCTATATCCAGCTGATGGAACTGATGGAACTGATGGTGGAAGATTAGTGTTGCGGTTTGTACCAAGAATTGTATCACTCAAGATGGCCACAAGACCCCATACGCTTGTCATCACAAACAATGCGATAATCCCCCAAATCATTAATGTTTTTGCGTCATCCTTTTTATCACTAAAAAGATATCTCATAATTCCCCACAGGAACGCAAGTAAAGCAAGACCAATCAAAATCGGAATGATTCGAGCAACAAGACCGTCAATTTTGTTGAGTAATGAAAACAATCCACTTGTATCAACACCCGAGTTTGCAAACACAAAAAACGGAGTCAACAGACCCACGACCGCTACTGAAATTTTACTTAAAACTTTTTTCATATTTTTGTTACTATTTTTAATACTTAGTATTATATCACTTTATAAAATTTAAACAGAGTTTTGTGTGGATTACCGCAATCAAAAACACACAACACTTCCACATAAATTATGTACCACTTTAAAATTGAGGAATCCCTACATCAGTATGCCCAATCGTACTCGCAAGAATTGCAACAATCGTCCACACCGACATCATAACAAAGAGTCCGATAACACCCCACAACATGAGCTTGCGTCCATCCGAGCGTGCAGTGTCACTTTCTTGACCTTTATACATATATTTCATCATTCCGTACAAAAAAACCAACACCGTTAGAGCCACAATTATTGTTACGGCGTACCGACTTCCTTTGAGGATCAGGTCTGCTACAAACTCTTGAAACGTCGCATTGTCACGTAACCCATCAGTATTCAACACAGGTTGTGCAGTACTACCAGTTGAAAAATCCCCCGATACATCTTGCGGAATAGTGTCTTGAGCATACACGGGTGGAACTATTTTTTGTACTATATACTGTAATATCATATAAAATATTATATCATTTCTTGTGGCAGATTATTATCAAAAATATCCTCAATGTCTTGGACTGGTGCGAATTGTTGTTCAGGAGATACTGGTGCATCCGGAGAGTATTCAACATCTCCAATATATGATGGACCGAGCAAGCTCTGCATTAAATGAATAATTCCCCATAGACTTGTCATAACAAAGAGAGTAAGAATTCCATATAACATATAACTTCGTCCCTCTGTACGTAATTTATCATTGGAAGATCCGAAGAAGACAAATTTTACTATTCCCCACAAAAAGGCAAGGAGTGCAAAACCGATTATAGTATAGATAACTCGATCAATCAGAGAAAGGAATTTTTGAAATAAATTGAAAATATTTTGAGACATATGCTAGACCATTAGACTTGAATCCCCACTTGGAATATTAACATCGCCTTCGTATGATTCGGTTTCGACACCACGGATTGTTGATTCGATAATATTTGCAATAACTTGAGCACCGAGAAGTACTAGAGCCCCGATAATAGTCCAAAATAATGTTTCTCTTGCAGTTTTGAGTTGTTCAGGTCGCCCTTGCGCCACAACAAACATAAATCCCGCATAGACAAGTGCCAAGGTCACTGCTACTGCACCAAGCTGCACAAGCACTTTAAAGAAGGCATTGAGTACTTGAGCTACAGACCTAAATGATGTAGGACTTTCTAATTGAATATTAATTGTATCTCCCGCATGAGTAGTAAGCGGAACTCCTATAATTAAGAGTGTGCATGTTGCTAATATAAATGGAATTATTTTTGACATGATGTTATTTTACTATATCGATAAAGAATGCTTTAGCACCTAATTTTTGAAGTAACTCCCCGATTGTAATAAATGCCATAAACATAATTAAGAACCCGACAACAACTCTCTTAAAAATATTTTTGGCTTTTTGAATTTGTGTAGGATTACCCACTGCAGTAATCAGAAGTACCCCCGCGTACATGAACATAAATGCCACAATAAAGGTGGCGAACATAAATATCCAGTTCATCAGATTTTGAATCAAATTCATCAAGTGTACAAAATCACATGGATCTTGTCCCTGACCACCACAGGTAATGAGAGGGTTCCTATCACTTGTTCCTGGACCTGTCGGCTGTCCCATTTGACCCTGAGCCAAGGCAAGGCCTGGAATACATATTAGAGTAAGCAGTACCGTAGCGAAGATGTGTTTTAAATTATTCATTGAGTGTAGCGGTTAATTTTTCTTGAGCACGAGTAATGGCGACACTGATTTCGTATTGTCCTGACACAACAGTCTCGATCAATTCTTTGATAATAGCACTCGATTGTCTCGAATCTGGTTCAAGCACCCCTCGTGCAATAATAGCAGATCTATTGATAATCGACTGATATGGACTAGAGACCTCGGTTGTTGCAAGCATATCTCTGCGAACCGACGCCACTTGAAGCGCTGTTGAGTATGCCTGTTGAGATGGTCTTGAAGTGAGCTTAGCTGCCATCGTAATAGCTCCTGACACATTGCGTGTCGCTCGAGGAATCATAAAGAGTTGCATTGCTCCGTATGTTACCTTCCGAGAACTATTTTGAGATTGGGGTACGAGCGCCATATCAAAATTAAGGTTTGGATTAATGCGTTTGATTGTTGGCAATTCGGATGCATATCCAATATAAAAGGCAAGATCGCCTGCAACAAACATAGTCTGAGACTTTGATAATGAACGATTCCAAGAATATACTGTTTTGGTTGGGTTTGAAAATTGTACAAAGAAGTTAGTCGCGGCATATGCCGGGTTAAGTGTGAAATTAAGATTATCATTAAATAATGATCGATACCGCTGAGCACCTCCTTGTTGCATGTCAACATATCGTTCAATTACAGGATTACCAGCCTGTAGAGTAAGCATCCAAAAAATATCTTTGGCATTGTTAATATTATCAAACGATCCTAGTGCGATTGTACTCTTAAAAATATTGAAGGATGAATCTTTTTGTGTCATCGTAGGTGTAATTGCAAGTAATTCAGTCCATGTCTCTGGAGGCCGTGCAAAGCCACTGTTATTGAGCATATCTTTGTTGTAATACATCACCAGCGGATCAACCAAAAACGGAAATCCTAGAATACCTGTCTCAGTTACCAACAAGCTTCCTTCATCAAGAAATAAATCTTGATATGTTCTCAGTGGAAATGATTCGAATGGAATTTCTTGCATTCTTCTTTGATTAGAGATGATTTGTTTTTCGTTCAACAAAACTAAATCCGGTCCAGCCCCCTCTGCAAGTGCCTTGAGAAGTTCATCTTCAAATGTATCTTTATTTTTTTCTACATATACAAGACTAGTCAGACTCTCATCTTCAAGACTAAGCTCATTAAGAATCGTTGTAAAAGTTGATTGAGGAATTGTCCCCCATAATACAACTGTGCCGAGTGAAGAATTATTATTTCCACCACCCCGATAGGCGGTAAACAAAATGACAGCCGCAACAATCGCAATACCGGCTACTGCAAAAATAATCGCCTGAACAATATTAATGTTTTTCATACTATATATTTGATTGCATTATAAAACCGTAATGATGTTCCCCTGCTTGAATATCTTTTACAAAAGCAAGACCTACTTTTTGAAATAATTCGAGCGAACGATCTCGAGAAACTACACTTTGTGGTGTGGGTCCTAATCCTCCAAATGATTCGGACCAATCGACCACAAGAAGTTGACCGCCCTTTTTGAGTATTCGTTTTACTTCAAGAGCGAATTTTTGTTTATCATCAATTTGAAAAAGTGTATTGGCAACAACAGCTCGATCAATACTCATATCCTGAAGACCAATACCATTTGCATCATCAAGATCATCCCACAAAGCAGTTATGTGAGTAATTTGTTTTTGAAGACATTCGTTTGCAACTTTATCGACGAGGTTTTTTTGAACATCCAGAGCAAATATTTTGCCGGTGCCTGCCATTATTTTTGAAATTTCAAACGTGTACGCTCCAATACCACAACCTAAATCCGCAACGACCATATTGGGTTGCAAATCAAATTGTGGAACAATTACAGATGGTGCGCTAAACATTGCTTGAATTATAGTACAGTCGAGCAAATGATGCACTGAGGTTACTCACAGATAGATGATATGTGCATTACAAAATCCGTACGATACAGATACTCTCCGAGTGCCCGTCCTCGGCCTGTGGCCTGCGAGTCACTCTCCGAGTATCTGTATCGTACGGATTTCTGAACTACTGAAAAAGTCTTAGAAACACACAATAGAAGCAATCTCGTCACCTTCTCGAAGTTTCATAACTCGCACACCTTGTGTTTGTCGTCCAAGCTTTGGAATTTCGGAGATCGAAACTCGAATTACTTGTCCTTTTTTGGACATTGCAACAACTTCTTCGTTTTCGTCAGTTACCACTTTACCAGCAACGAGAGCACCTACCTTAGGAGTAATACTTGCAGTTTTGATTCCTGAACCACCTCTTTTTTGAACTTTGTATTCTTTCATGGTTGTTTGTTTACCATATCCTTTAGATGAGAAAGTAAAGAGTCTTGGATTTGGAGAATCCTTAGAGACGACACCAGCACTGACAACTACGTCATCTTTTTTGAGCAAAAATCCTCGAACACCTGCAGCTGTTCGACCCATTTGTCTAATATCTGACTCTTTAAACCTAATAGATTGTCCTTTTTGACTTGCAAGAATAATGTCATCACCCTTGGTCACAAACATCGCTTCGATGAGACTATCGTCATCCTTGAGACCAATTGCAATAATACCGTTACGCCGCACATCATAAAATCCTCGTGCGTCTACTTTTTTGGCATTACCTTCACGCGTCACCATCACCACAGAGAGGTCGTCTGATTTTTTGATTTCTTTGGGCATTGGGAGTACTGATGTTACTCGTTCATCTTGACCAATTGATAAGAAGTTTGCGATAGACTTACCACGCGTTGCTCGCTTGCCTTCAGGAATATCATAAGTACGTAGTTTGAACACCTTACCCTTATCAGTGAAGAATAAAAGTTCGCTATGATTAGTAGTATTGAGAAATGTCTGTACAAAATCTTCTTCTTTGGTGTTGAGATCAACTACCCCAACTCCCCCGCGTTTTTGTTGTTTATACTCAGTTGGATCGGTTCGCTTGATATATCCCCCTTTGGTAAGAACAAGAACTGTTTGATCATCAGGAATAAGATCTTCTTGAGAAAGATTTTTGACACCATGTTTGACGACTTTGGTTCGACGCGCATCGCCAAATTTTTCTTGAATTTCGGCAAACTCTTTTTTGATGAGTGCCTTCATCTTTTTTTCACTTTCGAGAAGTTCTCGAAGTTCTTTGATCAATAGCTGTACCGCTCTGAGTTCATCCTCAACTTTTTTACGTTCAAGTCCAGCAAGCTTTTGGAGTCGCATCTCAAGAATCGCATCAGCTTGGCGCTGTGAAAACTTGAATTGCTTCATCAAATTAACTTGTGCAGTCGGTGTATCTTTGGATGCTCTAATACATTTGATTACTTCATCAATATGATCAAGCGCCTTTTTGAGACCAATGAGAATATGCTCTCGATCAAGAGCTTTGTTGAGGTCAAATTGTGTCCTTCGGGTCACAACCTCAAATCGGTGTCGAATGAATTCTTTGAGTGCCGCCTTAAGCGAAAGCGTCTGAGGCACACCGTCGACAAGCGCAACCATATTAAAATGGAATGTATCTTCAAGTTGAGTGTGTTTGTAAATATAATTGAGAACATTTTGAGGGTGAGCAGATGGCTTGATATCAATGACTACCCGAATATCATCAGTAGACTCGTCACGAATATCTTTGATACCTTCGAGTTTTTTGTCTTTGACAAGATCCGCAATCTTAAGAATCATTTCTGACTTATTTACTCGATATGGGATTGAGGTAATCACAATTTGAAAGGCACCTGATTTGAGTTCGACAATCTCAGCCTCACCTCGACACACTACTCCTCCTCGTCCACTGACATAGGCTTGATGGATGTCTTTTTCATTAAAAATAACTCCTCCCATCGGGTAGTCTGGACCTTTGACAAATTGAAACAAATCCTCGCTGGTTGCATTAGGATTATCAATCAAATACACGATAGCATCCATCAACTCACCGAGGTTATGTGGTGGAATATTAGAAGCCATACCTACCGCAATACCCAAGGTACCATTGAGAAGAAGTGCAGGCACAGCCGTCGGAAGCACTATCGGTTCGCGAGTTCGAGAGTCATACGTAGG
>JAULZV010000048.1:0-6679 GCA_032117135.1 Minisyncoccota bacterium
ATAACTTGATTATGCCAGTATATCCTGCCTCCAAAAATCTCGCCGCATTTGGTGGAATGATTTCTAATAATTGCGCAGGCGAAAAGTCACTTCAATATGGACAGATGCGAAACTTTGTTGATCGAATTAAAGTTATTCTTGCAAACGGAAGCGAATATGAATTCAAACAAATTTCCTTTGATCAAGTTAATGAGATCATTAAGGGAAAAGATCAATATATCGCAGGTGTCTATCGAAGACTTTTTCATCTGGTTGAACAAAATTACGAATTCATCCAAGGTGCCAAACCAAAGACCAGTAAAAATTCATCAGGATATGCATTGTGGAATGTGATGGACGTGGAAAAGAAAACGTTCAACCCAGCACATCTGTTCATTGGAGGACAGGGGACACTTGGAGTTGTTACTGATGCACATATCAGATTAGTGCAAGAAAAAAAATTCCAAAAGATACTCACAGTCTTTTTGCCTTCGTGGGACAAACTTCCTCGACTTGTTAATGAGATTCTTACTCAAAAGCCTGAGTCTCTTGAAGTGTTTGATGATACAACACTCAAGCTTGGACTTCGATTTTTTCCTGAGATTGCAAAGCGAGTAGGCAAGAGCCTCTTTTCTTTTGTTGTGGATTTTGTTCCTGAATTTTGGATTGGAGTCAAAATGCTTGGTCTTCCAAAATTAGTGATGCTTATCGAACTTTCGGCTGATACTGAAAAAGAACTGAAAGAAAAGATCGCTGCAACCGAAGTGATTCTCGAAAATCAAAAAGCGTATTTTCGAACTATCCCAACAACACGAGAAGCAGAAAAATATTTTGTTGTACGACGAGAGAGTTTTAATTTGCTTCGACAAAAAGTGAAGGGCAAAAACACAGCACCTTTTATCGAAGACTTTTGTGTTCTTCCTTCACAACTCCCGCAATTTCTGCCTGAACTTCTCAAGATATTAAAGCGATACAAAATTGCAGTTAATGTTGCCGGTCATGCAGGTAACGGTAATTTGCACATCATTCCTTTGATGGATCTCAAAAATCCTGCTGAACGAGCCAAGATCACGCTCGTTGCTCAAGAAGTATATGCACTGATTATCTCGTATGGAGGAACTATTACCGCCGAACACAACGATGGTATTATTCGAACACCATTTGTCAAAGATCAATTTGGAGAGCGTATGTACCTGCTCTTTAAAGATGTGAAGGCTATTTTTGACCCGAACAACATCTTCAACCCAGGTAAAAAAGTTGATGGGACGCTTGCTGATATCGATAAGTGGATGAAAAAGGGGTAATATTGCCTTTTTAAAAAAATTCTGTATACTGCTATCACTATGTTAAAACTTAAAGTATTAAAGCGAGAAAAGACCGAAAAGACGGATGAAGTACGAGCTGCTGGCTATGTTCCTGCTGTATTTTATGGTCCTAAAGAAGCCGCTACTTCTATCAAGGTTATCTATTCTGAATTTGAAAAAGCACTCAAAGATGCAGGAGAGTCAACAATCGTGACTCTTGAGTGTGATGGTGAAATGCACGAATCACTTATCCATGCCGTTGAATATCATCCTGTTCGAGGAACAATCAACCATGCTGATTTTTATGTTGTTGAAAAAGGAAAGAAAGTACAAGTAGGTGTACCACTTGTATTCGAAGGAATTGCTCCTGCCGAAAAGAATCTCGGAGGTATTCTTGGTAAGATTCTTCATGAAGTTGAAATTGAGGCAATGCCCAAAGATCTTCCTCATGAAATCGTTGTAGATATTTCATCAATGGTGGACTTTGAATCAAAGATTCTCGCATCTGATCTCAAACTTCCTTCTGGAGTTGAGCTTGTAACTGATGCAGAAGAGGTAATTGCTGTTATGCAAGAGGCCAAAGAAGAAGATGCTGAGTCAACACCTATTGATATTGCTTCAATTGAAGTAGAGAAAAAGGGTAAGAAAGAGGATCTAGACGCGTAATAATTCGTGTAGAGCACATGAAATAAAGGGCGGCCCCTGCGGGGCCGCCCTTTATATATAGGATATTACATATAATTAGGACATGTTTTTAAACTTTTGCATATGCTTATTTTTTGATATACTGAGTCGACTATGCTGATAAAAACTAAATCGATACTCAAAATCATCTTCTATATCAGTTTTGGAATTCTTGTTCTTACGTTTTTCTTCTTGTCACTCCAGAGTGTATTCGCTCAATCCGAAGAACAACTCAAGGCTGAACTCGCTAAGACCGAACAGGAAATTCGAGAAGAAGAAGCACGACTCAATCAACAAAAAGCAAAATCAAATATTATTCAAGGAGAAGTAAACAAACTCACTTCTCAGATTAATGTCGTACAAAAAAATATCGATGCTAAGGCTACTGATATCAAAATCCTTGCTCAGGACATATCGGTCAAAGATCAAACTGTGACACAGCTTAATCAAAAGCTCGATCGAAGCATGGATATATTAGCTGATTTGGTTCGCACCAAAAACAAAGCTGATGATGTATCTTTGGTTGAAGTTATTCTTACGTACGATAATTTCTCAGATTTTTTTGAAGGAGTTGATTCGGTGGTAAGTGTTCAAAACTCACTCAAATCACTTTTTGGACAAATCAGAGAACTGAGAGGATTGACTGAAGAAGAGAAAATCAAGCTTGAAGAAAAGCGATTGCGCGACCTAGAAGCAAAAGCCGTTATCGAAGCCGAAAAAAATCAAGTAGCAGTAAAACAAGGTGAACAAAAAAATCTCCTCGCTGCTTCAAAGGCAACTGAGCAAGCACACGCCAAAGCACTCGCCGAAAAACAAGCAAAAGCGAATTCTATTAGAACTGCACTTTTTGCCCTTCGAGATACAACTAATATTACTTTTGAACAGGCACAGACACTTGCTGAAGCCGCCTCAAAAGCAACAGGAGTACGTACTGCATTTATCTTAGGTATTTTGAGACAAGAAACGAATATCGGACAGTACCTTGGATCATGTGTTATTACTGATCTCGAAAGTGCAGCAATGAAACATGTTACTTCTGGTAAAGTGTTTGCAAATGGAATTCATCCAACGCGAGATCTTCCGACACTTAAGACTCTTCTCAATACTCTTGGTCGAGATCCGTTAACAACACGAGTATCGTGTCCTCAAGAATTTGGGTATGGTGGAGCAATGGGGCCGTCTCAATTTATCCCTTCAACATGGCTTCTATATGTTCCTCGATTGCAACAAATATTTGGCACATATCCTGATCCGTGGAATGCGCAGCATGCCATTATGGGAACTGCACTCCTTCTCAAAGATAATGGAGCAGTTGCAGGTGATCTTGTATCCGAAAAAAATGCTGCCTGCAGGTACTTTTCTGGAAGTGCATGTGGTGATAGGGCGCATGTTCTCTCATATGGAAATAGTGTAATGAGCCATGCTGCAACCTTCCAATCAAGTATTGATTTCCTCGCAACACTTGATTAATAAGGTTTTTTGAGAGCAAAAAGATACTACAGAACGCTTTACAAACCCTAAATTTCTGCTATATTATTAAAACTATGAAAAAAGATATCCACCCAAAATACTATACCGAAGCACTTACTGCCTGCGCATGTGGAGCTGTGCATAAGGTTGGTTCGACTCGAGAATCTCAAAATATCGAAATTTGTTCTGCATGTCACCCATTTTATACTGGTCAAGAAAAAACTCTTGATGCAGCAGGACGAGTTGAGAAGTTCAAGGCTCGAATGGCAAAATCAAAAAACTAACTACCTTACAAAGACGGGCCGCACTATCGGCTCGTCTTTGTCATTTAAGACACTACGATGACATATCAAGAAGCAATAGCACAAAAAGATAATCCAAGAGTTCAGTATATTGTACTGGAGCTTGAACGACTCGAAAACTCAAAAGCAGATATGGGAGAGCTACTTGCTAATCCTGAAATGAAAGAACTTGCAGAAGAAGAACTCAAGCAAATTGAAGTACAACAACAGACACTTTTAGATCAGATAGAAGAAAACCTCAAAAAAGAAATCGAAGAGGAGGAGTTTCCTAATGAAATTATTCTTGAAGTGCGTGCTGGTGCAGGTGGTGATGAGGCTTCGATTTTTGCCTATCAACTTGCCCAGATGTATCAAAATTATGCAGTCCAAAAAGGCTGGAGTGTTAAACGTCTTGAAGAATCACTCAGTTCGGTAGGGGGGTATAAAGAAGCTTCTTTTGAAATGCGGGGAATCGATATTTACAAGATCATGAGATATGAGACAGGAGTGCATCGTGTTCAGCGCATACCCAAAACCGAGAGTAAGGGACGAGTACACACTTCTACTGCATCAGTTGCGGTACTGCCGATTCGTAAAAAAACAAAACTCGTTCTTAATCCCGAAGATCTTGAAATGGAATTTTCAAGAGCAGGAGGAAAGGGTGGTCAAAATGTAAACAAGGTTGAAACAGCGGTGCGTCTTGTACACAAGCCGACTGGGTTTGATGTGCGTTCGACTGCTCAAAGAAGTCAACTCAAAAACAAAGAGACTGCACTTGCAATTTTGACCGCTAAGGTTGAAATGCATTACGAAGCTCTCGAAGCTGCCAAATATTCTTCTGAACGAAAAGAACAAATTGGTACTTCTGATCGATCTGAAAAAATCAGAACATACAATTACCCACAAAATAGAATTACTGACCATCGAATCAAACAATCGTGGCATACAATCGAGGGGACTCTTGCAGGAGATTTGGGCCCAATTATCGACGCGCTGCGTTCTGGAACTGTCGGAAATGACGATATTGAAGAATAAGAGAGAATCCTTGCACGGGAGGGCTTTTGAGAACTACATATAAGTATCTATTGCCAATTTTAAATATATTTGTTACTATCCACCTACATGAAATCAGTAAATACAGACAACAAACAAGCCATCGAATCAATGCTCGAAGTCGGAGCACATTTTGGTTATTCAAAAGCAAGACGACATCCATCTACCAAAACGTTTATTGCAGGAACTAAGAACGGATACGAGATTTTTGATCTTGAAAAAACTTCTCAACAACTTGAAAAAGCAATTGAGTTCGTATCACAAGTTACAAAAGACAAAGGACAAATTCTTTTTGTGAGCACTAAGCGAGAGCTTGCTTCAATTCTCAAAGATGCTGCACTCAAAATTGATCAACCGTATGCAACCGGTCGATGGATTGGAGGTACTCTTACTAACTTTGAAGAAATTGGAAAGCGTGTAAAACGACTCGAAACTCTTCAAGAACAAAAAACAAAAGGACTTCTTGCAAAATACACCAAAAAAGAGCGACTTATGATCGACCGAGAAATCGTTGACCTAGAAGAACGATTTGGAGGGATTACAAACATGAAGTTCAAGCCTAAAGCAATGTTTTTTATTGATAGCAAACATGAAGAAATTGCTGTACAAGAAGCAATCAATGAAAAAATCCCAGTAATTGGAATTTCAAACTCAGATTGTGATATTGATGCACTTACATACCCAATTATTGCAAACGACTCTTCTGTAAAAAGTGTGCGATTTTTTATGGACAAAATCGTGGAAGCGTACCGGTCTTCAAAAACAGAGAAGAAGGCGTAATTATTCGTTTTTTAAACAAACACATATGAGCATTTCAACTGAAGTAATTAAACAATTACGAGACGCAACTGGCGTTTCTATTATGCAGTGCAAAAAAGCACTCGAAGAAGCAGGAGGTGATATCGAAAAAGCTCACGTTATCTTGCAAAAGTATAGTAAAGCAGCTGCAGACAAAAAGTCTGATCGTGAACTTGGTTCAGGAACTGTTGCATCTTATATCCATCAAGGAGGTTCGGTTGGAGTACTTGTTGAACTTGGATGCGAGACTGACTTCGTTGCAAAAAACGAAATCTTTCAAGCACTTGCCAAAGACATTGCGATGCACATCGCTGCTCTTGCTCCTGAATTTTTGAGAAAAGAAGATCTCAAACCAGAAGATACTATCAAAGCTAAAGAGGTTTTTGCTGAAGAAACCGAAGGTAAGCCTGAAGAGCTTAAAGAAAAAATTCTCGCCGGCAAACTCGATGCTTACTTTAACGAAAAAACTCTTCTCGAACAATCGTTTATCAAGGATCCATCTAAGACAATCAAAGTATTGCTCGAAGAGGCTATCCAAAAATTGGGAGAGAAAGTCGAAGTGACTAGATTCGTGAGATATTCTCTCTAACACACAGAGACTGCGCATTGTATGCAAAAAGTCATTATAATTTGGTATAATAAGCTCTCACTATGATGTCAGAGCTTATTATTATTTTGGTGGCCTTACTACTAATCGTACTTGTATATTACGGGCGTTTTGGTTCAAAATCCTCTTCGTCACTCTTTTTTTCTGAGAGATTTTTGATGCGAACTGACGATCATATATTTCATTTTATGATGTTTTTATACAAATTATATGAATTAGTGATGGGTAATACAAAAACATTTTTGAAGCGTATTCCACACAAAATCGCTGATGCAATTCATAGATTCTCGAATGCTGTTTCGGCGAAGAGTCATTTTTGGATAGAAAAGTTTACAAATAAACAGAACCCGCGCCCTTGGTAGGAACTGTACAGAGACTTAATAGCTCATAATTAAATGTCAGTGAACTAACTCTTCTGTTAGCTGTCGGTTTAATCTCAGTATAGCATATTTCTCCTTCATCAATTCTTGGTGCAAATACTTCGGATTAAGCATTTCATGTTC
>JAULZV010000049.1:0-7753 GCA_032117135.1 Minisyncoccota bacterium
CGGATATGGTTTAGTGGTAAAATACGTCCTTGCCAAGGACGAGTCGGGGGTTCGATTCCCCCTATCCGCACCATGATCCGTACCCCATTTAATGGACACGGACAAACTGTTTTCTTTTAGTATTATCAATGATATTAAAGGAACATGAGAACAATATTTTCAGAGGAACAAATAACACAATTGAAACAAAATCCGTGTGTCTTTGAGTGTACACCAAAATCTATCCACTACACATTTGAATTCAAGAAGCGTGCACTCGATTTATACGAACAAGGTATTAGTCCAAATGAAATCTGGAAACAAGCAGGCTTTGATATTTCTGTGTGGAAGAAAGGATACTGTGGATACACACTCAAAGACTGGAGACGAATGGTTAAAAACAAAGGGATTGAAAGTCTCACCAAGAGAGGAGGAATACAAGCAGATACAGGTCCAAAGAATGAATCAATAATCGATGATGATACGGTGAAAAGACTCACACTTCAGGTGAAATATCTCCAAGCAGAGAATACTTTTTTAGCACAACTCCGGGCCAAGAAAGCGGAGTCAAACTTAGGCCGAAAGAAAAATTCAAGATTATCAGAGAACTAAATGATGATATCAGTATTTTGTGTACACTCGCAAAGGTATCACGAAGTGGGTATTATCGATGGTTAGAAACTGCAAATGAACTAGATACAGACTATCTTGAGTATCTCAAAATCAAAGAAGTATTTGATGAAGGAAAGAGCAAATATGGCTGGAGAAACATCAAAATGAGGCTTCCTTTAATGAATCACAAGAAGATACAGAGAATCATGAGGAAGTATAATTTGATTGCGCAAGTGAGAAAAAGAAATCCATACAAACAGATGATGAAGAAAAGTTTGGAGCACAGAATCTTCCCAAACAAATTGAAACGAGAATTCAAACAAACAACTCCACTTAAAGCACTCTGTACCGATATCACTTATCTTCCATTTCATAATTCCTTTGCATATCTTTCAGTGATTAAGGATATTGCAACAGGAGAAGTGTTGTCATGGAATACTTCCTTATTAATTGATGTTTCACTCGTCACACAGACAATTCAAAAGATACCATTCGATTTGAATGAGAATATTCTCATTCATTCAGATCAAGGATTTCATTATACAAATCCATCATATATCAAACTTCTTCAAGACTTAGGAATTGATCAATCAATGTCAGGCAAAGGGGCATGTATTGATAATGCGCCGATTGAATCATTCTTTGGACATATGAAAGATGAACTAGAGTATCACTCTTGCCAATCATTTGAAGAATTATGTTTAGTCATTGATGAATATATGAGATACTATAATCACGAAAGAAAACAGTGGACACGAAACAAAATGACCCCAGTTGAGTACAGAGAATATCTTCTTGAAACAAGCAGGGTTCGGGGTTGAGAGTGTGTCTACTTTATGGGGTACATATCACCAAACGTTATATTGCCTTTATGTGTAGTAATGCGGAGCATTACGGATTAAGGAATCGATTCTCTCGCCCGTATACAGTAAGTTTTTACAAAATAAAGCCACA
Organism: Minisyncoccota bacterium; assembly: GCA_032117135.1. Classification (GTDB taxonomy): domain Bacteria; phylum Patescibacteriota; class Minisyncoccia; order Phycocordibacterales; family JAACPR01; genus JAULZV01. Next base: position 1,546 of record JAULZV010000049.1, read on the forward strand.
CGGAATCTTACCGATCGAGGAATTGAAAGTTAGAGTCGGGACACAGGGATTCGTCCCACAGTTTCTAAATTCACTTCGTCGTTTCACTCCTTGTTCATTAAGAACTGCTGGACGCGGCTCGGCCACGACTTTTTCATTTCATTCAAAAGTCGGCTTCGCGGCCTCCGCCGTGCGAATCCCTTTCGATCACTAAAACAATGAAGCCTTAATGCTTCGCATTAAGGCTTCATTGTTTTATGTGCTCTCGGAGGGATTCGAACCCCCAATAACGGTTCCGAAGACCGGCGTGATATCCATTTCACTACGAGAGCAATTCTTGGTACACTACCCATATCAGGCAGTGACGCTATTCTATACAATAATGACAAAAAGTCCACTCATACTCAATATTCCCTTTAATGTTACACAAGTAACATCTAAGCTCGAAGAAGCCGGCTTCGAGGCCTTTTTGGTTGGTGGATGTGTTCGAGATCACTTTATGGGTCTAGTACCTAAAGATTACGATGTGACAACTAATGCGACTCCTCAAGAGATCATCTCTCTTTTTGGCGAAGATCAGACATTTTATGATAATGCATTTGGAACAGTGGGCGTTAAGACCGAATCCGAAGACCCAACTCTGAAGATTGTTGAGATAACTCCCTATCGCCTTGAATCTGGATATTCGGATAGTAGACATCCTGACTCAGTACGCTTTAGTCAAAGACTTGAAGACGATCTTTCACGAAGAGACTTCACTATCAATGCTCTCGCCTACTCGCCTTCTCAAGGACATATCATTGACCTATATGAAGGTATAAAAGACATACAAGATCGAGTCTTAAGGACAGTGGGTAATCCTTATGAACGTTTTACTGAAGATGCGCTTCGGTTACTACGAGCTATCCGCTTTGCTGCCCAACTTAATTTCACAATAGACCAAGACACCTTCGTTGCTTTGTGTGGTACTCATGAAACATTAGCTCATGTTTCACGTGAAAGAATAAAAGACGAGTTTTGTAAGTTACTTATGACACAAAATCCTGCTTCAGGACTCTTTTTGCTCATGCAATCTAAGCTACTTCAATTCATTTCAAAGGATCTTGTTGGCACAGTTGGGGTTTTGCAAAACAAACAAGCCCACAAGTATGATGTGTTTGAACACATGGTTCGAGCACTTCAATATGCTGCAGATCAAAACTTTAGTCTCGAGATTAGACTCGCTGCTTTGTTTCATGATATTGCTAAGCCTCACACCAAAAGAACATCTGGCTCTAAAACAACCTTCTTTGGGCATGAAGTAGTTGGAGAACGTGTTACTCGTGTAACACTTCAAGAACTTAAGTTTTCACGTGAAACAATTGACTATGTATGTCTGCTCGTAAGATGGCATATGTTCTTTTCTGATCCAGATCAAATTACTCTTACTGCCGTACGTCGCATGCTTGCTCGAGTAGGAGAGGTGGCTATCTGGGATCTTATCAAACTACGACAATGTGATCGAATTGGTACTGGACGACCAACGGCTAATCCATATCGGCTTCGCAAATATGTTTCGATGATCGAAGAAGCTCTCAAAGCACCGATTTCACTCAAAATGCTCAAGGTAGACGGAGCGCTACTCATGAAACACGGATTTGTACCCGGAAAGGCTCTTGGATTCGTACTTCATGCGTTATTTGACGAAGTTCTTGAGAATCCTGAACATAATACTGAAGAATACCTTGTTACACGTGCAACAGAACTCAAAAATCTTCCCGAAAAAGAGCTTGAAGCTTTGGCACAAAAGGGTAAAGATGCCTTACAGAAAGAAAATGACGAGCAAGTAGCTGATATTAGAAAGAAGTATAACGTATAATACTTGAACTTCTGGTATGTATAGAAAGGTAAGAGTTGGGTTGTAAACAAAATTATAGCCCAGTGCCATATATCCTTTTATGAAAAGGAGCGCCACGCGTTCGGACTGCATACGACACTTCGACCGCCGCTTGTTTCATAAAAGGATATATGGCGCTGGGCGAGCATATGTTTCATGAATAACAAAAGGCGCCTACTACGGCGCCTTTGAAGGTGTTACTTGTGAAACAAAAACCACCCATATGCATTGTTTGGGGCGGCTGAACGCAAGGGGATGCGGTGGGCCTATAAAAGCATTGTATGGGTGGTTATTCGTGAAACAACTACATCGTCTGGTTCACACCGTAAAGATCTATGTCCTGACATCAAAGGGGATCAATGTCATGCGTACATAATGGCTCTACGGGCATTCGTGTGAAATTCCTCAAGTCCTACACCGCTTGATCCTATGACTTTGAAATTGTCGATATGCGCGGGACGAGGAATAGGGACGGAATGTTGTTTTACTCTCAAAACAAAGGGTTTGCCTCACGCGTGAGGTGGGAACCTGTTTTGCAAAGCACTCCAAGGAATGTCCTGTTTGACGAATCAATCAGGAGGCCTTTTGGGGAGCACATTGTTTGTAGGGTGCGACAGGCTCTCGCGTGTCAGCATCCTAAGTAATTGTTGGCTACGTTTTGTGGTGGAGAGCCATGAGAAAATGAATCTATTGGACACACTTTCTCATGGCTCACACCGATGTAAAGAACTTAATGTACTCAGTTCCCATTTAGTATAGGACTACTCAAAGACATTGTAAAGGACATTAATAGATCTTATGTGGATAAGTGTCCTTTATGTCTTATATCTTTATTTTGCAAGCAATTGGACAGTGGTCAGATCCGAGCACTGTGTCTCTTATAAACAAGTTATCCACAGCCCCTACAAAAGAAGTGTATGCAAAAAAGTAATCAATTCTCCATCCGACATTTCGTTCTCGTGCCCGAGATTTTTGATCCCACCAAGTATAGGTAACTTTATCCGGATTGAAGTGTCTGAAGAGGTCAATATACCCATTTTTTTCAAACGTATCGAGCTTTGCTCGCTCTTGTGGCAAAAAACCAATTGACTTGGCATTTTCTTTGGGTCGAGCAATATCTATCTCATGATGCGCAACGTTCACATCTCCACAAAATATAATATTTGGATTAATTTTCTCCATTTTCTTGAGAAAGGCAGTGAAGGCATCAAAATAGCGAAGTTTGTATTCAAGTCGATGAGGCTCGCCACCTCCGTTTGGAAAATAGCAGTTGATAAGGATAAAGTCCTTGAAAATAAGCGTTAATTGACGACCTTCCTGGTCTAATTCTTCGATACCAAGCCCTTCAATTACCTGCTCGGGCTTGATCTTGGTGTACACAGACACTCCGCTATATCCTTTGCGAGATAGGGCAGAGTTAAAATATGCATAATATCCTTCGGGGCACTGGAGATGCGCTGTGAGCTGCTCTTTATGAGCTTTGGTCTCTTGAAGGCATAAGATATCAGGGTTTGCCATAACAAATTGTGTAAAGAGACCTTTTTTGTCCCACGCTCTAATACCATTAACATTCCATGAGATTATTTCGATTGATTGCTTGTTCATGTACACAATATAGCATTTTTTTGAAAAGGTTTAAGGAAGTGAACGAATTCCTTAAAGGAAAACAAAATCACATACAAACCCTTGCACTTTATATAAATAGTTATAGTATTGACAATGGTTGTGATCTTCGGGTAAAAAAGTAGAAAAAACAGATAATGAATCCACAAAATAGTAAGTGTGAATTTGGTAGAAACCTCGAAAGAACCTTGCGGGAACTGGGTTTCCGAGAACCTGTACTCAGTGACTTGATGCACACCTACAGTGTCGCAGACGGTCGACAAGCTCCTCAGGCTCTGTACAAAGGAGGTAAAATCAGGGCAATATTTGAAATGTTTGCCAAGATCGGTAATCCTGCCTCTGATCCATCAGTGAGTACGCTCGGAGCTCTCGTGAAGGGTGCTAAGATCGTGAGTGAGGCAACGGATCGTGAGATTCTTGTTACAGGGGAGTGCGATTTGCAAATCTCGTACAATCTTGAGCGTTCTGAGCGTCTCCGGGCTCACTTGAAGGAGGAAGCATTAAGGAAAAGGCGACAGGAAAACTACCGCCTCAAAAAGGAGCGAATGGAAGAGCAAAAAAACGAGAAGCACTCGAGGCTTCCCATGTACAAGGTAGTGTAGCTGCATAAAAACCAGCCCGAAAAGATTGCGACCGGCAGCAAAACAAAACCACCCCCCTGACAAGGTGATCCCCGTCGGCTGGCTGCGGACGGGGGGCATCAGTCACACGGACGTTCGCGTCCAAACTTGGATCTAGGCAAGCATTGTGCGCATTCATATGTCGCACGACAGCTCGTCTAGGTCCTTTTTCTTTTATTGTGAAAGGCTTTGTGTACTTCGTGTAAATGTCTGTCGGTGACGTGTGTATAGACTTGTGTTGTCATAATGTTGGCGTGGCCCAGTAAAGCCTGCACAGAACGCAAATCAGCCCCATTGGAGAGCAAGTCTGTTGCGAAGCAATGTCTCAGAACATGCGGAGTGACTTTTTTGGTTATTCCTGCAAGTGTAGCGTACCGCTTTACAATACGCTCGATTGATCGGCGATCCAATCCTTTGGAGATATCGGTCTGAGCATTTTCGCTTTGAACCTTTACAAACAAGGCATCTGACAGATCTTTACGTGTTTTGAGGTATTCGGTAACTGCGTGTTTGGCCTCGGATGACAAAAATACTACGCGAACCTTGCCACCTTTTCCTCTAATAGAAAATTCATCTCGTTGTAAATCAAGGTCGCGGGTGAGGGAACACAGTTCTGATACGCGCAATCCTGTCGAAAACAAAAGCTCCAAAATCGCTTTGCCACGCCACAACTTTTCGGGAGAATCTTCTTTGTTTGGTGCATCGAGCAGGCGATACAATTCTTCTTGTGTGATCACATCTATGTGTCGTTGTTCGATTTTGGCTAACTCGATTTGGTCTGAGGCGAGAGAGGGAATGCCGCGCTTTGCCAAAAACTTGAGAAATGTCCGAAGAGCAATGAGATAATAATTCTGAGTCTTTTTTTTCATAGTCTCGCCTGTTTGGCGATTGTTTCCGTTTGATTGTCTATTGAGCCAGAGTCTAAACTCACGTACCTTCTCGTTCGTGATATCTGCAGGAGAGCTAATACCTGTCTGATCCAAAAAAACACTGAGATAATGATCGTAATTCTCGATCGTACGAAGTGCTCGTCCTCGTTCGATTTCCATATATTCAAGAAACTGACGTTTGAGAGTGTGCATGTGAGATGGTGACATGAGGGTATTGTAGCATTTTATTTGGTCTGTAATAAAAATGAATGGGACATATTGTAGTATGGGAAGTTCTCTTTGAAACTGTAATTATGTACTGAACTTACACGTGACAAAATTTGACATGTACACATATTATATGTATTATAGTATGAAAATATGAAAGCAAAAAAAATTTTTGATCTTTTTAAGGAGTCTTCGAGTAAGGCTCCGCCTCAGGCGTGCTATTTGTCCGCCCGATCTCTGCTCCGTATCTACCTACAAAGCAACAATGATTTTGACTTATTTGAACAGGAGTTCAACGATTTGTTGTCTTCTGACAAAAAACTAACTGACTATGTTCAGAATCACACGGCCGACATGATCACTTCTCACATGAAGTGGGTGCAAAAATTCATGAGATTCTAATAAAGAGCGCGTCACTATGTGGCGTGCTCTTCCTTTTTTTGCTTTAAACTATTTTTGACTTCTTCCTCCATCCGTTGTTGTAATGTACTTGCATCAATGGGAATTTCGGAAACGATACTCAGTGATGGGGCCCTAAACCAGTTACCATCTGTACGATGAGCATCAGCAGATCGAACTACATAAATATATTTGTACGGTTTGTGAGCATACAAGTGACGATAATGTTTACTGTAATATGCCATTGTAATGTCACCGTCTCGATGATCTTTTTGAGTTCCTTTTACTTCCCATGTTACTCGTTTGTCTCTATTGAGTCCTTTTGAAATGGCTTGAGAAGTCATATGAAACCCTATTGTAAATCCGTTAGCATTAGCAAATTCAAGGAGTTCTTCGACAAATTGATCAACAGACATTGTTCCTGAATTAATTTCTTCCAATTGATTTTTGAAATAAATCATGCGTTGTTCATAGGGGAAACTAAGAACCTTTTCTTAATAGAACCCCGCCCGGAGCATTCGTTAAGTCAGATGAGCTAAAATACTCTGGAGGGCGGGGGGACTCTATATGGCACTTTATATACCAAGCATGATAAGCTTTCCTCATGAAGATTC
>JAULZV010000050.1:0-26131 GCA_032117135.1 Minisyncoccota bacterium
GCTTCATATGAACCAACTTTCATCATAGTGTCCCCTTTATCCATAGTATCTGTCTCGTCCTTTTTCATCATGTCATCTTTTGTATCCATCATGTCTTTCTCTTCAATCATTTTTGTATCTTGCATTGCTTGTTGTTCCATTTTTTCTTTTTCCATCATCATGTTGTCTGTATTACTCATAGACGCATACACACCTCCGACAATCCCTACCAAAGCTACCACTCCAATGATTATTCCTATATTTTTATTCATGATTCAAAATTTTATTTATTAACCCTACTATGTTTAAAGTATATAGAATATAAAAACTATGTAAAGTATACTTTACATAGCGTAGGTGGATAACTGGTCTCAAATACAAGTTCTAGAGATTTCTATCACTCCACATGCGTGTAGCAATCTTGGTTACCACCATTACGATAAGTGCAACTACAAGCCATGGATCTACCGTGTGTGTATATCCTTGAACAACAATTCCAAGAGTGAGAACTCCTGCTCCTGCAAGAAAAGCATTCCGTCCTGCAAAAGATTTGTGTTGGTCTTCCCTCTCATCAATTGAACCTTCTCGCAGAATGAAGCTTGCAAATATTCCAAAGAGAGCAAGAGCAATTGCGAGCATACATAGCACCATCATGTCTGGCATCCAAAAATGAAATGGATTTAAAAGTAATACTACTATACCAATAAGGCCGAGAGTGACAATTGTTTCTTTGATGTTATTTTTCATATGATATTTTAAATATTTTTTCGACAGGCATTGAAAAAAACCGAGCAATCTTAAGTGCCAGTAAAATTGACGGGGTGTAATTACCTTTTTCAAGAGCAATAATGGTCTGACGACTGACATTTACTGTTGCAGCCAAATCTTCTTGAGTTACACCACTTTCTATACGAAGCTTACTCACTTCATTTTTGATACATTCTTTCATATATCTGAATATTGTGATTATATATTTCAAAAGAGACAAAGTAAAGTCATCTTTACTTGTGGATCCTACAAATAATTTCCTGTGTTTTAACGTATCTCCACCAATACTTCATTACGTGTCATCCACGGTGGTGTCCACGGCGCATTATATCCAGCGTACGCCATATTCCCTTCTATCACAATTCCATCACGAGCGAGTGCTGCCCGTAGTTTTTCTTGCATGCTTTTTACTCGTGCATCTGAGCGATACCACGAGAACTGCATCACCGCATATTTTTTGGGAGGAATCATCACAATTTCTACTCGAGGATCATTTGGTGTTGGTAAAGTTTCAAGTGTATACGAACGAGGCATGCTAAAAGAGATTATGTATGAATCACCCTCTGTTGTTGCTACTACTGGTGCGGTCATAGCGATGCTTTCTGAGACTTTTTCCGATTTTTGATTTTGTGCTACCACAGGAGCAGTCATAGCGATGCTTTCTTTTTTTGTATTTCCACCAAAAATATATCCTGCGACAATACCAAAACCGCTGTTCATTGATTCCCCATAAGAACCTTGTACCTTCGTTTGCGCCACAATATGAGCCGGATATTCTCGTATCTCATACTCATTCTTTTTTTCTAGAACAGTGTAGTCAGTTTGCTCCACTCGAGAACCAAAAAAACCCCAAAGAGACCAGAGAACGATGATTATAACGAAGATGATAATTGTATAAGTCATATTTTTATTCATTTAATACATCATAACATCTTTTAACGATTAAAGACTAGTGCTACCGAAACCATTTCTTTCCCAACCAGTCTTACAATACTAAAGAGATTCTTGAATGTGTGATTGTACTATGTACCAAAGGCTTCTTAGATCTTATCCTTATACAATTTTAAGAAATTGGGAAATTGCGAATGAAGAGGCTCTGGCAAAGAATCTAACGTGAACCATTGTACGTCATCAAATTTGTGAGGTTCGCCATTTTGTACCATCTCTCTATTAATCAAAACTTTAAAGTCTAGTGCAATCCAGTGAGTTCTGACATTATCATGTTCTCGATGGACATCTCGATATCCCAAAAATTCATACTCCAAAACATCGGTGCAGTATTCTTCAGCGATCTCTTTCTGTAAGGTGTCTTCTATTGTGTCACCAAATTCCAAACCACCTCCACCTGGATCCCATGTCCCATGTTCGTCACGACATGCAGTACTTCTTTTATTTAGGAGCACATTCCCCTCTCCATCGTGACATAGATAGACAATTGTCACACCAGTATAATCTATTCCTTTTTTCATACAGTGATAGTATCATTTTTTGTCACACGATTAAAGAAAATACTCTATTAAAAACACCCAATCCCTTGTTGGGATTTTGATTTTATAAAATCTTACAAAGACACCCCATCTTAGGATGAGGTGTTTTTGTTTTACATTATAGTCAATACATTAACTGGAATAACTCCGTTTCTTATAGCAACGACCTCCTTCTATCTTCGAGAGCAAGTAAGGCGAACACAAGCGCGTACACGATGTGATCATCCAGCAGTGGATTATTTTCAGGAGGGAGAACTGCAAGCCACATGAGCATCATCATTGCGATACCAGCAATCGAACCGAGTACCACATATCTGTTAATGAGCAGTGTTACCCCAACAAACAAGAGTCCGAGCATAAATAACCAGTCCACAAGCACAATACCAGCAAGTGATTGAAATATTTCTGCAAATGGTCCTTTGGTTGTATGTGTCAAAAATCCGTATGTTGGCGAACCACCATTGAGCCATGCACTCTCTGGTTTTGTTGCAAAACCAAGACCGATCAATTTATCAAAAAATGCCCACAAAAATATTAATGCCATTACGATTCGAAGTTTGAACCACACGATTTTTTGTATATTCATGGATGTATTTTATCACTCAGTCTTACAGACATCATGTTAGATAAGTGGAAAACATATTACTCGAAAGTTTTACACATTCTAAGTATGAAATTATTCAATACTACACACATTACCCGCACAAACAGGTTTGATTTCAGGAGCTTTGAGTATTCCTTTTTTAATTAAGTAACTGTATATCTTACACCCAACACAAATTCCAAACGCACTTTCGATCCACATGAAAAATAAACAGATTGAACAAATCAAAAATGGTGCCCAACCTCGTATCCCAAGAATAAAGAAAACAAGTATCATAAGACTTGCGAGACCCAGGCCGATTGACCATGCAAATCTTTTTTGAATTACTCCTACATATTCGGGTGTTTGTTTTTTGACAATCAAAGAAGCAAGGTATCCAAAAATACTATAATGTGGCTGAAACACCGTTTTTAGAAAAAAATCAAGCCAGAAGAGAGGTACGATAACATATAACAAAGTAGTGTTACCTGTAAAATACACAATTGCAAATACGATACTTCCTAATAAAAACATAATCCCCGCAGCACCTCGTACTTCCCTCTCATTAATAACAGGGTAAGGCGCCGATACGCCGTTTATTTTTAGATCTGGAATAATTTTACCGTATTTCATATACACACAGGATATCATAAAAAACGCCGGACCCTCAAGGGTCCGGCGCACAAGAAAACATGCGTCCTTCTTATCGTTACCGTCGCATTTTGTTAGGTGCTATTTTTTGTGAACGCTTTTTGGTAGGGAGGATAGACTTGGGAGGGCGACAAAATGTTGTCTTAAATCGTCCACACCTCCCGACAGGAAAGGTGGGTTCAGGAACACAATGTTGTACTCTTGCATACCATTGAGAACCTCCAAAAAGATGGTTGTTTTTATTACACTGAAGTAACGTATCGACACACCAGAGAAGTGATGTATTCAACACACCGTCTTGAGTTGTATCTATACTTACCATGATTGTGCAAGACGGTTCTTCGGGTCCGAATGTGTCCATTTCAATATCCAGAAGACAAGTACTCAGACCTTCAGGTCCAGAACTGTCCAAATTACATACTCTCTCTTCCTCTACTCCACGGGAGGGGACACAGAGTGAGCCAAACAAAAATCCGGGGAAGGCAATTAATAGTTTTGGTTTCATAATGACAAGATCTCCAACGCTCAAGATAGCATATTCCACATAAAAGATAAAGATAGTATTAAAAGTATTTTCCAAGTATTTGGAATTTGGGAGCGTCCTGCGCAAAAGTTTGACACAATCAATTTCTATTGTAATATGCTTTTAGGTTGTCAGATGGTCACAATGTCCATCCCTTCCCAATTCAAAATCCCCTACGACAGATGATCCATACATTTAACCACCGAAACTGCTATCTCAAGTTGGAATGTGAGGTCGTTCCACACAATCCGAATCTATCCTATATAATCATCTGGGACTCATCAATAAGTGACCGACCAAGTCATGAGCACAATGGCCCCAAAAATATCAAACTGTATCAATCTCGAGTAGACTTTCAACACATTGCCAGGATTGCAAGACAGCACGGTTTCAAAAACCGAGGAATCAAAGCCCTTCAAGCAAAGGAGATGTGCGATCGAGCGCCGTATGGCATCGTTCTCAAAATCTATAGTCCCGACTATGTGAAAATAGGTAGGGAGGATGTTCGTCGAGATCCAAAAACTAACCTATGGGTGCTTTGGTATGATTCTCGTATCAAACTCAAAGCGTCTACGCCCGAGCTCTTGATGCTCAAATATATCCAGAGAGTTGATCACGGTCGCAGGTCTAGCTCAAGCAGATACGAACGAAGACACTCCCTGAGAACGCACAACATGCCTCGGATCCCTAGCTCAAAGCCTGTGCCTGAGCTACGGCCGATGGATTCTTTAGACGACTAGTACAGGTCAAGGATTAAGACATTGACCTCACAAAGACTCGAACACACCTTCAACCGTGGTTCGAGTCTTTTTTAAAAATATACTACATACAACCTATATACTGATTCAAATCCTATTGTCCGATCAAACCCATCCACCAATCATGAAGTGTCATGACCACATACGCCCACAAAAAAACAGGTGCAAGAAATATAAATAAGGCTATTTTTGAGGCTTCTTTCATGATATCAATCATCGTCATATCGTTTGATATGTGATTTTCAAACAGTATACACCAAATATATTGATGTGCCAGAGCCCTTTTTTATTTGTATGTGAGATTTTTTTGAAAGAATATTGACCTCTCACCTATCCACTTTTACTCCACTTTTTCTTTTGTATTTTCTTTAAACGATATGACCCGGTAGATATACCATGCAGCAACTCCAATCAACGCGACATATGTACCGATATCAACATACACCATTAATGCCCCTGCATTTCCTCCTACATAATATCCAATAAAACCAAAAATTCCATCCCATACGAGAGATCCTAAAAAAGCATACGCAAGAAATATTTTGATATCCATTTTCATAATTGATGCAGGTATCGCAATAAAGGTACGAACTCCCGGCAGTGCCCTACTCGCCATAGTTATTTTTTTGCCATGAGTATAAAACCATTTTTCAGCACTTTTAACATCATCTCCTGAGAACGTTAAAAATCTTCCATGCCGATCAGCAAATGTTATTAAGCGTTCTTGTCCATATAACTTTCCAGCATAAAACCACGGCACAAGTCCAAGCGTCGAACCAATTGCAGCAACAAGTATAACCAAAAATATATTAAGGCCGCCTCCTGAAGCTGCTCCTCCTGAAAAAATCATAACAAGCTCAGAAGGTATTGGAGGAAAAATATTCTCCAAGAACATAGCGAATGCAATTCCTAGATACCCACTTTGTTCAATTAGTCCTGTTATCCATTCAAACATACGCCCAGTATACACCATGGAGGCTTTATAGCAGATTATTTTGAGTGACTCTTTGTCATGATATACTGAGCAGGATATGAAAATCCCATATACTTTAGGTGATATACGATTACTCAAACGTACTGCTCTCACCCTTACAGGATCAGCCCTTATATACGGAAGTGTTTTTGCATACACAACATTCGAAGGTCTCAAAATCACCGAAGGAGAGCTCGAGATTACAGAGCAATCATCTCAAGATCATATTGCTCTTTTGACCACTCAGATCCAAAGACTCACAGAAGAAAATCAAAGCATGAAAGATGTTTTGACCGAAGAACAACAACGCAATGTTAATCTCGAACGTGAAAAAAGAAGAAACGAACGCGAAATTGATACGCTCCAAAAACTTACAACAATAGATCCCGAACTGCTCAAAAAATATTCGAAGGTTTTTTTCTTAAGTGAAAATTATAGCCCACCCGAACTAGAAGATGTCCCTCTCGAATACAAAATACGTGCAGACAAAAATATCCAGATACTTGAAGATATAGAACCATTTTTAGTAGACATGCTCGAAGATGCAACTGATGATGGTATTAATTTACGAGTGATCTCAGCTTTTAGATCTTTTGAAGAACAGATGTCACTCAAATCAGCGTATGTCACTCAGTATGGTTCAGGTGCCAATCAATTTTCGGCAGATCAAGGATATTCTGAACATCAACTTGGTACCACCCTTGATTTTGGAACACCTGAAGTCACCGGAGCGTATATGTCATTTGAATCAACAACTGCATTTGAATGGCTGCAAAATAATGCTCACAAATATGGTTTTATTCTTTCATATCCTAAAGGCAACTCATACTACCAATATGAACCATGGCACTGGAGATTTGTTGGTCGGTCACTTGCAAAAGATCTCAAAAAAGACAGTCGAGTATTTTATGAACTCGATCAACGCGAAATCGATTCTTATCTTGTTGAGTTATTTGATTAATTCAGAGCGAGTAGTTTATACGTTTGAAATTGTTTTTAAATTTTTAAATTATTTAATTAATTCAAAACAAGCCAAAGAACAAGGTTTATTCATCCGAAACATCTTTAGTTTCGCCAGTATCTGAGTCTTCATTTTTTTCATTTTCAATTCTTTTCGCACGCTTAAAAAGAGCTTTGTTTGCGACATATCCCCTATCAATAAATCGAGAAAGTGGATTGTGTGGAGTATCAAACAAATACAAGTATCCAGCAAAAGAAGCAATCCCGGCACCAATACAGTTGATAATAAGATCAGTCATGGTATCGAGAAGACCTGATTTTTGCATATTAAACCCAAATATTTGATCCATGGCAAACTCGTATATTTCCCACAAAACTCCCATTGTCATCGAAAAACAAAAGACAAGTAGTGCAAAAAAGAGGGGGTGAGCTTCGTTTCTTTTTTTGCCAAATATAAGCAGAATAAAAATTACAGCAAGCAGACCAAAGCCAATTGCAGAACTGAGGTGAAGCGCAAGATCCCACCACCAGAACTTTTGATAATAACCACCCACCTCCCCCAAAAACAAAGTAGCGTACGCAAAAAAGGCAACAAACGATATGAGGATTGGAGGCAAATACACATTAAACTTTTTTTGAAACAAAAGAGGAATAATAGTCACCACGAGTGTAAGTATTGCCATAAGCATAGTATGCCACTGACCTTCTTCAAATAATGAAATAATAATTGCACCTACAAGAAGCGCCCATGTAATGTAAAGTGGTGTTTGTGGTGAGAGTATCTTCATGTTCTTCAAGAGTAACTCAATTTAGGATAATTACCAGTATACAGTACAAGAACGAGCAGGTCACAAAGTGACCTGCTCGTTCTTGTATCTATCTTTTTATTTTCTTATCACTTCCCTTTCATGTCTTTTTATTTCTTTTTCAATACACCTTTTGCCACGATACGGACATCGTCTTGAACTGGTCCATATGCCATACCGTATTCAGAAATTTTAATTTTGGTATCGACTGCAAACGATACTCCTCCTTCTACAGCACCCATTTGCACTGGAATGCTCAATGTCTTTGTTTGACCTGACATTGTAATATCTGCAATAGCAAGATACGATTGATCATCTCTTTTTTCCATACCCTTTATTTCAACAGTAATCTGTGGACTATTTGCAGCATCGAAAAATTCAGGTGCTTGCAAGTGTTTATCTACCCCAGCACTATCAGTCACAACTGATGCAACATCGAACACAATACTTGATGTAACCGGCACACCATCTGCATCCAGAGACACGTTCGCAGTCACCGCATTAAATGTTCCTGTATGAAATCCTCCTGGTTTGTATCCAGTAAACTCAAATATGAGACTTGAAGGATCTAATGTATACTCTCCCGTTTCGGTTATATTCCATTCACCATTTGTGCGAACTATAGTGATTTGAGAATCAACTTCGTTAGAATTTTGTACTCCAACTGCTCCTTCCGAAAATTCCGATCGTTCAACTGTTTCAAGTTCACGCTTAATTTGTGTATCTTTTACAAATACATACACACCGACAATAATCACCACTAGTATTATTCCTATCACTATTATTTTTGTCATACTCTATATAATTCAATTAATAAATATGCACACGAGCCGATCGAGAAGTTACCCTCTTTTTCGTGCTTCTTTGAGATATTTTTTGACTGCAATATAACTTGATACTGCACCAATACATACAGCTGAGAAAAAGATAACGAGGAAGAATTGGAAGAAATTAGTCATGTAATACTGGAGAATATCAATACCATAGAAGAATCGTACGGTCACAGGTGCAGTCCACCACGCAAGCGGATATAGAAGTACAAGTGTAAGAAGAGATGAGACGATACCGTACAAAATACCTGTCACGATAAATGGTCCCGAAACATAGGTAGAGGTAGCACCAACAAGTCGCATTACCTTGATCTCGTCTCGTGAGATATACATCGCAAGTCGGATTGTGTTAAAGGTAATAATGATTGAAAGAATAATAAAGAGAAGCGTTACTGTTCCACCAAGTTTTTGACCAGCACTAATCACATCAGTAAGCTTTTCGATTAATTCTCTGTTTTGTCCAAAGTTCACTTCATCAATAATTGATACTTCTTGATCTGTTGAATATCGTTCTTCGAGGTAGGTTGCAATCTTTTCGTACTGTGTTGAATCGATAGCTTTAACGTTCAAAATTGCACCAAGAGGATTTTCCTCAAGCTCATATAGCGCTTCTAAAATGTCCTGATCATTACGGTGTCTGTATTTAAAATTCTCGAGAGCTTGTTCGCGCGATACATATTCGACTGAAGCAACTTCTGGAAGAGTATCGAGATCAGCTTGCACCTCGAGAACAGAATTTTCGGATGCCGTTGGTTCAAAATACACATTAACATCAACTTTACGTTGAATTTCGACAAGAGATTGATTGAGAAGTGCACTTGCAAAAAGAATTGTAGAAAAAACAATCAAGGTAATCGTCATAATAAGCACAGCCGAAAGAGACACGAACGCATTTCGTGAAAAATTTTGACCACCTGATTTGAGTATTCGTCTAATATTTAAAGAAAACATTGTGTATATGGTTAATATCTACTACTTATAAGTTGTTCGACCATTTGGGTCATCGTATATAATTTTACCCTGCTCAAGAGTGATTACTCGTCGACCAAGTTCATCAATTATACCTTTGTTGTGAGTAGTTAGAATAATAGTTGTTCCCAAATCATTAATTTTTTTGAGAATTTGGACAATGTCATATGTACTCTCAGGATCAAGATTACCCGTTGGTTCATCAGCAATCAAAACATCAGGTTGATTGACCAAAGCGCGAGCAATAGCAACGCGTTGCTTTTCACCTCCAGAAAGTTGACTTGGAAAATTAAGTGCCTTGCGTTCAAGATCTACAAGCTGAAGAACATACGGAACATCTTGCACAATGTCTTCATCTTCTCGCCCTGCTACCTCCATTGCAAATGCAATATTTTCGTAGACCGTTTTGTTTGGAATAAGTCTAAAGTCTTGAAAAATAGAACCGACCTTTTGACGAAGCTTGGTGATTTCGGATGGTCGAAGCATATGGATATCCTCTGATTCAAAAATAACATTCCCTTCAGTAGGAATTTCTTCTGCGAGCAAAAGTTTGAGAAGTGTTGATTTACCTGCACCCGAATGACCCACAATAGACACAAATTCATGAGAAGCAATCTTTAGGTTTATATTTGACAATGCGACAGTGTCGTCATCGTATATTTTTGTTACATTTTCAAAATAAATCATACGTTGTTTAAATCTAATTGTTGCACACTTGCTATCAGGTCGTCAATCTCTCCATTCAACACTTTTTCGGGTTGAGAGCTCTCATAGTTGCTTCTATGGTCCTTTACCATCTTGTAAGGATTAAGAACATATGATCTAATTTGATTCCCCCATGCAATGTCTTGTACCTTAGAGATTGCAAATCCATCACTGTTTTTTTGTTCTTGTTCTTTTTTGAGTCGAAAAAGCTTTCCTTGAATAATTTCCATGGCTTTGAGCTTGTTTGCGTGTTGAGTTCGTTCGACTGATGCACATACCGAAATACCAGTTTCGCGATGAGTGATGCGTACTGCTGTTTCTCGTTTGTTTACATTTTGTCCTCCAGGTCCACCCGCTTTAGTGAACTCAATTTCGAGATCTGATTCAGGAATAACAAAATCATCGATTGCAATTATAGGCATGACTTCAACCATCGCAAATGATGTTTGTCTTTTGCCTGAAGAATTAAAAGGAGAATTACGCACCAAACGATGGACACCTGATTCGAGTTTGAGTGTTTTGTAAATATTTTTACCCGTCAACTCGAGAGTAATCGAACGATATCCTCCGTTTGGATTTTGATTTTCATCAAGAATAAGCATCTTCCAATTTTTGGAAACACAGTATTTAGAATACATTTCAAGAAGCATCCGAACAAAATCTTCGGCGTCATCTCCGCCAACACCCGCAAACATATTCACAATTGCTCCACCTGAATCATATTTACTCCCTCCTTCCAGCATAACTTTGAGTTCTTCGAGCTCTTTGTATTTGTTTTGCGCTTCTTTTGGATTATTCCAAAAAGTCGGTGAGAGCATCTCTTGTTCAAGATCAGCTATTTTCTTTTGTATACTCCCTTTGTCCATAAAGGAGCCGACGATGGGAATCGGACCCATGACCTCCCCATTACCAATGGAGTGCTCTACCACTGAGCCACGTCGGCAATCACTCTAAGATATCATACTTAGAGGGATTTATTAAGTTTTTATGTATGAGTAAAAATTCAAGAATACCTCAAGCCTAACGCATCAGTTGTCCTCGACTGATAGGTCCAAAATACCCTGCAGCAGGTGTAATATTGTTGTCTTGTTGGAACTTGATTAGTGCTTGTCTTGTTTGTTCCCCAAAGTATCCTGTGGCTCCTGCAGGTATGGTGTATCCTTTAGAGACGAGGAGTTGTTGGAGCGTGGTGACATCTGTTCCTTGCATAGTGATCTGGAGATCTCGAGTGAAGGTCGTTGATGCAGGGTTGTTTAATGCCGAAGGTTTGTTTGCAATGATTTGTTGTATTTGTGTTTGAAGTTGTGTGATGAGAGTTTGGAGTTCTGGGATTGTTGAGGGGAGTGTAGGAGTGGTGGTTGGGAGTGTAGATGATACTGGAGTTGTCGGTTGTGTGAGAGCTGTTGGAGGAGTGATTTTTGATCCTGAGCGGCGGCGAGGTGCGGGTTGTTCTTCTTCCTCTTCTTCTTGCTCTGGTTCTGGAGGGAGGATGCGGGAGAGTTTGGTGAGGAAGACATCACTACCTCCTGCAGAGATTTGAATATCTGCCGTATTCGAATTAAAATCAACAGTCCCTTGAAACCATCCTGTAATATAAATATTACCTATCGCATCAACAACACCAGAAATTGTTTGATCATTATTTATTCCTCCTATGGTCTTAATCCACTGGTATGAACCATCTGGAGAGAATTTGGTGAGGAAGATGTCTCCTGATCCTGTAGAGATTCTATTATCGACTCCTGCTGATGGATCGAAGTCTACTATTCCTTGAAATAGCCCTGTTGCATAGATATTGTTTGAAGAGTCAGTAAAAATTGAATGACCTAAATCCAAACCTACTCCACCCATCGTTCTGGTCCACTGATATGAACCATTTGGAGAGAATTTGGTGAGGAAGATGTCAGCATTTCCTACAGAAGTTCTGTTATCAACTTCCTCTGATGGGTCAAAGTCTACGGTTCCTGAAAAAGAACCTGTGACGTGGATATTGCCTGAGAGGTCAGTAGTGATAGAGAATCCACGATCACTCCCTATCCCACCCATCGTCTTGGTCCACTGGTATGATCCATCTGGAGAGAGTTTGGTGATGAAGATATCTTCACCCCCTATAGAAATTCTTTCATCTTCAAAGTCTGGATTAAAATCCACAGTCCCATTAAACCAACCTGTAGCATAAATATTCCCTAAAGAGTCAGTCGTAATTGAATGACCAATATCACTCCCTACCCCACCCATCGTCTTGGTCCACTGGTATGATCCATCTGGAGAGAGTTTGGTGATGAAGATATCGTCTGATCCTGCAGAGGTTTTGGTATCTACTCCTGCTAACGGATCAAAGTCTATGGTTCCTTGAAAACGTCCTGTGGTATAAATATTATCTTGAAAGTCCCTAACAACAGAGACCCCGCGTTCATCATTTATTCCTCCTATCGTTCTGGTCCACTGGTATGATCCATCTGGAGAGAGTTTAGTGAGGAAAATATCACGGGCTCCTGCAGAGATTCTACTATCTACTCCTGCTGATGGATCAAAGTCTACGGTTCCTGAAAAAGAACCTGTAATATACACATTGTTTAATGAGTCGGTAGTGATGGAGAATCCTGTATCTTCACCTATTCCACCTATCGTCTTAGTCCATCGATATGTTCCATCAGAAGTGTATGATGTGATGAAAATATCATTTCCTCCAGCAGACTCTCGGACATCTCCTCCGTTTGGATCAAAGTCTACGGTTCCTGAAAACCATCCTGAAGCATAGATATTGCCCGAGGAGTCAGTAATAACAGATCGACCTATATCTTCACCTATCCCTCCCATGTTCTGTGTCCACCCATACTCATATTCATCCACAAAGGCAGCGGATGTGATCTGTGGTACCAGAGCAGTACAGAGAAGCGTGAGTGTGTAGGCGATTGTTTTGCATAGGTGGTTCATAACTATTGTGGTGTTATATATATAATAATACGTATATTGTATGGGTAGTATTATATCATGAAGTACGCCCCTCCCCCCCCCTGATAGAGGGTGATGGGGATAAAGTCGCGGAGGGTCAGACACCCTCGACTTTTTGGCGGAAGTTAAAAGGGATCATATAGATCATGAGATCTATCATCTCTCAATACACACAAAGACACAGACAGTATGAAATGAAATAGTCTGGCCTCGCCTGTCATTGTATTCAAGTAGTGTGGTTCACACTATCAAGCGAGGGAAAGCGAGGACTTTTCCTTTTGTGCGGTCTGTGGTTGGAAGGGTGTCTGACCCTCCCTTGACCCTCCCTATTCAGTGTCTTTAATATTACACCACACTTTTTTAAGAAAAACGGTGTCTGACCCCCTATTCATGAGCATGTTCTTCATCATGTGAATGTATATGAGTATCACCATGGTCATGCCCGCCACCAATCTGATTGAGTGCAAGAATAGTAAATACTCCAGCAGCAACAAGAAAGACGTACCTGAAATAGGTATTGTCTTTTTTGGATTGAGCAATCGAATGTGGAATAAGGTCGGCAAATACAAGATGAAGAAAAGCTCCAGCAGCCAAACCAAATAGTATTCCAAAAAGTGGACCGACTTGAGCAACATACGAACCAACAATCACTCCAGGAATAATTGTAGCCGAAACAAGAAAATTAATCAGAAGAGCTTTTTTGGTCGAATATCCTGAGAGTTTAAGTATCGAGAATTCACTAATTTCTTGTACAAATTCATGAACAAAAATACCGAGCGCCGCAAAAATACCTACACGCACATCGACCGAAAAGGCAACGGCAAGCAAAATACCATCTCCAAAATTATGTAATGCATCTCCCCATATCACTTTTTTGCTTGAATGAGTACAACGCAAATCATCTTCTTCATGATGGTGAATTTCTGGGAACAGCATTTCGGCCAAATGAAAAATCAGAAATCCAGCAACCACCGCTCCGAGCGCATAATATGCACCAGAGAATTCGAATGCGTGAAGTAATAAGTCATAGGTGACCACTGCAAAAATACCTGCCGAGAATGCAATAATGTATTTGCCATTAGTACTCAGCCAACTCGAAAAATTCTTGGTTAAAAAAATAAGCCCTGAAAGGGATGCGAGCATAATAAGCCCAGCTGTTATATATAATTCCATACTTAGTAGTATATCAAACGTGTCAAGCTTTTAGAGATTTTCGCGAAGTACTTGATTAAGATCTTCAAATTCTGGATCATATTTGGTTTGGACCCGTTGACTTGTCACGATCTCACGAGCAAAATCCCCATAGACCATCCGTAATCCCCATACTGGTATTCTAAACAGACATGGTCTCTTCATGGCTCGAGCTACTTTTGAAGAAAATTCTCGATTGGTCACCGGATACATACTTACGGCATTTTTTATTTCTTCATGCCCAAAAGGTGCATTGCAGTATGTTTCGATACATCGATCGATTGAGACGAGTGACATATAGTGCGCACCAGATCCAAGTGATCCACCTAATCCAAACCTAAACACTTTTTTGAGGACACCAAGTATTCCTCCTTGCCCGATCACATGAGCATTGCGGATGATGCGCACCTCAATACCAAATTCTTTTGCTGCCAAAGCTTCTTTTTCCCAATCTGCTGCAACCTGTGCAAGATAAGTATTAGCAGTAGTTGAAGAAGATTCATCAAGCATTTCATCACCTCGATCACCATATACTCCAATTGCCGAAGTACTGACCAAAAATTGCGGTCTAAACTCAGGCATCTTACATTTTGAAACAAGTCTTCGTGTAAGATCAACTCGACTTGAACGTACGAGTTTCATATAGTGTTTTGTCCATCGTCCAAAAATAGGTACCCCCGCAAGATTAAAAATTACAAATACATGCTGGAGTGCTTCAAAATCAGGAATGAAAGAAAGATCTGATTGAATATATTCTACAGACTTGAGAGGTGACGGATGCGGATCAATAATAATAACATGCGAACCTTCTCGCATCAGACGAAGCGCAAGCTGTGTCCCCACAAAACCAGAACCTCCAACAATAACTACTTTTTTGTGAGCATATCTCATAGGTGTTGCTCATATTATACGCTATACGAAGTGCTCTATGCTCGTGAGTTTGTGTTGATGTGGATAAGAATAAATTTTAATGATGGTGATGATTGCAATGGGATTCAATCGTGTCAGTAGATGAAAGGTATTTTGCGGCAAGAAGTGTCGTCAATGGCACTGCGATGATAAGTCCAATACTTCCCACAAGTGTTCGGACAATTTCGGCCGAAACTATTTCTTGACTGATGAGCATGTCAAAACGAATTCCTGATTGATACAAAAGTATTAACAAAGGAAACGATGCTCCTGTATATGCAAGAACGAGTGTGTTCACAAGCGCACTAACGTGTTCTTTTCCTACACGGAGTGCGCGCCCAAATATTTCATGAACAGAGAGAGATGGATTAGCACGTTTTATTTCGGATACAACTGCAACTTGAGTAATTGCAATATCATCAAGCACTCCGAGCATTCCGATAATTATTCCCGCCAGCAAAAGATCTGCAAAATCAACGACTCCTCCCGTAGCGACAAGTGCATTGAGTGACTCATCATCACCTAGTCCCGTCAGACGCATCCAGTACGATACTGCCAGTGACAAAAGTCCCGCACACACAATAGCACCAAGTGTTCCGAGAAGTGCAATGACCGAACCTCGTTTGAATCCATGAGAAAGAAAAAGTACTACTGACAAAATAATTGCTCCGACACCGACCGACACCAGAAGCGGATTAATCCCGCGTATCACCAAAGGAAGCATCACAAAAATAATGACGACAAAACTAAGTGCGAGTCCGAGCATTGATCGTATACCCTGCTTTCCATTCAGAGCAAAAACGACAAGTGCGAACAGTGCAAGAATATAAAAAATCATAGGAGTACGATCTTTTTCAAGAATTTGAAATTGTCCCTCTACAACTTCACGCACAAAAATAACTTCACCTTCACGTACTTCAAATTTGTCTTGCGAAAAAATAGCTCGAGTACCCGCCCGCTCCCCTTCCAAAAACAAAACTTCAATCGATTGAACAGTGATATCAAAATCAAATCCTTCAAGTTGCTCTTGCTCGGTCGATATCACATCAACGATACGCACCTTCACAATGTCTTCTTGTGCATGCACAAAAAAAGGAACTGTCACAAACATTAGTATTACCACTACTATTTTATAAAACATATACATCACCCTATCACAAACTAGACAAATCATAAACGACACATTAATCGGTCTTCACTATTCAATTACTCTTCACATTTTTGGACATAAGTCCTTCAAAGATCATACCGCCCTCAATCAAATCTCAATCACATATTGGATACTCACCACCCGAACATGACGCGGAAGAGTACGAAACAGAGATATGCCAGATATATCGAAACAAACAATATTCCTTCTTTGCGTTCGAGTGTATATTTGGTACCCAAAAACATACTTGCAAGAAGCATGAGAGAGGCACATAAAGTAATTGAGAAATCGAACGCAATATCATGAGGAACTGATACTGATCCAAAGAGTGATGCAATACCGATAATACCGATAAAATCGAATATGTTTGATCCTATAATATTCCCGATTGCAATTCCTCCCATTTTTTTGCGGATAGCTGCAATTGAGATTACGAGCTCAGGCATCGAAGTACCGATACCAATAATGACCACGCTAATGATAGCCTCGCTCACTCCGAGACTTGTCGCAATAATTTGTGCTCCTTCTACAACCCACTGAGCCCCCAAGAACACGCCAGCAAGCCCAATAACAATCAAAAAGAAAGCTGTCAGCAACGCGACTTTTTCAGTATCTTGAACCTCTTCGGCATGAATATTATTTTTGGATAGAGTAAGCATATACCACACCCACATACAAAAGAGTATCAGTATGACAAACCCTTCTGGTCTTGTGATTCCTGCATAAGCACCACCGAATACTGGAAGGAATCCAAATATCATTGCAATCAATATAGCCAGAATATTAATGACCACATCACGATGTACCCACTCTTTTTTGAGTGTCAGTGGTGCAAACAAAGCCGACAATCCGAGAATAAAAAGAATGTTATACGTATTGCTTCCGATAATCGCACCTATCCCAACTTCACCACCCTTAATAACTGAAGATATGTTGATACTCAACTCAGGAATCGAAGTTCCAATCCCGACGATAAGCAATCCAATTACCCAACTTGATACATTAAAGAATCGCGCAACAGCTGATGCACCCTTTACAGTAGCGCCTGCACTTTTTACAAGAATAAAAAGTCCTAGCAAAAATAAAATTATTGTCCAAAACATATAACGCAGTATATCATCTATATTTTCCTATTTCTTTTCTTTTCGTCTTTTATTTTTTTCTGTTGAGCCTTGAGGTACTCATCAAGAGGAATTCCTTTTTTTATTATTTCTCTAGCATGCACAACGCCGACATATCGAAAATGCCACGGTTCGTATATATATCCTCCCTGCGTAGTAGTATCAGAAGGATTACTCATCACAAACCCATACAAATGAGCATTCGCTTTGACCCACTGACCTTCAGGTGTCATCCCAAAATATTCATCCGCACCCACGAATGAATTGGATGCAGCAGTAAGATCTACAGTCGTCCCGAGTTGATGCTCAGAATGCATTGGTTCAGCAATGTGATATTTTGCTTCTGTACCCAAAATAGAATGCCAGATACGATATACAATACTTTGAATCTCTGGAGCGCGATACCCTGAGGTAGCAGCTAGGATGTGCCCGTTTCGATATGCGTCAGCAAACATTTTTTCGAGGTCAGCCACTACTTCTTCTTTAAGACACACAATTCCTGTTGTCTTAATACGATCAGAGATATCGATTAGTCCACTCGGTACATATTCTTTTTTGAGTGGATTAGAACGATTTACAATATGCAAAAATTCATCTTCATCGTCATCATTTTCAACTTGAGGACACAATTCCGCAAGATATATTTTATGTAAAGCTGCGCGTGTAACATCATCGATGATACCTGTGATAGGTAAGTTTTCTGATTTTTGGTATTGCATGATGGCCGATTGTGTTGCTGGTCCATAGTATCCTGTTATATTTTCATCAGGAAAATCATCTTGTAAACTTCGCAACGCATGTTGGACAAGTGTTACATCTTTCCCAGTATCACCTTGCACTAACTGCCTCTGTAGACCTTTACTACTTTGATACGCATACACTACCTCAGCATGTATTCCGGCAATATTTGCAGTGTGTCTCGTCAGATATTCTTTAAATTCTGGAGTACTGAGCCACAACAATCCGATCACTGAAATCAAGACTGTAGCAAAGATAAGTGCTGATTGCTTCATGTTTAGATAGATTCAGAGAGAGAAGGAGTTGTAGAAGTTGGCATGCGAGAAGGTACAGGAGTAGAAGTAGGATCAGAAGTAGATGCACTTAATTCTAGTATTTCTTCGTACGTTTTTGAATCAGTTGGAGTTTCAATTTGAATTGGAACATTGATATCTCGTATTTCAAATGCCACCTCAAATATCAATTGCTTATCACGAAACGAGATGACTTCATCCCCGGGAACAATGCGAGTGGTCACTTGATACTTCGCAGGAAATCCCTCAGCATCAACCCACAGCACAAAATCTACATTTTGATCAAAATACTCGAACATCTGAGAAAATTCTTCACTCTCTAAGTATGTAACATATTCTGGATCAGTGAATAATGTGTCTTCAAACAATTCTGGATTAAGAACTGCTTCGTCTGCAAGTTTTTGATAAAAAGGTAAGACTGCCTCTTGGCGAATCGCGAGATCGTATCGATACAATACTCTTCCATTTTCAGTACTCTTTTGTGGTTTTTGCTTGAAAGACAAAAGTTTTTCTTCATCGGCATATTGGATAATCTTTTTTGTGAACTCAAGAGCTTGTTCTTGTTGTACCTTAAAATCTTCTTCCATTTCGACCATCTCTGACTGATCAACAAATCCAAAATTCATTGCTTCTGATTCGATATCTTCTGAAGAGAGGCGTATCCATTGTCCTTTAGGAGGCATCAGTCCCGTTAATCCTAAAGCCGGAAAATTATTTATTTTAAAATAATATGCCAAGTCGTCTTTGAGTGCCTCGATATTTATTTTGTATGTCAGATCTCCAACATCACCACTTCCATCGAGCATAAACTTCCATTTCCAAGGATTGATATCATCACCTCGTGATAATGCAACATCTACTGATCCTTGTATATTTATTTCTGGAGGCAAAAATTGAGCAAACGCTGACATAGATTCAAAGAATGTAGGTTGTTGCCCTTCAAAATAAAAATAGATTGGACTATTATTATTAAATATTGTAGTCTTCCCCTCTACCACAATGCTTGATGGATCATAGGCATACTCTTTAATTGTATCGATTGCATCTTGTGTTTCAAAAGTGATGCTTAAGTTAAAATTTTGTCCCTCTTCAGTGAGACGGTAGGTGTATGTTTTTTGTGTGAGTGGATCTTTGGTTGAAATAAGTTCATCGGTATACGCATAAGGATTTTGAATACCGTCGATAGTCGCAGGATATCCAGCGTCCATGGTTGAGTATCTGAGTGCTGAAATAATACTAGAAATATCATCTATTCTTTGAGAATCTCGTTCATATTGCAAGGCAATACGTTCAGCATCAGGATTTTGAGTTGGAATATATGGATATGCATCGACCTCACGATCTGTTGCATATAATTGTGCGGATACGGCATATGAGGATGATTCGATTTGTGTAATCTTGTTCAAGAGACCAGTTAGTAAATTAGTTTCATCATATGGAGCTGTTGCAAAAGGTCCTAATTTTTGAGTGTATGCGTAGGCACCTCCAGCAGCAAGAACAAATAATACAATCACAAAAATAAACAAGCCCACATGACTGGATTTTTCACGAGGGACACTATTAGGTGGTGCATGTGGAGGAACTTGAAACGGAGGGAGTTCATTGATGACTGCTTCTGAGGACGGAGGCGTTGCTTGAGCAGCTTGAATAGGTGCGACCGGAGGATTTGTTGGTGGCGGAGTGTATTGTGATGCAGGAGATTGAGTTGCTGTCGCTGTGACTGTCGGTGTCGAGCCTTGATTTGAAACTGGTTGTGCAGCAATAGATGCAGATTGTATATATGGATCAAGTCCAGGCTTTTGGATAAATGGTTGTCCTTCTGCAGATGATGG
Source organism: Minisyncoccota bacterium (assembly GCA_032117135.1). Classification (GTDB taxonomy): domain Bacteria; phylum Patescibacteriota; class Minisyncoccia; order Phycocordibacterales; family JAACPR01; genus JAULZV01. The sequence continues at coordinate 20,182 of JAULZV010000050.1, forward strand.
AGTGATTGACACTTGTGCAGTGACTGGAGTTTGAACGGGAGCTGGAGTTGGTCCCGGAATTTGAAATTCACCTGGTTGTAGTATCGAAGAAGTATCTGGCGCAGATGTATCTGGCGCGGCAGATTGTGTAATTTGAGGCGAGCTCTCTGAAGCAAGTGTTTGTGATTCAGGGACCGGAGGATGATAATCCGGATGATTAAATACAGGTCCGGGAGCAGGAGTCTGCATTGGTGTAGATGGTACTGTTCCTACCCCACTGGTTGACGATGATGATCCAGAGAGATCTTGAGGATTTGATTGTGAAGGTGGCATGTATGTATTTTATTTCAATAATACATGTAGTATATCGTGACGCACTGGTCGGTACAAAATAATAGCGTTGATAACTTGGTTTTTATTTTGATTTAACGGAGATTGCGATGTGTAAATAGAATTATTTCACTAATGTATCAAGCATTTCTTTGATCACAGAGTATGACTGATTTCCTAGAATCGTCATAACCGTATTATTGGGTCCATATACAAGTGAATATGGTGTACCAAAATTACCTGATTGCACGATAGAAGCTGCTGATTTGATATCCTTATCTACTTCATTCTGCTGAGCATATTGAGCAAGACATGTATCAAAGGAATTCTTTTTGATACCAAGATCGACTGCAATATCAGAAAGAGTATCCAAACTTAAGTTTGGTGAGATGTTAAATGTTTCGTTAATAAATGATGCGAATTTCTTTTTGCCTCCTACTTTTGCAGCACATTCGCTTGCATTAGCAGCTAACTGAGCATTCGAATGAAACGACAATGGATAATGTCTGAGTACAAATGCCACCTTGTTGCCATATACATCAATCAAATCTTGTGTGGTTGTATTAAAAGATTTGCAAAATGGACATTCAAGATCAGTATAGGTCAAAACTTTCACTTTTGATTTCATGCTTCCACTCAAAAAATGATCTTTACTTGTAATCTTGTTCACATCTGAACTTGATTTTGAATCTAAGTCTGAGTTTGAATTTGAATCTACTTTAGTTTTCTTTTGTTTTTCGCAACTAGTTGATTTTGAACCTTTAGATTTTTTTGTTCACCCAAAAATCCTGTTGAGTCGACGCAATAGTATGACTTACTTGATTTTAATTTCACTTCCGCAGCCCATGAGGTGGCACTAGAGTCACAATCTACTTTTTGACCAAGAGCTTTGCTGACTGATGAAAGACTGTCTTTGATACCCCATGATCCAGAAGTCTTACACACATTTTTGTAATTTCCGTTTGTGTCATAAAACAATTCAGCAGATGCTCGTGAGTTTGCAAAGTTTGCTTTCACAACAGACGTAGATATTTTGCTCTCGTAATACGTGTCTTTAGTGTTTTTTGTTTTGATACTAAATTCTTTAGATACTCCAAATGATGCAGTGAGATTTGTATCATCTATACTAATCTCATCCACGACCATAACAAAGTATTTGCCTGAGGGCATTTCTTCAGTCACAACAAAAGTATGTGATTTCTGATTGATTGGGACAGTAACATACTCGATAGTATCTTCATATTCTTCATTAATAATTCCAACATGTAATTCCCTACTTGAGCTTTTTGCATAATCCCATTTCACTTTAATCGAATCCCCTATCTTGTATGTCTTAGAAGAAGTATTGACCTGTATTGACTTATCACTCTTATATCCAATTATTTCTTCGACCTCACTTAGACTGAGTGATAGATTGCCTGATTGAACCGGTTGAATTACAGTAGTTGCAGAAACTTCACTATTGATAAAAATCGTACAGAACGCGACGAGTACAAAGACACATGCAAATTTAAAATTGTTTTTCATACTGAAAGCATACCATTGACGATAGAGTGCGCAATGGGCAGGCGTTCATAACACACTTGATGGCGTGTTTGGAACAAGAAGGTGGGTTTGTGATTGTTTTTAAATTTAGTTTCCTAAACATCTGTACCCAACATCATTACGTTATTAAAAACTTTAGTTATAATTCAAAGATGCAAATCAATGCCCAATCTTACCTCAGATTAGAAAAAATATTATTCTCAAAGAAAACAAAGGTAGTTTTTGTTGTATTTGTCATTTTACTGCTTCTTTTAATTTTTACAATAAGAATATATGATCTGTTGATTTTTATATTTTTACCCCTTGTCGCCTATTTTTTCATAAAACAATTTATTGATCGCAAAAACTTTATGATGAAATTCGCACAGGACAATGGTCTTGATTTTGAATTTTCAAAGACAATAGATTTTCCTGGTAGACTATTTAGTCTAGGTAATGGGACCAGTACAAAGACAATTCTAAATTTGATTCATGGTAGATACAAAGAATATCCAATTAAAATCTTTCACTATAATTACAGTGTAGGTAGCGGGAAAAATAGAAGAACATATCACTTCACCGTATGTGAAGTTGAGATCAGCGAGCTAGACTTCCCTTTTATCTTACTCAAATCAAATTCGATGATGAAGCATGCTTCGACTGATTATTTTGGTCAAGACAAAGATTCTGAAATAAATATTGGTGATGAATTTCAAAAAGTGTTTACACTATATTGTCGAAACGAATACGAAATAGAAGTTTTGCAAATATTTAATAAAGAGCTTTTGTCTTATCTTGCAACTCAGGCTCACAAATTTTCTATAGAATTTTCAAAAAACAAAATATACATATACGATGATCATATAATTACCACTCAGCAGGCGATGGACGAAATGTACATGGTGCTCAAAATGATTATCGACCGATCTGGTGAACTTCTCAAAAGACTGAGAGATGATTTTGAATCAATGCATGAGTTTTACAATAAGGATTAAAGTGCTTGCACAGAAGTTTTGTTTTAAGAATCTTGTTTGGGTTATAGTCCAAAAATATAAACAGCGAAGAACAATACGGTAATCACTCCAAAAAACCATAGTCCAAATTTAACAATGGGACTTATCGGGACGGGCGGGACGGGTTCGGTTTTGATATCTGGGGTTTGAGAAACTTTTTGTTTTATTTTTTTATAGAAATGTACGGCTACCAAGATTGAAAAACCAATAAGGACAAAAATATAAAATATATATTCCGAGAAGGCTGGATCTTTAAATTGATATACTAAATATTCAAATCTAAAATCAGAACTAGCAAAAACAAACATAAGAAATATTATGAACAGTGACCCAAATAATAGATAAAGATAAATAGATATAAATAGAGATATCCAATAGAAAATTTTATTCATATCAAAAGCATATCATTCTCGATACAGTGTGCAATAAGGGTGGGTTTATAACACATGCAAGCTCATGGAATTTATTTGATATCTAATTTGATAATTAAGCGAGTGAATGAACTCGGCCACAAGTCACTAAGTATAATTGTTCATTCGTTTCACTCACTCCAATTCTACTAAGTGCTCGCGACCCCGCCTCGCGACCCGGGTCCTCGTTATCACTCGGACACAGGGTACCCCGCTCCGGCTTTCTCGTCCCATCACTTGCACGCAAAAATCCCCTTTCGGGGATTTTGTTTGCGCAAGTGATGGGACTCGAACCCACGACCTTCCGCGTGCACTAATCCAAAATTTTCATGATGGCGTGGACTATATTATCACCGTTACCATTTCTGGTTTTAGGTGTAAGGCGCTTCGACTGCGTTGAAGCAGGCTACTCCCCGAAGGGATAGTCTCTGAACCTTTCGAACAATCGATCATCTCAAAAGAGACAGTCATTCGCTCGACTTGGCTGCTGATTGCCCTTTCAGTATCTGAGGAGGGGTTCCAGCAATTCACCTTATGTTCGACCGGACTTTCGTACCGGAAGCTGCCAAATTGACAGGCGGACGCTCTAACCAGCTGAGCTACACCTGCAAGTGAGGTATGTAATGAAAGCTTGTTCATTACCACCGAACGTAACAGGAAAAATTCTTCTACACCTGCATATATGCAATCAAAATACTGCGCATATCTGCAGTGGCACTACTATATCAAATATTTCCAGAGAATCAAACACCCCTTGCACGCAAGGGGTGTGAATGACACAAATAAAGAACATGTCATTGAAGTCCCTCTTTCCACCGTTTGATCTCTTTTGAAATTTCATCGGGAGAAAGTTGTCTATCCGCATCTTTTTGGACTTGTGCTATGTGTGCTTCTCTATCTGCAACACGATGATGAGAATCCCAATCTTTGCGATATGTATCATATTCACGATCGAGACCAGCATCCACAGAATGAACAGTTTTGATTTTGGGATGAGTTGGACATGACCCTCCATAAATCTCACATTGCGCACAACGCTCGAACAAGTCGTCGGTATTTTTATCTGGAAGTGGCACAGGAGTCTCTTGAGACTCTGCCCACTCAAACAAATTTTTTGGATTATTGCTCATATATCTAGTATGCATCCTCCTCTCCAAATGGCAAGGTATGAATACCACACCCCAGTATCAATGTTATATAAAAGAAAACCCCCATCCGCTGGAATGCGGAGGGGGTTTGTAGGGTTGGGCGAGAGGTGTTAGTTCTTGCCGCCCTGTCCATGATTCCAGTATGGCAAGAGATGAATCGTCTTGCCTGCCGGCACATGGATCCGAAACTCGCCGTTCTCATTGGGTGTGATCCAATCAGGACCGGAGCCCGAATCATCGTCGGTGAATGTGTACTGGATCATGCTTGGGGTCATACCCCTGTCGTCGTACACATGCACACGGTAACTGCGAGTAGAAATGGAGGTGAATTCATACACCGGCTTGTGCCACTGGTTATGAGGAGCGTAGATGTCCAGATAGGACGTCCCCTTCCATGCCTCCACAACTTCGAGACCTTCAATCGCAGTTGGTTCCAGCTGGATCATGTGGAAACCTCGATGAACAGGAAGACCTGTTTGAATGTCGGTCACTTCCTGTTCACCATCAGTGAATGTGACGAATGTACCCTCTTGCTCCCAGATCCAACCAGGAACGATGACGTTTCCTTTGGAAACTTCGAGAGTGACGGCGTATCCGTTCACAAGCTGAACATGAGCAGAGTCACCGTCAAACGGGACCAATTGGTCAGCCAGATAGAACCTGATCATTCCAACATGCCCAGGAAGCGTGTATTCCAAGGAAGGACCAGCCTTCTGAGAAATACTTTCGATCGGCTTCCATGAAGAGTTCGATTCGAAAAGCACCACTCCATCCCTATCAAGAATCAGTGCAGTCTCCTGCACGAAGCTCTTGTAGTTGCTGAATTCGAGCAGAAATGCCCGACCATCAAATGGGGACATGAGCTGCTCGCGATTTTCGACGCCTTCATATTCGACATCGAAGTAATACGACTCTTCCAAGCCATTACCATAGATATGGTAGGTGCCATGATCCGCGACCTGATAGGCCTTCTTGAACCGCTCGACGGCCGAGCCGAATTCCGGCGCCGCAGTGAGGGGCAGGATGAGTGAGATGAACAGGAGGATTGCTGTCAGAGTTTTCATGTCTTTCGTTCTTTCGCTTTGGTTTTGGTTTGGATTTCAGATTATTGTTCGGCAACTGCAGGTCCAGCCATCTCGACACGAGTCGTGACGGTGAACCTGTTTGTCTCATCATCGCTTTCAAGGGCGACGACGCGACGCGGTTTGGGTTTGGTTTCCAGTTCCGGAGCTTTCGCGACCGGGACCGTTTCTTCCTCACGCAGATTGCTCTGCGTGAAGATACCTGCCAGCCCCAAAGAGGCCAGCCCGACGATGCCGTAGATACGGCTACTTTTCTGTTTTTTCATGGGGAAATTTCAAAGAACAGAATATATGATAGCACGATATTAAAATAAAGTCAATAGCAACATGAGGCATAAGAAATGACCTCCTCCCCGGCCTCTCGCTCCGCTTCGACCGGGGTTTCCAACATGGCATGAAAATTCTAATCGAACAATCGGGCGTTTTTTGGTTTATCTTTTTTGCCTTGCCATTGTATGTACTGT
>JAULZV010000051.1:0-10887 GCA_032117135.1 Minisyncoccota bacterium
CTATGTGGTATATAAGAAGTGATACATTGTGTGCCTTTCGTATGTGTTCCATTGGTTCATACTAGCATGTACGATGCAGAGCATCGAGGAATTCTTTTTGATTAAAAAATTTAATAGAAATTTATTTTGGACACTACCTCTTTCGAGTGTCTTTAAAAAATATAATAAATACTATATAACAATTTTTCTTTCTGATGGTCGTACGAGATCATGTATAATTTCTCAGATTAGAATGATTGATTCAAAACGATTAAGTGAGAAAATGGCTAAAGTGACAAGTTTATCTTTTGAACAAATTAAAAAAGAGGTCAGAAATTTACTCTGATCTCTTTTAATTTTCCTTTCACACGATTGTGTGAAAAAGCCCGAAGGTATTTGTTCTTTCATTATATCAAATCAAACCTCAATATCAAGCTTGTCGACAACATCTACCAGAATACTTTTTTCGCCATTGCGCTCTGAGATATTGCCTTTGACTCGAATACAATCTGATCCTTCGAGGATGTCTTTGTACTTTTCATATGTCTTAGGGAAACAGACACATTCGATCGAATCGGTGTAGTCTTTGATTTTGAGAAATGCCATCGGATCACCCTTTTTAGTCAAAATAACTTTGGCTTCTTCGAGTATTCCGGCAAGAATAACTTTTGCACCTGATAATGTATCACTTTTGATTTTTGCGACACTGTGGCCGTTCTCGGTCAACATTGTTTTGTATTGATCAAGTGGATTGCCTGTGACATACAAACCAAGAAGTTCTTTTTCCCATCCAAGCATTTCTGCTTGTGTGAATTTTGTTTTAGGTTCTTCAAAATGTAATTTTGAAATTTGAGCATCACCAAATGAAAAAAGTGAATCTTGATTAGCGTCTGCTTTTGCAAGCTCTTTATTGAACTTGAGCAAATTTTCCATATTAAAAAGAAGGGTGGCGCGATCAGGATACAGACTATCAAATGCACCTGTTTTGATAAGTGCCTCGAGTGATTTTTTGTTGAGATTACGATCAATTACGCGCGTAAAAAAATCTTCAATATCTTTGAACTTGCCATTTTTTTTGCGTTCATCAATGATTGCTGCCGCAATACCTTCACCAAAGTTTTTGATGGTGGTGAGTCCAAATCGAATAATCTCTTTTCCTCGCTCTCCTGGCACTACACCAAATTCTGCAAATGATTCGTTAATATCAGGAGGAAGGACTTCGATACCCATTCGTTCGCATTCATGTACCATTACTGCAATCTTGTCGACATCACCGGAGTCAGCCGTTAGGACAGAAGCCATATAAAGCACAGGGAAGTTGGCCTTGAGATACGACGTCAAATACGCCACGCGACCATAGGCAGCAGCATGCGCTTTGTTGAATCCATATGCAGCAAAGGTTTCGATCATGTCCCAGAGCTTGTGTGTATTTTCTTCCGAAAATCCTGCCTTCTCAATACATCCAGTAATAAACTTTTCTTTCTGCTTAACCATTTCTTCCGGAATCTTTTTACCTACTGCTTTTCTGAATTTGTCTGCTTCTCCCCACGAATATCCTGCAAGGTTCACCGCAATCAACAAAATATCATCTTGATAAATAAGAATACCAAATGTTTGTTCGAGATATGGTTTGAGCTTTTCATCAAAATAAATAACTTTTTCAGGATTATGTTTGCGTTCAATATAATCAGGAATAAAGGCGAGAGGTCCTGGTCGATAGAGTGCCACCATCGCATTAATGTCGTGAATATTAGATGGCTTAAGTTCTTTAAGAAAACGCGTCATACCATCGCCGTTAAGTTGAAAAGTCGCTTCGGTTTCACCGCGTGCCAGCATCTCGTATGTCTTGGTGTCGTCGAGTGGTATCTCATCCACATCGATTTTTTCGCCATATAATTTGTCTGCCATTTTGACAGTCTGTGCAATAATGCTGAGGTTTTTGAGTCCAAGGAAATCGAATTTGAGGAGGCCAGCCTCTTCGACCGAGTGCATGTCATACTGTGTGATAATTTTTCCTTCGCCTTTAGGATCAAGTTGAACAGGAACAAAATCCGTCATGGTGGTAGGGGAGATAACTACACCAGCAGCGTGAACACCAATATGTCTCGCACATCCTTCGATTTTTTGGGCCATGTCGATAATTGTTTTGGCATCATTGTCTGTATCATACAACTCACGAAGTTCGGCAACTTCCGAAAGTGCACGCTTGATAGTCATCGGAAATCCTTGAGCTCCCATTGGAATTAATTTAGCTACTTTGTCTCCAATTTCATAATCGTACCCGAGCGCTCGGGCAGTATCTCTCACTGCTCCTTTTGCGAGCATCTTTCCGAAGGTACCAATTTGAGCCACGTTGTGTGCGCCATATTTTTGTCGTGCATATTCGATAACATCATCGCGACGGTTATCGGCAAAGTCCATATCAATATCAGGAGGAGAAGGTCGTTCAGGGTTAAGAAATCTTTCGAAGGGAAGTCCATATTCCATCGGGTTAACTGTGGTGATTCCGACGAGATATGACACCATTGATCCCGCTGCCGAACCTCGAGTGTTCGATTGGATACCAGCTTCTTTGGAGTATCTAATCAAATCTCCCACAACCAAAAAGTAAGGCGAATATCCTTTTGTCTCAATCACATCAAGTTCGTATTCGATACGCGTCAAAAGTTCATCTGTTTTTTCGAGCTTGCGACGTTCGATACCTGCAAATGTTTGATCGCGAAGCACATCTTTGGCAAGTCTTCCTCCAAGATCAATAGCGGGAAATACCCACTTACCAAGTTCAAGTTCGATATTGCATTTATCTATAATTTCTTGAACATTATTCAGTGCCTCAGGATCATCTTTAAAATATGTGTTGGCTTGTTCCTGGGTAATAAAAGAAAAATTTTCGTCTTCGTCCATTCCTGCATCGCCTCCAAATGAAGATTGAACAGACATGAGTGTTTTGCGTGCTTCACGGTCTTCGGGTTTGATGTAATAGACATCGGACGAAGCTACTATTTTGGTATTTGTTTCTTTGGCAAATTCTTTGAGGAGACTCATTCGCCCCATGTGCCCATCAATTTCGGGATGGTGTGTTATTTCTATATAAAAATCATCACCGAATTGATCTTTGTACCACGAAAGTATTTCGAGCGCTTTGTCTTTATTGCTCATTGAAAGTGCATTACCAATTTCAGAATTAAAAGATGGGGAAATACAAATAAGTCCTTCTTTGAACGTGGCGAGACTTTCTTTATCGATTCGTGGTTTGTAATAAAAACCAACCATGTTCGAATCAGTAACTAATTCGATGAGATTTTTGTATCCGGTTTGGTTTTTGACCAGGAGGAGGAGTCTGGTACGACGAGCATCAATACGCTCTTTGTCTTTGCGTGTTCGAAGAGCCATGTATGCGTCGATACCGATAATGGGTTTGATGTCAGACTCAATGCATTTTTTATAAAAATCGATTGTGCCATACATGTTCCCATTGTCTGTGAGAGCGACTGCTTTCATGTCATCTGCCTTTGCTGCCGCGATAATATCTTTGATTTTAGGGAGGGCAGTGAGCAGGCTGTAGTGACTATGTACATGCAAATGGGAAAAAGGCTTTTTCATATCTGATATTATACATGCAATGACGAGAGACGGGATATGGACAGAAGAATATATTATTGGTGTAGACGAGGCAGGACGGGGCCCGCTTGCGGGCCCCGTCGCCGTTGGTGTTTCAGTTATCCCCAGATCATCGCAGAGGAGGATTTTTGACATGCTCAAAAGACACGGGCTTAACGATTCTAAACAAGTTAAAGAAAAGGAAAGGGAAGCATTGTATGAGATGTTGTGCCAACTTAAAAAAGATGGACACCTCGATTGGAAAGTTTCTCTCGTGTCTGCTCGTATAATTTCGACACGTGGAATTGTGTATGCAGTCACAAAAGGAATTGCAACATGCCTCAAAAAATTAGGTACGTCACATAACGAAACTTTGTGTGTTTTGGAAATGGATGGAGCCTTGCGTGTGCCCGAAGGCGGCTGGAAAAAATCTTCTGTTATCCCCAAAGGTGACAGTATCAAACCAAGTATCATGATTGCATCCATTATCGCCAAGGTAACTCGAGACAGACATATGACGCGTCTTGCTCGCAAGTATCCTCAATATGGTTTTGAGGCACATAAAGGTTATGGAACAAAAAGACATCGAGAGGCTATTAAAAAAAATGGGGAATGTGAGCAGCATAGGGCAGGGTGGTACAAACATATGTTAGGGGTCAGACACCCTTTTTAGACAAAAAATGTGGTGTAATTACACAATAGATTTTAGATAAAAAGGGTGTCTGACCCCAGCCCTTTTGACTTGCGTCTGGTTTTCTGTTATCCTAATTCCACTATGGTAATACGAATGAGACATACGCGGGCACACACTGCCAACAGACGATCACATCACGCGCTTTCGGCCTCTGCAGTTACGACTGATAAAGAGACCGGAGCGACACACCTGAGACACCGAGCTTCACGAGCAGGTATCTACAAAGGAAAGCAAGCGATCAAGCCTGTTGAAAAGAAAGCACCTGTTAAGTCGACAAAAAATAAAAAAGAAGTAAAATAAGTTAATTGAATAATAATCAATTAGTACTTTCATTATGGCAAACCGGCACCTTTCAAGATCAATAGTCTTGCAGACACTTTTTGAGTGGGATTTTAACTCGCTCAAGACAAACGAGACACTTACGGTATTGGATCGCAATATCGCAGAATTCGCAGACAATGCGGGCGACCTTGAATTCATGAAAGGCCTCCTTTCTGGTATCATCGCCAAAGTCGATGATCTTAACTCCATTATAAACAAAGCGGCCCCAGAGTGGCCAATAGAAAAGATTTCGAATGTTGATCGAAATGTTTTGCGAATTGGTCTCTATGAGTTGCTTTTTTCTGATAGAACAGAAGTTCCACCCAAAGTTGCGATTAATGAAGCAATCGAACTCGCAAAGAGTTTTGGAGGTGAGAACAGTGGTAAGTTTGTGAACGGTGTTCTCGGAGCTGTCTATAAAGAAATCGGTGAACCAGGCAAAGATCAGGGGGCAGCTCGCAAAAAAGAAGTTCCGTTTGAAGAAATGCCTATCGAAAAAAAGGTTGGGGCAGTGGTATATGCCAAGGATGGATCAACCCTTTATTTTGCTCTGGTACATGATGTGTTTGGGCACTGGACTCTCTCTAAGGGTGGGCTTGAAGAAGGTGAGAGCGACGCTGATGGCGTAAAACGTATAATCAAAAAAGAAATCGGCCTCGATATTATAAACGTATCTGAAGTGCTTGGTGATAACGAATACGTCGCAAATCATCCCGAAAAGGGCAAGCATCGCAAGCAGGTACTCTATTACCTCGCTGAAGCTACATATGCAGATGTTGCACTAGGTGAATCAGGAGGTCTCGATGATGCTAGATGGTTCAAGGCTTCCGAGATTCTTGACTTGAATTTTTATAATGACATTGTTCCATTAATGACAAAGTCAATCAGTATATTGATAAAAAATTAGTATGGTCCTTCCAAACTTCTCAATTTTAGAAGAAAAGCTCGGTACATCTTTTGTGAATAAAGATCTGTTTAAACAAGCATTCACGCACAGATCATATATTAACGAAAACAAACACAATGTGTTTGATCACAATGAACGACTCGAATTTTTGGGTGATGCTGTTCTCGAACTTGCCGCTACTTCATTTCTTTTTAAGACATATCCAAAACGAAACGAAGGCGAACTTACTGCCTTTAGAGCTGCACTTGTCAATACTAATACGTTGTCTCAAGTAGCGCTCAGTCTTGGATTCAATGATTTTTTGTTATTGTCTAAGGGCGAATCAAAAGATACAGGTCGGGCGCGTCAATATATTCTTGCAGATACATTTGAAGCAGTTATTGGAGCAATCTATCTTGATCAAGGATATGATGCGGCTTATTCTTTTGTTGAAACAAATCTGTTGTCACTCACAGAAGAAATCGTCACAAGTGGATCATGGGTTGATGCCAAGAGTGCGTTTCAAGAAAAATCTCAAGAAATACTTTCAACTACTCCTGTCTATGAAACTGTTCAAGAGGAAGGGCCTGATCACAACAAACATTTTACTGTTGCGGTCAAAATAAAAGACGAGACGATTGCACTTGGTAAGGGTAAATCAAAACAAGAAGCCGAACAAGAAGCTGCTCGTAATGGTCTTCAAAAAAAAGGCTGGCTCCCGCAATAGATCAAGAATCAGTGGATAACATTCTCGCATTAATTATTTTTAAATTTTATAATACACACATGAAAAGTCCGTTACATACTTCCCGTACAAATCAAACATCAGGTTTTACCCTTATTGAGCTTCTTGTTGCTGTTGCAATTATTTCACTTATGTCATCTATCGTACTTGCCTTTGTGAACGAAACCAAGCTTAAAGCCACTGATAGATCTATCGAACTTCTTCTTGGAACAGTTCGAACCGAAGCTGAGTTTTATCATAATGTGAGAGGAGGATATCGAGTTGCTCCAGGCACAGCTGCAAATAATCTTTGTAATGCAAATACCACTGCTTTCAATTCTACTTTTATTCGTACTGCAGGCAATACTGGTGAAGCTTTGACTCATGCAACAATTATTAATGATGCATTGACGAAGGCAATTGCACAAAGTACTGGTCAGCTTAGTCGGTGTAAGGTAAGTGCTGATGGTAAAATGTACTATATAGCCCTTCAACGTAAAACAAGTGCTAATTCATATGTATGTACTGACTATACAGGAGTGATGAAATATATTACGACACCTAAACAAAATACTAATAATGCTGCCGATTTTAGTTGCTAGATAAAATAACATGCTCGCATATACACAAAATTACATCCACATCTGTGGATGTAATTTTGTGTATATACGCTTCATAATCTGATATTATATATTCATATGCGACTCACATCCCTGGAAATATCTGGCTTCAAGTCTTTCGCCAAGAAAGACTCTTTTTCTTTCGAAACTCCAATCTCTGCAATCGTAGGGCCTAATGGTTCGGGCAAATCTAATGTCGCTGAAGCATTTCGTTTTGTGTTGGGTGAGCAATCAATCAAATCTATGCGTGGCAAAAAAGGTGAAGATCTTATTTTTAATGGTACGAGTACTGTTGCAAGACAAAATAAAGCATCAGTCAAAATAAAATTTGATAACCGAGATAGGCTTTTGAAAATTGATTTTGATGAAGTGATTCTGGAGAGAGCTGTTCATCGTGATGGTCAAAACGAATATTTTATCAATACGACAAAGGTGCGACTCAAAGATATTCACGAACTTCTTGCAGGGGCTAATATTGGTTCGACGGGACATCATATTATTTCTCAAGGAGAAGCGGATCGAATTCTTAATACGTCTTCCAAAGAACGAAAAGAAATGTTAGAGGATGCGCTTGGTCTTAGGTTATATCAATATCGTAAACAAGACTCACAAAAGAAACTCGAAAAAACATCTGAAAATATTGTGCAAGTACAGTCACTTCGACGTGAAATCGCTCCACATATCAGATTTCTCAAAAAACAAGTTGAAAAAATAGAGAAAGCAGCTCAACTCAGACAAGAATTGCAACATGCATATCAGGATTATTTGTCTAAAGAATACACATATATTACACATGCAAACATTCAAATCAGTGATCTGACAGTAATGCAAGAGACATTGAATCAAGTCAATCGTGAGATACAAGAATTTTCAACCAATCAAACCAAAGATACACATCAGGTAGATTCGTTGACCGCTAGCTTGTCAGTTCTCAAACAAGAATTCTCAACTCTCAGAGACACCGAATATCAGCACATTCGTTCGATTGCTAGTTTGGAAGGACAGATACAGACACTTACTGATCTTCAAAAAACTGCTCCTGTACCATCTCTCGAAAAGATTGTCATCCAAAAAAGTGAAATTGAATCAAAAATAAAAGATCTCCAATCTATAGAATATGATTCGATTGATGTGATACGTATACATATTGAAGCACTGATTACATATCTTGAATCGCTTGTACATGACGATAAAAAAGAAGACATTCCTGTACAAGATCTCACTCCCAAAATTCTCACTCTTCAGGAAGATATTAAGCGTATTACAGGATCTCTCGAGGAGGTGCGGGCTTCTCAAATGAATATACGCGCCCAAATGTCTGGTATTGAAGCCCAAATTCAAGAAGTACAAAAACCTGTTTCAAGTGAACATATTATTCGATTAATGAATCAAAAAACAGATTTAATGAGTCGAATCTCAGATATGCAATATAAACAAAAAGAACTTGAACAAGATCAAGGGGAATTCAATCGAGAAGTTCAAGAGGCTATTGTTCTTGCTGGTCGTCTGGTTGCTCAATATGCACAAAGTGAAGACCTCTCTGTTCTAGAGGAGTCACGTTCACTTCAAAAAGAGCGACGGCGGACTCTTGAAAGACTCAAGATCAGGATTGAAGAAATGGGCGTTGGAGCAAGTGACGACACAATGAAAGAATACAAAGAGGCTGTAGAGCGAGATGAATTTCTTTCAAAAGAACTCGAAGATCTTACAACTGCTTCAAATGATTTACAAAAAGTAATCGATCATCTTAATGAAGAAATAGAACAAAAGTTCAAGATTGGTGTTCAAAAAATAAATCTTCAATTTTCAAAATTCTTTGCAGTTATGTTTGACGGGGGAGAAGCAAGTCTAAAGCTTGAACAAAAACGAATCGAGACAGGTGAAGATGAACCCGAAAAAATAGAAGAAGGGCTTGAAATCGATGTTAATCTTCCTCGCAAAAAAGTCAGAAGCTTGATGATGTTGTCAGGAGGAGAGCGAGCACTGACTTCAATTGCATTACTCTTTGCAATGTCTTCAGTTAACCCACCTCCTTTTATTATTCTTGATGAGACCGATGCTGCTCTTGATGAAGCCAATAGTCGGCGCTATGGAGATATGATCGAAAATCTCGCTAAACATTCGCAGTTGATTCTTATCACACACAATAGAGAAACAATGTCACGCGCAGGAGTTATTTTTGGTATTACTATGATCGATGGCGCCTCAAAGGTCCTTTCAATCAAATTTGACGAAGCGGTGCTGGTTGCTAAATAGTGTTTGATAGCTCTAGATCCATTTTCTTTTCTTCCATATTAGCACCAGCTACTTTTACCTGTACTTCATCACCAAGTCTAAAAACTTTGCCTGATTTTTCACCTACAATTTTGTATTCTTTTTCTGCAAATTTAAAGAAATCTTGACCGAGTTTAGAAATATGAACAAGTCCTTCAGCACCATTTTCTTCTATCGTCACAAAAAGACCCCATTTTGCAACTCCGGTTATAATACCTTTGTATTCTTTACCGATATGTTGCGACATATATTCAATTTGTTTGTATTTGATTGATTCTCGTTCGGCTTCGGCAGCAGTGATTTCTTGTGAAGATGAGTGAGATGCTACTTCTGTAAGTTCGGCAAGTTCGTTTTCAGGAATCTTTTTTTTCTCAAGAAAATATCCAAGCATTCTATGTACGATTAGATCAGGATATCGACGAATAGGGGAGGTGAAGTGCGTATAATAATCGAATGCGAGACCAAAGTGACCAAGGTTCTCAATCGAATAAATTGCTTTCGACATTGTCTTGATTGTTGCGCTTGAAATAAGGTTTTCTTCTGGTTTGCCTTCAACTTCGGCAAGCAGTCTGTTGATGTCTTTAGGATCTACAGCCCCGTCAGGTTTGAGTTCGAGTTTGTATCCCATTGCTTTAAGAAACACAGTCAAATCCTGTAGTTTATCAACATCAGGAGAATTATGAACACGATACATAAGTCCTGCAGCTTTGCCTCCGTTGTGCTTTTCGTCTTGTTCAAAAATATATTTTGCAACAGATCTGTTGGCAAGAAGCATAAATTCTTCGATCAAGCTATGTGTGTCGATATGATCTTTCTTTTTGATGGCAGTAGGGAACATGAATTCATCCAATACAAATTCGAATTCTTCGGATGAAAATTTGATGGCACCGTTTGCGATTTTGTGGGCACCAAGTGTTTTGGAGATTTTGTTGAGGGTATCGAGTTCTTCATAAAAAAGTCCTTCTTTGGCATCAAGAATCTCTTGAGCCTCTTCATACGAGTATCGTTTGTCTGAATGAATGACAGTGCGTCCATACCATACATCCGAAACCTGCGCTTTGGTGTTGATATGAAAGATGACTGAAAATGCGAGTCGATCTTCATTTGGATTAAGACTACAAATATCATTTGAAAGAATTTCAGGAAGCATCGGAATGGTACGATCTACAAGATAAACCGAAAATGCACGTGCCTTGGCTTCACTATCGAGTGCACTTCCAGGGGTCACAAAATGAGATACATCAGCGATGTGTACACCAATCTCGTACATATCGTCTGAGATTTTTTTGATTGAGAGGGCATCATCAAAATCCTTTGCGGTGACAGGGTCAATGGTAAAGGTTGTTGTCTGACGCATATCACGACGCTTGGTGATCTCGTCTGTTGGAATGGGTGACCATGCAGCTTGGAGTGCCTTGGCTTCATCAATAATTGCTTGACTGAAGTCTGCAATAATACCTTTTTCAAGCAAGATAGATTTCATCTCTACTTCATGGTTACCTTTTGGACCGATTACTTGCACTAACTCGGCTTGTGGATTTTCGTTTGTCCAATCAGTGAGGCGAACTTGTGCTTTGTAATCAGCTTCAACTTTTTTAGAATCTTCAGGGGAAAGATAAAAATTAACATACACGCGTCGGTCATCAGGGATAAGACGAGCTTGGTCGTCAGACTTTTTTTCGATATAACCAACAAAAGTAACTCGGTTACGTTTGACAATAGCAGTAACTTGAGCTTGAGGTTTGTCATTGAGGTGCTCGGCTAGCATTCTAATTTCTACAATGTCGCC
>JAULZV010000052.1:0-7795 GCA_032117135.1 Minisyncoccota bacterium
CATGAGGAAAGCTTATCATGCTTGGCATATAAAGTGCCATATAGAGTCCCCCCGCCCTCCAGAGTATTTTAGCTCATCTGACTTAACGAATGCTCCGGGCGGGGTTCTATTAAGAAAAGGGCCGCGGCATTCGCCGCGACCCTGGACGTATCGTCATGATACAAATATGATCCAAACTCCCGGACACGAATTGTAAGGGCTGTCATACTTGATCAAAACATTAACACAAAAAGCACCTGTGCCAAGGTGCTTTTGTTTGGATTTGTATGTAGTCTATTTTAATTCATATGTCACACTCACCCGTGTTGTGTATGAATTCTCCCCCATCGGCAACTCAGGCACTGCAGAAACTTTCATTTCTCGAACAGACATTCCTCCCATATCACCATAGTATGACCCTTGATTTTCTTCATAGAATGAAACAATGTCTCCAAGCTGCACACCAAGATTTTTGGCAAGTACTTGAGCCTTGGCTCGAGCGTCTTCGATAGCATTTTTACGTGCTTCATCATATAGCACATCTTCGTCATCGATTGTGAAACTTAGTCCTGACACTGAACTAATTCCAAATTGAGTCATTTCGCTCAAAAACTTTCCTGCATTTTCGGCATCTCGAACCTTTACTCGAACTCCTTGTGATACTTCATATCCTATAATCTCTTGAGATGGCATTGGACAATCAAACATATAACATGGTTGGATATCTTCATATCGCGGGTTGATGTTGTAGTACTCAGTCTTGATATCTTTTTCATCAACACTATTGTCTTTAAAATATTTGACTGCTTGATTAATCTTTTTGGTTGCATTCTCTTGTGCTTCTTGAGCAGTTGTTCCTCTTTCATTTACTGAAAAAGAGAAAGAAGCAATGTCTGATGTTGCAACTGCTTCACCTTCACCTGTCACCATAATAGTTTTTGATGGAAATATTTCATCTGCTTTTGACCATGAGACTATTTCGCTCACTGTTTTTGAGAGCAAAAACACCGCTAGCAACACAAGCACCGCAAAAGCAGTCTTGATTGAGCACATTACATACTTATTATTATAATCGATCATACGTTCTTACATTCTTATATTATTAGTAAGACTCCAGTATACACCTATATAGTTTACAGAACAAAAGGCGCCCTTCGGGCGCCTTTTGTACAGACTACAGATATTTCATGTCTTATTATCTACACAAATATTCTATGCCTTATTGTTTACCTCGTAATTAGTATTTTGTTGTTCAAAGAAGTTTACCAACTCAAGCACATCAGTCGAAGTTGCCATCCATTTTGCTGGACTCGTAACGTTAAAGTATGCTTCAAACCCAAGTTCTTCGAGTCGACGGTCAGCAACATATTGAACATATTGGTTTACGTACTCTGCGTTAAGCCCCAGAATTCCATTTGGAAACAGATCATTATTATATTGGTTTTCGAGTCGTACTCCTTCGATAATAATGTCTCTAATCTCTCGTGCAAAATCCTCAGTTACGAGTTCTGCATTTTCTTCAAGAATATTGAGGATAAGATTCATCCCAAACTTAAGATGCAAGCTTTCATCTCGAAGCACCCAGTTGATCATCGAACCAAAGTTTCGCATTTTGTTTCGTTGTCTAAAGGACAAGATCACCATAAATCCTGAATAAAACCAGATTCCTTCAGTTACGATATTGGTTGCAATCAGATTTTTGATAAAATCTTTTTTACCCTCAGGACTTTCGACGTCCACATTTCGATCTGTCATCTTTGCCGTATAAGAATTAACAAATTCTTCCTTAGCCATCATCGACGGTTGATTGAGATGGATGCCATATGTCTCTTCACGATCAAAGTTGAACGTCTCAAGTACATACTCAAACGATGTACAGTGATTCGCCTCTTCAAACATCCATTTTGCCAAAAAGAGATGGCATTCGGCAGATTTGATGTATGGATAAATCCCGAGTGCAATCGAACGATTTACCATTAGTTCTCCTGGATTAAAGAAAGCCATAATAAATTTGAGTGCATGCTGTTCTTCTTCAGTCATCGCCTCATAATCATCACGATCTTCTTTAAGAGGAATCTCATGAGGAAACCATGTATTCGCAACAGCTTGCTCATACAATTCTCTCGCCCACGGATATTTGCTTGGGTAGATGTTAAAATCTTCTTCTTGTAGTTTTCCTAGTAGCATGTTTTTTGAATGTTATATATTAATGATTACTGACAACTATCGCACTGCGCTCGTTCTGCTGGATCAACCGGGCAGACGAACGGAGCTTTGGTATCTTTTGGTGAATTTTGAGGAATTTGAACAGGTGCTTGAGCTACGACTTTGGTAGGTTCGGCAACCTTCATTGGACTCTCGACACTTGGCATTGATGCGAGATCGTCTCGTTTTCGATCTTCTACCATCTTAGCTTTGAGTGCACCGAATCCAACTTTTCCAGTTGAAACTGCTTTGTTTACAGACACAGTACTTTGTTCGGCGGTGTGTCGTGGCTTCATGTGGAGATAGTATGTCGTCTTTACTCCCTTCTCCCATGCAGTTGAATAAATTTTCATAATTTCATCATTGTCTCGAGTATCAAGATACATGTTTCGAGAGAGTGCTTGGTCTACCCATTTTTGAGCTCGAGCCGCTACTTCAACATACGCATATGGTGAGGTGGTAAATGAAGTTTTATAAATTGCTTTAACGTCATCAGGAATTTCTGCAATATCTGCAATGTCCCCTTGATACTGCACAATTCTTCCTTTTACCTTTTCCCACAAGTTACGCTTCTTAAGTTCGTTTACCAAGTTAGTGTTGAGATCAAGATATTTTCCAGAGATTTTGTTTCGAGAAAAAACTTGTGCGAACCGAGCGTCAATTCCAGGAGTAGTATTAGCCACAAGTCCAATGTTGGCATTAGGAGCAACAGCCATAAGTGTAGCGTTTCGCATTCCTTTTTTAACTTTCTCACGTAGCACATCCCAATCAAGTCCTTTATGTTTACTTTCTTTATCTACAGTCAATTCAATTCCTCGCTCTTTTTCAAGTACAGCCATCGAGTCGTATGGAACCATCCCCTTTGACCACCCTGACCCTTCAAAGTTTTTGTATGAACCTTTTTCTTGTGCAAGAACAGTAGATTCGTCGATTGCCATATAACTGATGAATTCGAATATTTTGTCTGTAAAATCATAGGCCTCTTCCGAATCGTATGACCAGCCCATTTTTTCTACTGCATCAGCAAACCCCATAACTCCAAGTCCTACCGCACGATTTTCTTTATCTGACTTTTCGGCTTCGGGGATAGGAAGTACGTTAATGTCCACCAGGTTATCAAGATGTCTCACCATGACCCGTACAGTGTCTTCAAGTTTTTGCCACAAGATTTCTTTTTTGTCGGCATCTACATGCTTTGCAAGGTTAAGTGATGCAAGGTTACACACAGCAATATTTTCTTTATCTTGAGGAAGACAGATCTCGGTACACAAGTTGGACATATGAATTGTTCCAGTGTTGTTGTTGAGTGCACGATTATTGATCGTGTCTTTCCAGGTAAGCCATGGGTGTGAGGTTCCTTGAAGTTGTGAAAGAATTTGTCTGTATTGTTCTCGCGCCTTAACTTTTTTGTACATTCTCATTTCCCCCTTGTCTGCTCGATCACAGTATTCTTGATATCTCTTAGAAAATGCATTCCCGTATAATTCATTTAAGTCTGAAGTCTCTTTAGGATCAAACATGTACCAATCAGCATTGACCTTAACTCGTTTCATAAACTCATCAGAGATAAATACAGCAGTATCAGCTGTTCTCATTCGTAGATGATCATCTCCTGAGTTTTGACGCCATTCCATGTAATCAGGAAAATCGATGTGCCAATTTTCCATGTAGAAACAAAGTGCTCCTTTCTTTTTTCCTCCTCGTTGAATTGCTCGAATCGCAACATCAATAATTTTGGCAAACGGAGTTGGACCTGATGAGACTGTGTTTGAAGAAGCAAGAGGTGATCCACTGGCTCGGAGTTTGGTAAGCGAAAGTCCAATTCCTCCTGATGACTTTGAAAGCATCATGACATCCCCTACTGTCTTTGCAATGTGCTCCATGTCGTCATGCATCTCCATCAAAAAACAATTAGAGAGAGCAGGCTTTGGAACTCCTGCGTTGAGATTGGCCGAACCTCCGGCAAGATATTCGAGTCTAGACATCTTGTTGTAAAATCTTTTAGCCGCTGCTGTTGGATCAACTTCGTTGTATGACATTCCCATTGCAACTCGCATAAAGAAAAATTGAGGTGTCTCTGCTGCCATTTGATTTGTGTCTTTGAGTGCATATCGGTGAAGTAATCCAGAGAGTCCTGTGTAGGCAAACAGATTGTCTCGAGTAACATCTAGAGTTTTGGCGAGTTCGGTCAAATCAAATCGCTCCTGCATTCTTTTATCAAAGAGTCCTTTCTCTACCCACGAGTTCACATGTTCTGCAAATTTTGCAACGTGTAATTTTTGAGGGGCTTCTAGATCATCCTTATCATAGTCACCAAGTACTTGTGCGTAGTTCATTTTGAGCATCAAGCGAGTAGCGACTGTGTCGTAATCAGGATCATCTTGCACGTTTTGAAGAGCAGTATTGATTGTTGCTTCATCCATCTCACGTTCAGAGATTCCATCATAAATAGTGACCTGAGTCTCAGTCGCAATCTGTGTCACCATTTGTATTTTTTCAGAAAATCCTTCACATGCCCGTTCAAGTGACCTGTTGATTCTGTTTGCATCAAATGGAACTTTTGTTCCATCTCGTTTTGTAACAAAAATATTCATAATCTGTTTGCCAATTACATTTTTAATAAAACCTAAGTACATGAAATTATACTCTTTCTTTACCCAAAATTTAACCTTTCTTGAGCCCCACCATAGAATGGACTAGGGTGTAAAGTTTGAGGCGCCCTAGAGCTCACGGTATCAAGTTTTTTCGTTGGGTGTTTTTTGAAGAATGTAATCCAATACGGTTTACCTGTCTGTGAAAAACTCAAATACGCAGTCCATCTGGGGAAAACTCACCCTTGCTGTGGGGACGATTTACAATTGGACACATATATGTTAGAAATATAAGACTATGAAAGTAAAATCATCAATTAAAAAGGAAAAGGCCGGAGACCAGATCGTACGACGACGAGGCAAGCTCTACCGAATTAACAAAAAGGATCCACGACGAAAAGCGCGACAAGGATAGTTCTCGATCAGAGATTACAGTAATGAAAAAGGGCGGCACCTATCGGTGCCGCCCTTTTTGTATTAGATCTACCTCACCACAAAACTCTCTCCTCCCAACACTTGTCCTCGACCCGTTTTCACAAGGACACGCCACTCGCCAGGAGTAACTTTTTGACTGACACTATATCCCCTGTATCCCGAATCACTCCCTCCATAAATTGGAAATCGTACAGATGATACGACGACCCACTTGTCACTCGCATTCTTTTTTTGCCATTCATGAACGATGTCTTGTGTGAATCGAACAGGAGCAAAGACTGAAGAAAAAAAGTATACCGGTTGACCAGGTGCGACAGTGTACTCAGGCTTGAGATACCTAAACGAAAATCTGTCTTGAAAATTTGAGAAGTCATATCCAGTTGTTGTTCGTGTTACCTGTCGATACACACCACTTTCTCGTAACGCAAGTGGGATGGGCGGTATTACGTTTGTAAAATAAAATACATTCATCAACACAAAAATACTTGCAATAACTGCGGCGATTTTTTTCTCCTTTTTTTTGAAAAGATACGGTACGATTTTTTTGAATACAAAAAGATATCCACCAATGATGACGACACTTGCTACTCCACTCAAAACAAACATCCACTCTCCCATTGATCGCGTCATCAACGGAATAACTACAATCATATAGGTGAAGAGAAGTAAATAGAGTGTACCAAGTTGAACCAAAAATTGAGAGAAATGTTTTTTAAAATATTCGGTCGCAATCATGCCACCAAACAACACAATAAGAAACGGCCAGCTCGCAAAGAAAGATGCACTTTTGATATAGAAGACGGTCAACGCACTAAAGAGTCCTCCAAAAATAAATTGAATAGCGAGAAACAAAATTGACTCGAACTCAAGCATGCGCACACTTCGCTGAGGAACCGTCTGGAGTTTGTGGAGCAAGATGATACCTCCAAGTAGAAGCATAAAATAAAGCGATAGGAGAAGATTTTCGATCAACAGATCTGCTCTTCGAAGTGTAAACGAATCAATAATGAACCCTCCGAGCAATGCAATCGGAGTGAGCCATTTTTCGTATCTTGAAAAAAATATTCGAATTGTTTTCATAAGTATATTGTAATAGATATATCGTATCAGATTCTAAAACAAAAGCCGCGGCCATAGGCCGCGGCTTTTGTTTTAGAAACAGTGGTATTACCAGCTGTTTCGGTCTCGTCGCTCTCCACCTCGGCTTGAACCACCTGTTGAAGGTCGTCGTTCCTCGGCTCGGGCAATGTTCACGATAAGCTCTCGTCCATCAAGCTCCTTACCGTTCCACATGTCGACAGCTGCCTGTGCTTGTTCTTCCGTCTCGAATTCTACGAATCCAAAGCCTTTTGATCGGCCTGTTTCTCGTTCTTTGATAATTCGAGCTGAAACAACTTTTCCTGCCTGAGAAAATGCTTCCTGTAGGGCTTCTTCAGAGGTTGCGTAAGCAATTCCTCCGATAAATAATCTTTTTTCGTTCATCGTACTTTGTTTATGACACTATTAATAGTGTAAGTATGGACACACAAGGTTTTTCTACGTTGAACCATCAAGATGACAGTGCGTTTCAAAGACACAATAGTTTTCAATACTTACTTAATTATAGTACTACCTATCTGTAGGATAGTCAATGATTTTCTACATCATATATCGAATCTAGACTTGAGTGTGCATACAAGCAAGGTATACTATATACATACCAACTTAATATCAATAATCGTATGACTATAGAAGGAATGCCAGTACCTGAAACCTTTGACGGACGTAAGTTTTACAAAAAATAGATGAGGTTATCTCTGACTTTCTTGATGGGAAAGAATTGGATGCGCAGACAGCTGAATGGTACGACAACATGATGAATACAGTTGACGCAATATGCCGAGATAGAAGTGTTGTAGACAGAGCTTCTTTTGATGCAGAAATTGCTCGACGTCTTCCAGAGGATCAACTAACGGTCTTACGGAAGTTTTTGGAAGAGTTATCGTAATTGACATAAACAGTGTTTAAATAAAGAAACAAACGCTCTCGCGTTTGTTTCTTTATTTTTATGGGCAACATATTTTGATTTATCAAAATAGAAGTCGTCTTGTTGGGGAGGTCATCGTAAAGGATGTTAGAGCTACATTTAGACGATTAAATGATATGAAAATCTATATTCCTACGTTTGAAATAGTATAAACCTTTTATTTCTTTTTCTGCTTTTTTGTATTTAAAGCTTTTTTTTGCTTGTCTTTCAAGAAGTTTGATCTCTTTCTTTACTTCATTTATGTGTTTTTCTGGCTTTAAGTTTTCGGGGAGTTCACCTCCAATATCTTTGATTGTTTGTCTTACTTTTCCACCAACCATATTGTGAGTTCTTCTTGCCTCAAAGTCGCTCTTTATTTTATCCTTTTTCAACTTTTCATCTGTTTGAGTAATCCGAAACAGATTAGCAGCGAGTTCTGTAGAACCAGCTCGGTCAAGTAGTGAAAGGTACCCCTTTCTTAAGACACCTATTATACAAACATTAGCATTATAATAGAATAGATACATGGCAAAGAAAGGATACAAAATCTCACAAGAAATTAAGGAACAAATTATCAACC
>JAULZV010000053.1:0-25549 GCA_032117135.1 Minisyncoccota bacterium
CTGATGAAGAAATAAAAGAAATTCTTTCCTTCATCAACGACAGACCAAGAGAAGTTATTGATTTTAGAGTTCCGAGTGAGTATCATGTAGAATTATCAGGTGTCCTGCTTCGGGGGTAGTTGGAGGGATCACATTACCTTCCTAAACATACAACATACCCCCCTACCCTGTCAATCTTCAAACAGAAATGAAAAAACCGCTCGAAAGCGGTTTTTTCATTTAATGCAATTGTAATTGATCTTGAGATTATCTCAGGGCAAATGTGTTTGATGCGTCCCAACAATGTGACGAGTGAACCCATGGCTTTACGCCTTGTGTTCGGTACAGATATTGCGCGTATTCGATATTACCCTGTGTAGTGTAAATATTGATTCCGAGCTTTTGTGCTGTACTTAAATGGTATTTCTCATTGATTTGCATAAGTCCCACATCTTGTGAGTTTACGTAACCTCTAAGAACTGAACCATTTTCGTTAAATTGTCGATGTCCCGATTCACAGAAAGCAATTTTCTTAAGAATCGGAGTGGCAGCAAACTGCTCATCCATAATTTCTTGAGTTGTCTTTACTCTTACTTGTTCTGAAATTTCAGAATAAGTCTCATCAACATTACTTTCGATTTTGTTGTCAATTGGAGCTTCGATAACCTGTGCATTGGTGACCGAGGCAACCAACATGGCAATTCCGATTGTCAGTTGTATTATAAGCCTATTCGTAATGGTAATCTGCATATGCAACCATATACTCGAATGCAGGTTTAGGGGTAGTTCCTGTTTACAGGTCCTAAACATAAGGTCTGGACGCTAATCCAGACTTGAGAAATATCATAGCACAAATGGGTCAAAAAATCAACCCCTAACACCCTGAATGAGGCACGTACCCCGCAGCTTCAGCGGCTATTTTATCGTTAAAATACAACATATTTGCGATTGACAAAGACTTTGCTTTACTGCATGATTTTGGGTAATAATATTTCCCTCTTTTGGATGCTACAAACTGATATTCTCCTCCAGAAACGGCCGGTACCACTGGAGTTTTTTGAGGTTCGATCGGTGTACTTTGGGAGTATTTTGGAGTACTTTTGACGATCTGAAGAGTCCCGCGAGACCCAAGTAAGACCTGTGAGAATACCCATAGTACATAGAATGAGACAAGAACAGACCCTAAAAACACTCCGCCCTGCCCTATCTTGCTTTTTTGTAAGAAATATACTATCATTTGACCACTAATCATACGTTGAATTAGATAATCAAATTATAAAATATGTCTAAAGTTAAAGCAGGTGGAACATCAAAAAACCTCACCGATTCTAAACCAAAGTATCTTGGTGTAAAAATCGCTGACGGACAAACCGCAAAAGCAGGTGCTATTATTATAAGGCAGCGTGGTACTCGATACCTTGCAGGAGGCAATACTGATCTTGGTAAAGATCACACAATTTTTGCTCTCAAGGCAGGTGTTGTTAAATTCTCAAACAAACGAAAAACTCGCTTCGATGGGAAGCAAGTTGTTCGAAAGCTTGTACAAGTTATCTAATTTCTTATACAATACCTTTAAGTTCGATCGTAAACTCACCGCGTACCTGCGGTGATTTTATTTGAATAGTCTTTATGCCCGTATCTTTAAATTCGAAAGGTACAATGTATTTTGAATCAAAGACAATACCTTTTTGTGCAAATACTTTTTGTAGTTGAGGGATCTTAAATTTTGAAAACAGATGTCCTTGAGCATTTGAAGCACATTCGATTACAATTTTGTGATTTGTAAGCATCTCAATTTCTTCTTTCATTTTTTGAATTATAGAAGCTTGAGTTTGTAATACTTTTTGTTTGTGGTCCGCAAGCGTCTTGAGAGCTTCTGGAGTTGCAATTTTGGCGAGTTTTTTGGGAAGGAGTGCATTTTGTGCAAACCCATCTGCAACATCTTTTACTTCATCTTTTTTTCCTATTCGTGGAACATCTTTGAGTAGAATAACTTTCATACGGTATTTTTATTTTAATAATTCAAGTGCTTTTTCGAGCTGAGTATCTCGATCTTGTTCTCGATACAATTCTGGATCAAATTTTATTTCAACATTAGGGACAAGTCCACCATCCGAAATAGATTTGCCTTGAGGAGTGAGCCATTGAGCAATAGTTACTTTGAGAGCAGTTGTCGGGGTAATATCAACTAATTCTTGTACTGAACCTTTTCCAAACGATTGCATACCTACAAGTTGTGCAACACCATGCTCTTGAAGGGCTCCTGCAACAATCTCAGATGCAGATGCCGATCCCTGATCGATCAATATAATCATCTTATCTTTAGGATCAAAGACATTGTATCCTTTACTTCTAAAAATCTTCTGAGTTTGTCCTGTGCCAAAATCTTCAAGTACGATCGGCTTCCCTGCTGGCAAAAACCAACTTGTGATATCAACAGCTGCATCAAGATATCCTCCAGGATTACCTCTCAAGTCAAGAATGAGTTTGCTTTTTTGAGATGCAACATATTGTCTGAGTGCTGTTTTGAATTCGGTTGTTGCACTTGCTCCAAAACTATAGAGTCGAATGATAAAGACATCATCTTTTATTTCGGTTTCAATTGTTGGAATGACAATAGTATCGCGGGTGACACTTATTTTGAGTGGCGCAGCCTCCCCTTCTCGAGCTACCTCTAGCACTACCACGGTGCCCTTGGGCCCACGAATCAAACTAATTGCTTCGTCAGTACTCATCTTGATCGAATCAACTCCATCTATTTTGATAATTTTGTCTCCACTTCGAAGTCCTGCTTTTTCTGAAGGAGAATTTTTGAGAGGAGCAACGACAGTAATCATATTATCTCTGATTCCTACTTCCATTCCGATACCGTCAAAAAGACCGGTGATAGATTCGTCAAAATTAGTTTTCTCTTCAGGTGTGAGAAAAACTGTGTATGGGTCGCCAAGCGAATCAACAAGTCCTTTGATTGCTCCTTGCATTCGTACTTCACTGCTTATAGGGTCGGTAGTGGTTGATGAGACGTATTTTTGATCTAACATATCCCACACCTTCCAAAACGCACGCATGTCAGCTCGTTCGCTTGCTTCGGCATCAAATTGAGTAAAAGAAAAAGAATGAGTACCAGCAAGATATCCACCACCAAATGCAACAAGAACTGTTACAAAAATAGAAATAAAAATCTGACTTTTGGTCTTTTGATTCATCTACTTAGTATCTCAATTCATGTGCAAAAAGTCAAAGCAAAAAAGAAACAAAGCATGATACAATAAGGGCATCATGATGTATACTTATAAACACGATACGGTCACATGGATTGACCTTGAACACCCTACTCGTGAAGAAGTGCGTGATCTTATTGAGCGCTATGAGATTGACCCACTTGTTGCCGAAGAATTACTCAACAAAACACATCGCCCACGTGTAGAATTACACAAAAACTATATTTATCTTATCCTCCACTTCCCTACTCACTTCAGTCCCAAACAAATGGATGCTAAACATCACATCGAAGAAGTTGATTTTATTATAGGCAAAAACTTCTTGATCACTGCAAGGTATGGTCAAATCGAAGCAATGCATCAATTTTCAAAAATGTTTGAGACGGATTCGATTCTTCACAAACAACACCTCACGCAACACGCTGGTTTTGTTTTTTATCACATGATTCGAAGTATTTACAAATCCCTTTACACCAAAATTGAAGACATCAAAACCACTCTCGCTGTATTTGAGGATGAAATTTTTGAAGGTCACGAAAAAGAAATGGTTTTTGAATTATCCAAAATGAACCGAGTGACATTGTATTTTAGAGAAGCACTTATTCTTCATAAAGATATCCTTACCTCATTTGAATCGGCTGGTAAAATGTTGTTTGATACTGAATTTTCACATTATCTTTCGGCTGTTATTAGTGAATATGGCAAAGTAGAAAGTGCATTAGCTTCAACTAAAGATTATCTCCAAGAACTTCGTCAGACTAATGACTCCCTTCTTTCAACAAAACAAAATGAGATCATGAAGATGCTTACAATCGTATCTTTTATTACCTTCCCACTTACTCTTGTATCAAGTATTTTTGGAATGAATACAAGTTTTATTCCGCTCACAGGCAGTGAACATGACTTTTGGATTGTACTTCTAATTATGATCACTCTTGCTACGGCAATGTTTACTCTTTTCAAACATAAGAAATGGATATAAGATAGGTTGGTATGATATATTTTAAAAACACTCTTACAGGGACCTTGGACGAATTCAAGCCTCTTCAACATGACATCGTTGGTATGTACAATTGCGGACCGACAGTCTACGGCAAAGTACATATTGGTAACATGCGCGCATATATCTTTGCTGATTTGATCAAGCAGGTATTGATTCGAGATGGATACGCTGTCCATCAAGTTATTAACATTACCGATGTAGGTCATCTTGTGGATGATGGTGATGATGGTGATGATAAAGTGGAGACACAGGCCAAAAAAGAAAACCTTGATGTCAAAACTATCACCCTCAAATACACACACTATTTTTTTGAACAACTTAGACTTCTCAATATCGATGATTCTGACACAATGTTTCCTAAAGCATCTGAGCATATCTCGGAGCAAATCCGCATGATTAGTCAACTTGAGGCCAAAGGCATGACTTATACCACAAGTGATGGTGTGTATTTTGATACTGCACAGTTTCCCGAATACGGACAGCTCGGAAAGATTGATATTAAAGGACTCAAAGAAGGGGCTCGTATTGGACACAATAATGAAAAACGAAATCCTACCGACTTTGCTCTTTGGAAATTTTCGACAGATAACAGATTACAAGAATGGGAATCTCCATGGGGCATAGGTTTTCCAGGATGGCATATCGAATGCTCTGCTATGGCCAAAAAGTATCTTGGTACCACTTTTGATATTCATACCGGTGGAGTAGATCATATTCCGACTCATCACAATAACGAGATTGCACAATCACAGTCGGCTCATGATGCACCACTTGCCCACTACTGGATGCATGCTAACCACATCACAATAGATGGTAAAAAGATTTCAAAATCTATTGGTAACACGCTTTATCTTGAAGATATTGTGGAGCGAGGTATACATCCCCTTTCTTATAAATTTTGGTTATATACTTCACACTACTCTACTCTCACTAATTTTACCTTCGAATCACTTGAAGCATCAGACAAGGCACTCACCAAGCTCAGATCATTTGTGACCTCAATTGATAGCACAGGTGAAACGGACGAATCCTATGTTCAAACATTTAATTCATATATATATACAGACCTCGATACTCCCAAAGCAGTCGCATTAATGTTTGATCTTCTCAAAGATGATGCAGTGTCAGATCAAAATAAAAGAGCTACTCTTCTTGATTTTGATTCTGTACTTGGGTTAGATCTTCTTAATACCTCTTTGGTTACAATTCAACAAGATACTTCTATCGATCCTGTTATTACAAACCTTGCAATAAGGCGCACAAAGGCTCGATCCTTACGAGATTTTGCACAAGCAGATGCCTTGAGGCACGAGATCGAATTAGCTGGATACTCTATTAAGGATACAGATTCTGAAGATGGATTTGTTTTGAAAAAGAAGAGGTAAATTGCCCTTACTCCTAAAAACTAGATTGTACAAAATATAGCAAATCATACTTTTAAAAGGTGTGGCCTCCGGCCACACCTTTTTAAATCACTTAGGCCACAGGAAGATTAACATGCCGCTCAATGCGCTCGATTCGATACAAAAGAGCTTCAACAATAAGCTTATTCTCATGTCGAGCAAAATCCATAAGAGAGTTTGTGTGATTTTTTAATTCTTCCATCATCCTTTTTTCAAAGGATTCAAACATTTCTAAAGACCATTCTTTGGTGACAAAATCTTTTGAATCAATGTATTCTTTTAAATAATCTTTAGTAACAAAGTTTTGATCTTCTAAAAAACCCTTTGTGACAGTTTGATTTCTTTCTTTTTGTGACAATTTCTTCATTACTTTCTATCCTACCATATCTAAAAAAGAGACTTTTCCACAGTGCGAGATTTTCTTTAGAAAATATTTATAAATTATTCTTTATATCATAAGACTTTTTATACTCGTTACTTACACAGAAGGCTCTGATGACCCAGATTCAGAAGATGATTCTTGAGAAGATTCCTGTGTTTGTGTGTCTGGTGCTGGATCACTCTGTCCTGAAGATGTTGATGAACTATCTTGTACAGGTGATGTGTCCCCTCCTGCGTCTGTAGGAGTATCAGAAGTACTTGTATCTGTTTGAGTGTCAGTCGCTCCTATATCTCCCCCTTCAGTTGCAGGATGAGCAGAATCTTGCGGAGAAGTCTCAGTATCGGAAGTATCAGTTGTTTGATCTGAAGGAGTAGTTTGTTCTGCACCTGTTACAGTATCTGGAGTGGTATTTGTATTAGAAGTATTATCTGATTTTGTTCCACCGCCCGCTTGTCTGAGTAATTCTTTAAACTCTTCTTTTGTAACACACACATCATCAACACAGACATCATTTTGAATATTAAAGGTACCTCCCTTAAACCATGCCAAGATACTATCTACCCGAGATGATAACTCTTGCACCGCACTAATAAGGAGTGCTGGCAACCTTGAGTAATTGATTCCCTTAAATCCATCTGCACCGTTCGTAAAGACAAGCTCTGGGAATACAATCTCGACTTCTTGTGCGATAAGTCCAAAGTCATGTGTTCCACCTTCTTTCCATATAAATGAAGATGGTTCAAGCATCATCATGCGATCTAGAGTATCCTTTGAATCGAGCCGTGTAATATCTCTTTTGAGTCGTTCATCAGATGCTGAGGTTGTAAGTACTCCATCTGCAGTCAAATTAAGATCAAAAGCATAGGCGCCGGATGTTACGGTAGTGAAGCGCGCGTTACCTGCGACAGTGAGACGTTCGGAGGGAGTGGTGGTGCCGATGCCGACGTTGCCTGTCTGTGTAATTGCAAATCGAGTTGAAGAACCCCCTGTCTGGCTTTCTATTTGAAATAAATCAGATGAGCCTTTATTGTAAACTGCCCAGTATTTTGTTCCACTTCTATTGAAGAAGAATCCAGAGTCATTTGACCCCGCGGCGTTGTATGTCGCATAAGCATGAGAGGTGCCATCCAATCTAAACATACCTTGATTTGTAACATGCGCACCAGCAACACTTAGAAGAACACCTGGACTTGCCGTTCCAATCCCAACATTCCCGCTACTATCTACCACATTCAAAATATCCCCTGCATTATTTACCCATTCAGTAAGATTGGCAGTTTGAGAAGCTGCACCTCTAATTCTTAATGTTCTAGTAGTAGTATCGGATGAAATAATTTCAAGCTGAGCGTTAGGATTAGAGTTGGGATTATTTGAAATACCAACTCGTCCAGTACTACCAATTTTGAAAGCGTGAGTTGTTGGGCCAGAATAAAAACCAAGGCCTTCACCACTAGATATAAACACACCTCTTCCAGCTCCATCAATTGTAGAGTCCACTGTCCAGGCATTTCTTTGTATTCGAGATCCTGCAAATTGATCTGTACCAGCTAGAGTGAGTTTATAATTACTCAGTGTCGTTGTTCCCACTCCGACGTTGCCAGTACTCGTATCGACATACAATTGATTTGTGTTCACTGCAAAATCTCCTGTGCCACTTAACGCAATGTTCACATTTTGTCCTGCAGTTGGAGAAAGTGTAAGTGACCCCCCTGTTCCTACTCCTTGCATCGTTAGTCCTCCTGTGACACCTATGGTTGATGACCAGTAGTTTGAAGCATCGTACCCTAAACGCAATTGTTCAGTAATACTGAGTGAATGGAGTCGAGCGGCGGGAGAGGCTGTTCCGATGCCGACGTTGCCCGATGAGTTGATCCTCATTCTTTCAAATCCACCAGTACTGAAATGCAAAGTATTATCAACCTGTCTATACATTCCTGTATCATTATCATTCGCAAAAGAATATGTTGGGATATTTGGTAACGGGCTTCCAGATAAAATGCTTGCCTGTGGGCCGAAAATCGAACCTACTGAATTTATAGAAACTATATTGCTACCTTGATTTCCAATTGAAAGTGATCCTGAATTGTTTACATAAATTCCATAAACATTACCTGGTGTCTGACTAAAAAATCCCCCCAATTCAAGTCCTCCTGAACCTGTACCCGCAACAGAGTTCGCGAAGCGTGCATAAGAATTCCCAGTCCCTAGTTGGATATCTAATTTTCCAGCAGGCGTCGTCGTCCCAATTCCAACATTCCCATTATCAAGCACAGTCACTCTCGGTGTATCAGCAGAGTCACTAAACTGTGCGAGTAGTCCTGTTCCTGTTCCTGCTCCTTTGACCGAGAGTCGAGCGAGAGGGTTGGTGGTGCCGATGCCGATGTTTCCTTCAAAAATTGCTCCGTTTGCCGGCGCCGCAGAAAGTGCATACGTCGAACCTACAGCCAAGTTCCCTGAAATACTAAATTTTGATCCTGGTGTGGCGGTACCCAAACCGACTAACGACGAGCCTGAAGGAAAAACAAGGCCAGCAGAAGAATATGTTCCCACTCCTTGATTATGAATATTAAGAAACCTGTTTGACGCCACACCCAGAACTGCGCTACCACCATTTAAACCAATCGCCATACGTGCAGTACCTCCAATATACACAAGATTAGAGACTCCTGTTCCCACCACCACATTCCCTGAAGTTTCAAGACTATTAGTAGGAGCTACAATACCAATCCCTACATTCCCTCCTGCATAATTAATTCCTCCTGTAGCAGGTGACCATTGACTATATAAGTTGGTACTTCCTTGCGCCACATCATCTGTTGTAAATGCAGAGAGTCCAGTGAGGTATCCCGCATCATTGGTCCATTGAGAAATGTTAGCTGAAGTGAAGTTAGATGGTGCAAGTCCTGTGATTCCAGTGCCGGCTCCTGAGAATGAAGATGCAGTGAGTGAGCCGGTGAAGAGACCGTTGCCTACGACAGTGAGGCGTTCGGAAGGTGTGGTGGTGCCGATGCCGACGCTGCCTCCTCTAATATACATATCATATACGCTAGATTGACTTGACTTGTTTGTTGCAAAACCAATACCTGAAGTAGAGGTTATGCTTATATTAGCTAATGCTGCCGATTCTCTTTTTATACTACCCACAAAAGCTCCGAAAGCATTAAAATCAATACCGGTTTGACCTGTGGTTTGAAGTGTGAGATTTGATCGATTTAATGTTCCTAAATTAGATGTTCCACCACCTAATATTCTTAATTCTCCGTGTAAAAACATACTTCCATCTACGGATAGCTTTTCGCTCGGAGTGGTGGTGCCAACTCCCACATTCCCATTATCAAGCACAGTCACTCTCGGTGTATCAGCAGAGTCACTAAACTGTGCGAGTAGTCCTGTTCCTGTTCCTGCTCCTTTGACCGAGAGTCGAGCGGAGGGAGTGGTGGTGCCGATGCCGACGCTGCCGTTATTTCTGATATTAAAAATATTTCCATCTGTGCCAACATTTACGTAATTAGAACTACCTGTATTTAAAACAGTTAGAGGAACCGAGGTGGCACAACCAACACAATTAAATACAGCCACTGGGGCGCTGACGGTAGATCCTGTAATAGAACCAACAACATTAAGACCAGAGTTATTAAGCGTCATTCTTTCTACTCCAGTAGTACTGAAAACTAAGTTTGAACTAGGGCCTGTAAGTCCAACTGCTTTTATTGCAGAAAACGCAGAAGGGAAACTGCTCCCTCTTGGAAAAAAGTTAAATGTTAATTCATCGTTTTGATTCCCCCTTCCATGATAAATATTTATTGCTGACTCAGAGGCTGTCACTCCATCTGTAAGGATTGAAAGCTTAACCCCTGGCATACTCGTCCCAATCCCTACATTCCCTCCTGCATAATTAATTCCTCCTGTAGCAGGTGACCATTGACTATATAAGTTGGTACTTCCTTGCGCCACATCATCTGTTGTAAATGCAGAGAGTCCAGTGAGATACCCCGCATCATTCGTCCATTGAGAGATGTTAGTACTTGCAAATTGTGAAGTCGTCAGTCCTGCAACTCCCAACACACCTGCAGTGTTAACGAGTCCTGTGCCAGTAAGATCAGTGAACATATCTCCACCAAGACTGAGGTTTGCAAGTGTAGTAGTTCCATTGACCGTCAATGCAGTACCCGCATCAAACGTGAGTGTTCCAGAGGTAAACGAATCCGAAGTGTCAGATCTTAAAAATTGATTAGAGGAAATTGAGTTGAGGGTGGAAGCGTTTCCTGCAGGCAGATCTGAGACGTTTGCCCACACAGGCGTATTACCCACACCCGCAGATACTAAGACTTGCCCCGAATTACCTGATACACCAGACAAAGTCAATCTTCCAATCAAGTCAATGTCACCATCAAGCGTACTCGATCCTGTCACTGAAATGTCTAAGAGATTAGTAAGGTCGATAGCACTAATTGTTTGTTGAATTTGTGCATCTAATTCTGAAATGTCTTCTGATATTTGAATTCGCATTTTACTCATCGAATCATAGATACGGTCTGTTTGCTTTGAAAGCCTATCGTCACTCGAATACGAATTACGCACCACAGTCACTCCTGACGAAGTCAGTCCGAGTTGATTTTTGAAAATAGCAAGTCTCCCCTCGAGATACGGAACGGATACTGCACGAGTATCAAACAATGGGTACGAGATATCTTGATAGAGATCTGTGATAGTGGTAATAGGTTGTTGTGATCTTATCAGAGTAGGTCGAATTGATTGTGATACAGCAGATGTAGCTGAGTCGGATTCAGATACCACAAGAGAAGTGTTCAATACTGAAGATGGCACCTCTTGCCCTAACGTTGCATGAGATGAGACCGTGCTTGCGAGAGATGTTGAAGCGGATGAAGTTGCAAGTGTTTTTGAAGATCCACACTCAAACCCAACAAGAGAAATTGTTGAGCAATAGCTTTCAATTGTCATGTATTTGACACCTCGAGCAACATCCTTCACAGAACTAGTTACTGATCCAAAAACAGAAGCCGTGATAGACGCAGACAATCGCACCCCCTGTTGAATTTGGTCCGACAATGATTGTGTCGAATTTTTGAAAAATCCAGAGGTTGCATCTACTAAAGAATTTGTAGTATCAGAAAGCGCACGTACTGATGATTCACTTACGGAAGCCGTTGTTGAGATCGAATTTGAAACGGTAGAAGAAATTGCTGAAGTAGTATTAGAAATTGCAGAGGTTGTATCAGAAATTGTTGAAGCTGTATCAGAAAGTACCGAACCTGTTTTGGAAGTTATCGAAGATGTGGTATCAGAAACAAATGAAGTAGCTCCTGAAATCAAAGAATGTCCTGCAGAAGCAGTTCCTGAGATCAAGGAAGAGATTGCAGAACTTGTACCAGAGACAAGTGAAGCTGTTCCTGAAACACTTGATCCAATCAGTGATTGTGTTGAGGACATCACATACCCAGCTCCTGCCTTAGATTGCTTTCCAAGTGATGATGCTCGTGAGGTAATTGAAGAAGCTGCATCTTTTGAAATTTGCACAGGTGATTGCAATGCATCGTATCCAGTTGAAGCGGTCGTCTTGATTGTATCAACTACCTGTTCTTGAACTTGAAATGGGAGTGCGAGAATTTTTTCAAAAAGAGTTTGAGTTGATGAAGTGTGAGAAGTAGTTTGCGCAAACGCAGTGGACTCGAATATCCCGAATGAAATGAAGAGGAATATTCCCAAAATGAAGGTAAAAAAATCTTTACGCATAATGCAATAATTTGATTGTTTTATTATATCCAAAATTTTGAATAAAATCTTACTTTTTATTCTTTATATGTGGATAAGATGTATTCAAAAAAGTTTTGTACTGCAACACTTCTTTTGAGTTTGTACATATTTTTTGTTTGATGATTTTTGCATAACATATTGAGCGCGAATTTTGAGCACTTTTTGATCAAATATGTCGTAACAAATTCTTTCAAATCTCGCTCTCCCCACCTGTGGATAACTTCTACCCTTATCTTTAGAATTGGCATCTGATATTGTTACTCTATGACAACCTCATCCTACGTATCTTCACCTACTCATTTGCGTATTCCACCGCAAAGCCTAGAATCCGAAATGGCTGTTTTGGGTGCTGTTTTACAACGTCCTGATTGTATTTATGATGTCACAGACACTCTGGTTCCTGCATCGTTTTATTCGGCGCGTAATCGACTGATCTACGAAACAATTCTCGAGCTTTCCAAAAAAAGCATCCCAATTGACTCAGTTTCAGTGCTTGAACGGCTCAAAGATACCGGCGTGATTGAGCGCTCAGGAGGCGCAGCATATCTCGCCGAGTTGATGGAATTTGTTCCTAACACAGCCAATATCAAAAGTTATTGCGAGAATATCGTCAAGAAAAAAATCATGCGTGATTTGCTCGAAGCAGCCGATCATATTTCAGGGCTTGGATACGACGAAGCCAAAGATCTCGATGAAATCCTAGATACAGCCGAAAAAAAGATTTTTGCAATTACAAACTTGACTCAAAATACCAATTTCATCGCTCTCAAAGACATCGTTGGCGATGCATTTGAACGACTCGAAAAAATCCACGCAACCAAAGATGGTCTTCGCGGTGTTCCTACTGGATTCAGAGCTCTCGACAACAAACTTTCAGGATTTCAAAATTCTGATCTTATCATCCTCGCTGCGAGACCTTCGATGGGTAAGACTTCCCTCTCGCTTGATATTGCACGCAAGGCCGCACTCCATCACAAAGTACCAGTACAGATATTTTCTCTCGAAATGTCCGCGGATCAGCTTGTAGACCGTATGGTTTCGACCGAGGCAGGCGTTGATAGTTGGAGTATCCGAACCGGTAAAGGACTCAAAGAAAGCGATTTTGAACAGATTGGAGCAGCTATTTCTCGCCTTTCTGATGCGCCAATCTTTATCAACGATGAAGCAGGTACCAACATTCTCAAAATGCGCTCCGTATGTCGTCGTATCAAGAGCGAACATGGACTTGGACTTATCATTGTCGATTATCTCCAACTCATGAGTCCAATCACCAAGACAGACAACGTAGTAACTCAAGTTACTGAGATTTCACGATCGCTCAAACATCTTGCTCGCGAGATGAATGTTCCTGTGATTGCTCTTTCACAGCTGTCTCGAGCCGTCGAAGCGCGAGGTGGTAAGCCGCGACTTTCGGACCTGCGAGACTCAGGATCGATTGAGCAAGATGCCGATGTGGTTATGTTTATTCATCGTGAAGATAAGTACAACCAAGAGTCAGAGCGTCCTAACATTGCCGAAATCTGTATCGAAAAACACCGAAACGGACCAGTTGGCGTGTGCGAATTGTACTTTGATGACAAAAAGTCATCTTTTACCGATATCGACAATTCTAATTATGGTAACGCCATAGACGATTTTTAATATGAACCACATCGACGAACTTACAGAACTGTTTAGACAGTTCCCTGGAATAGGACCGAGGCAAGCCAAGCGTTTTGTCTTTTTTCTTTTACGTAAAAATAAATCCTACACCGAAAAACTCATCTCTGAAATACGAGATCTCAAGTCATTAACTAAACACT
The DNA here is from genome assembly GCA_032117135.1 of Minisyncoccota bacterium. Taxonomy (GTDB): domain Bacteria; phylum Patescibacteriota; class Minisyncoccia; order Phycocordibacterales; family JAACPR01; genus JAULZV01. The sequence continues at coordinate 13,566 of JAULZV010000053.1, forward strand.
GTCCACAATGTAACCGGTTTTTTTCGAGCGAGACGCAACTTTGTGACATTTGCCGAGATGACAAGCGCCTGACTTCCCTCTTGATGATTGTTGCTAAAGACACCGATCTTGAAACTATCGAAAAAACACACACCTACGACGGACTATATTTTGTACTTGGAACGACCCTTGCCGTGTCTGAGCGGGATATCGAAAAACATATTGATATTCATACACTTATTGCCCTGATCAATACCAAAAAACCCGAGGAGGTTATCCTCTCGCTCCCCGTCAATCCTGAAGGTGATCACACTGCAAATCTCGTCAAACAACTCGTTCAAAAGCACAAACCTGATGTTCGCATCTCGATGCTTGGACGCGGAATATCAACGGGTGTGGAGATTGAGTATGTTGATATTGAGACAATCAAAAACGCCCTCAAAAACAGAGGGTAAGATAGTCAGTATCCACACAAAAAGAGTATGTTTCTTCGCTAAGTCCTCGGCCTTTGGCCTGCGGAGTCGCTCCGAAATCATACTCTTTTTGTGTGGACAAAACTATTGGTTGGGTACAAAAACTAAATAGAAAGAATCTCAACTTTCATGAGAGTTTGTCGGTGTCCTTGCTTAACGAAGTATCGGCTTTTTTGCTTGTACTTGATCACTTGAACTTTTTTGTCTTTGGCGATATCAAGCACTTTTGCTGAAACTTTTGATGTGAGGTATGGAGCTCCAACTTGCACAGAAGTACCGTTGTCGATCACGAGAACCTTATCAAGATCAATAGTGTCTCCGACCTTTACGTCATCTGACATTTTTTCAACTTTGAGAGTATCACCTACTGCGACAATGTATTGTTTGCCACCAGTCTCGATGATTGCGTATTCCTTTTTTTCTACTGCTTTATTCATATGTTCGACCATTGTACCCTATTTTGTCTACTTTGCAAGCCCTTATATAGGTTGACTAAACACCCCTCTTTACGCCCCATACACACCCCTAATCAGAGCCACAACAACAGTCCTCACACACATAATCCTCATATGGATAATCGAGATATTTGATAAGGACAAACCGACCTAGTCTTCTTCAGATCTAATCACCTCTTCGATTGCAAGAGGCTGAAGATCAGCCGAACTTTCGGTAATACGAATAATATCCTTATCGATTTTTTTGAACTCTTTGTGCGAAAAATTGAATTGGTTAACCACTGTCCCAAGATTCTTACCCAGCTTGTTGTGGTACTCCTCATAGGATTTGAGGTGCTTCCCGAGCTCTGTGACGTGTTTGCGTATTTGCTCTGCACCTTGGGCTATTTTGAAGGCATTAAAGCCATGTAAGACCGATTGTAAGTAGGCAGCAAAGGTGGTTGGTGATACGATGATGACTTTTTTGTCATTATAGGCATAATCAATCAAACTCCGTGTATTAACCTTGGTTGCTCCAACCTCGTTCACAAGTAGGTCATAATAAATTCCTTCTGCGGGGATATACATGAAGGCAAACCCGAGTGTCTGCTCGTCAGTCTTGATGTATTTGGCAGTTTCGTCGATGCGACGCTTGAGGTCGTTTTTGAAGTCACGCTCAAGCTCGGCTTTGCGTGCATCATCTGTCTCATTGACAAGGCGCGAATAGTTTTCGAGCGAAAACTTGGCGTCAACAGGGATGATACCGTGCGGCGTCTTAATAATTGCATCTACCGTATCGCCGTTTTTGAATTTGTATTGAAATTCGTAATCGGTTGGAGACAAAATATTTGAAAACACAAGAGACAAACTTGCTTCACCTAAGTTACCACGCTGTTTTTGATTTTTGAGAACTTTTTCGAGATTGTGAAGTTGTTCGGCGATAGTAAACACCTGTTTGGTTGATTCGGACACTTCAGTCACTCCTTTGGTCATCGTGACTAGTTGATCGGTCACTGATTTATGAATATCTTGGATTAGTTGCTGAGATCGATTGAATTGCTGAGAAGATGAATCGGACATTAACCGCTGTGACTCTCCTATTTTGGCATCTACAGTTCGATTAATTTGGTGAATTTGTTCGGTAAGTTGTGTACTCAATTGACTAATGTGAGGTTGAATGTCCATTTGTTTGGATTGGTTCATTTTTAGAAGCAATACAATCACAAAACCCAAGATAGCCACCAATAAAATCGCAATTAATATCAAAAGTATAGTTGTCATGGGGTGTATTTTAACATAAAAATTATATGTTAGTATGGTGATATTATCGTAACCCAAAATATATGAGTATTATCGAACAAATCAAGTCAGACATGAAGGATGCTATGCGCGCAAAAGACAGTGAAAGATTGACTACTATCCGAGGACTTCTTTCGGCATTTACTAATGAACTTGTGACTCTTGGAAGAACTCCACAAGATACACTTAGTGATGATGAGACGCTTGTCGTTATTAAGCGCGCGTCTAAGCAACGCAAAGATGCAATCGAACAATTTGAAAAAGGTGGACGAGATGATCTCGCTCAAAACGAAAAAGTTGAGCTTGCAGTAATCGAAAAATATTTACCTGCAATGATGAGTGACGAGCAAATCAAACCAATCGCAGAGGCCAAAATCGCGCAATTTGAAGGCGACAAAAGCAAAATGGGTCAAATCATCGGAGCAGTTCTCAAAGAAACCGGAGGACAAGCTGATGGTGCAGATGTCAAAAGAATTGTAGGCGAATTACTTCAATAATCTACGGATGCAACGCGCACCACTCACAGTCTTTCTTTTTGCATCCCTTATTCAAAAATTCTCCTGACAAGATTTCGTGAGCTGTACGAGTAATGAGTTCTTTCATCTCTTGTATTTGAGCTGGACCTACTTCAAGAACATGAAGTTCTGATTTTCCTTTGTCATTAGGTTCTATAAAATCAAGCATTGCAGAGTTCACGTGCCATGCGTCTTTTTGGTATTCTTCAAGAAGCACATAATAAAAAATAAGTTGACGCTCAAGATCTTTGCGTTGTTCTTTGTTTTTGTGTGAGTATGCTTTACCAGTTTTGTAGTCGACAATTGTTACCCCGCCTTCAAGTTGAGGATTTGTAAACTCAATTTTGTCGAGAATACCATGAATACATATATGTGTTGTGTCATCAATTTGAAAATCTCGTTTGACTTTTTCTTCTAGTTTTACAAACACTCCCAAATCCTGCTTTCTATTTTTGTACCAATATCCAAGATTTTCGAGACCACGCGCAAGATACTTTTGATAATCTTCGTTACGAAGTCCTGAGCGTTCAATTTCAATCGAAAATAAATCACAGAGTACTTCTATACTTTCAAGTTCACCCGTCTGAGCACTGCGCGCAAAAAACTTTTCGAGTGCACCATGAACTGCGTTACCATATTTGAGAATGGCCGAATATCCACTTGGAATTTGAATAAGACTTCTGTAAAAATATTTGATCGGACACGTGACGTAATTATTAAGCCCAGTTACCGTCAAACCTCTGCGCATAAATATTTCTGAGATATATTCAATATCGTATATGGTTTTTGATTGTGTAGACGGTACAAGAAACTGAATCAAATCATCAGCATGTGATTGCTCAAATGTAGCAACATCAATCAACACACTACATTCCGATAAGATTTCGGTTATGAACATACTTTTTTCTTGTTCTCTCCCCTCCCAATCAGTCTTTGAATATGTAATCGACAGACTTCGACGAGCTCGAGTCATGGCAACATAAAACAATCTTCGTTCATCGTGAACATCTCCTTTGTAGTCTTGTATAGGTAATGCAATTCCTCCAAACGAGCGGCTATTTTCCCAATGAGAGCGAGTAGTATTGATGAGATACACATGTTCAAATTCTTTTCCTTTCGAACCATGAGCTGTCATAAGTTGAACACCCGTCTTGAGATCAGGACTTCCGCTTTCGATATCAAGATGATATGCGTGATATGAATCAACTAGCTTGATAAAATCTTGTATTTTAAATGCACCCTTGGCATCTTGTTTTTTGATTTCATCAAACAACTTATCTAATTTAAGCATCTTGTCTCGACTCATAGGACTTGCCAACATATACGAGGTGTACCCTATATTCATCAGAAATGATTTCAAAAAATCAAGAATATGTTCGTTTTGAATAGCAATAATTGATTGAGTGAGTAAGGTAGAAAATTCGAGTACACGATCTGAATGCGTAAGCCCAATATCACCAAGTATTACTGAATCGCGAAGCATATCAAAAAGTGATGTGCCGGAGCGAGCATATGATGATCTTGCGTCAAGAATTTTGATTACATCATGACCATCAAGCCCGAGAAAATTGATAAGCAATGCTTTAGATAATTGTTCTTCATCAACTGGGTTTATAATAACTTTAAGTAATTTGATGATATTTGAAATATCAACATCTTCAAACACACTATCTTTGGAATACACTGAGAATGGAATAGATGCATGCGAAAGAACTGTTTTGAGATCTGTCAGATGTTTGTTTGCACGATATAAGATTGCAATGTGTTCTGGTGCGACACCTTGAGCAATTTTTTGTTGTATGTCGTATGCAACATACAAGAGTTCGAATTTGTAATTTGAAAACTCCCCAATATGAATTGGTTCATTATCCAATGTATTTGAAGTCAACGCGACAGATTGCTCTAGTGAAGAAGTAATAACCGCATGAGAAGCGTCGAGAATATTTTTGGTTGAACGATAATTTTGGATAAGAGAGATGTGGGCAATATCATCATAGAGCGTATTAAAATGTCTGAACGTTTCTTCACTAGCACCTTGAAATCTGTAAATTGATTGTTTTTCATCCCCTACTGTAAACACATTAGGACGACGGTTCAAATGCTCAGCATCCGTAAGAAGCTCAATAAGCTCATTTTGACCTTCATTGGTGTCTTGGTGCTCATCTACCAATACATACTGAAACTGCTCTTGTAGGTCAAATTTGAAGTTCTCATCGGTACGTAACCGGTCTAGCACAGTCAATATCATGTCGCTAAAGTCGTATAACTTAAGATCTGAGAGTTGTTGTTGGTATTGTCGATACAAATCAACTAATTCATACCCTTGTGCAATCCTTCGCTGGATTTTTTGTTCTTCTTGAGGCTTAATGTCCCCTGCATTATATTCTTTGTATTTTCTTTTGTAGTAGAGATTTTCATCTTGATACAATTCGTCTTTCCATTTGGGAATAAGCGCAGCAAATTGATCCGCACTTAGACCTTCTTTTTTGATTGTATTAAGCGCTCGCGTAATATCTTTTACTTTTTGATATTCATCATGACTTCCTTTGAGATATGTGAAATGAGATTGATCCAAAATAGATTCGATTATTTTTACCTTTTGCAGATCATCAATCACATTCGCATATTCAAATTGAGGAAAATAAAATGAGTTGTTTTGGATGACCTGCTTGCAAAATGAATGAAACGTATAAATATTGACGCGATATGCGAGATCACCAACGTACTGAGTCAGACGTTCTCTCATAGTAAAACTCCCTGCATTAGTAAAAGTCAGTGCAAGTATCTGTTCAGGTTTAGTATCGGTTTGCTCGAGTATACGAGCAATACGCAGAGTCAAAATCTGCGTCTTGCCCGTTCCTGGTCCAGCGTTAACCATGACTGGCCCCTCAATTGTATCGACAGCTTGACGTTGCTCGGTATTGAGATTGTTGTAGGCTTTTTTGAAGGCGTCTTGATTCATGATTTTGATTCTAACATAAAAAAAACCACGGCGCCTTGGAGGGCGTCGTGGTTGGATTGAGATGGTGGAGTGAGGTTCAGGCAGCGACTGACGCTTCGTCAACTGAAGCATCAACGTGCGCCTGTGGCACGCCGCAAAAGAGTCTGAACCGCCCGATAGTAGGCAATGTAGTCACAGACAACGTGTATGATTCTCCGCACCACGTACGAGAACGAGATGAAAATCTGAGAACCACGACCATAAAATTCGAGTTGCCTTTTTTCTTGAGCAGCCATACGTTAAAGGTCCCGTCGACCAGTAACGGACCATCAGGTTGGCCTGTAGATTGCTCCTCTTGGAGACGCGCGATGTAACGGAGCCCAACACAGGAGTCCCTAAGGTTGATCCCTGAATTTTGGAGGAATTTCATGAACTTCTCCCTTGGTGGTTTGTTCAGATCCCGCCGCACCATGGTGCAAGGGCCTGATCCTCCAGTTTGTTTGGCCCGGGATCCGCAGCCGTCCAGAAACTCCCCCGAGATCGAACCGAAGTTGGCATGTTTGTTACTGGTATGGAAGTACTTCTGGGAAACGAACTCGCCACGTGGCGGCGCGACCGTGATTTTATTCTGATTTTCGACATTTACCGATGTTTGTTGTGACATGATGATGTACGTTGTATCTTCTGCCCTCACGTTCCACCATGGTTCGCTTGAGCTGAAAAGGCCTTGGATCCCTCACAGCTTAATCGAACGATATACATAAAAAGAACCCATTTCTGGATTCTTTTTACCATATATATCCTAAAAAACAAGTGTGTCGTGGTCTAATAGTTCTCAAGTCTGTTTGCTTTTTCGTGCTGTCGAATCTTATCGTGCGCCTTGGCTTCGATTTGTCTAATTCGTTCACGAGTAACTCCAAACATTTTACCCACTTCTTCGAGCGTGTGTTGGATACCATCAACCAGCCCATGACGAAGTTCAAGAATCTTGCGTTCTTTTTCGGTCAACTCTTCGAGAATCTCATTGACTTGATCCTTGAGAATTCGACGCGATGCTTCTTGATCCGGTGAAAGAATTTTGTCATCAGGAATAAAATCTCCGAGTGTTGATTTTTCATCTCCATCATCACCAACAGGACTCTCGAGCGATACAGTTGCTTGATCGATTTTTTCGATTGTATACACCTTATCAAGATCGATATCCATTTCGGTTGCGATTTCTTCGGGCACGGGATCTCGTCCAAGATCAAGTGAGAGTCGTCTAAACACTTGTTTGTACTTAGCGATTGTTTCGTGCATGTGAACAGGAATTCGAACGGTTCGAGATTGATCAGCGAGTGCTCGTGTAATTGCTTGTCTAATCCACCATGTTGCGTAGGTAGAAAATTTGAATCCTTTGAGCCAGTCGAATTTGTCTACCGCTTTAAAGAGCCCAAGGTTACCTTCTTGAATAAGATCAAGAAGTGTAAGGTCAGGACTTCGTCCTACATACTTTTTGGCAATTGATACCACAAGTCTGAGGTTGGCGCGAGCAAGAAGCATTTTAGCTTCTTCATCCCCTACTTCGATTCGTTTTGCGAGTTCTTTTTCTTCAGAGGCCTTGATCAATGGATACTGACCGATCTCTTTAAGATAAATTTGAATTGAGTCGTATTGTCCTGATGATTTGTATGAATACTTGTTTTCTTCAAGATGTACATCCATATTCAAGAGACCACTGTTTTCGAGAACATCCACTCCCGCGTCATTAAATTTTACATACAACTCATCGAGAAACAAAAGGTCGGTTTCGATTGTAGGAAAATCCTTTAGGATTTCGTCGTATGTGACATATCCTCGTTCTTTTCCTCTTCGTATTAATTTTTCAGCTTTTTGGAGTTGCTCCTGCGCTTTCTTAGACGCTGCAGTAGGCTTGACTCGTATTGTTTTTTTGGTAATCGTCTTTTTGACTACGATCTTTGCTTTAATAGTAACAGGCTTTTTGGGTGTGACTTTTTTTTGTATTTTTTGTGTCACTGGTTTTTTTGAAACAGTTTTTTTGACTGTGTTTTTTGGTTGCGTTTTCGTTTTTGTTTTTTTCAAATTGCTTTTTGCCATAATCTGGATTGTTTGGTTATACCATATCGTTGATAAACTGACAAACTCCTGTTTGAATTTCGTGCATGATCTTTTTGTTTTCTTCTAGTTTTTTGAGGATCTCAAGTTCTTGCATCGAACCTGTCCGGAGTTCTTCCCTCAATTGTTTACTTCGAAGTCTGAGTTGAATTAATGTATATTGAGAAAATAATTCTTTAAAATCATTTGCAACTTTGGTCGGATTTTCCTCAAATTGATTTTCAATTTCAAATAATTTTTTTTCATCTGCAGACGTAACTAGCAAGGATTGAACATCAAGACTCTTGAGAAATTCTTCAATACGAATTGGAAGATCATTTTGTTTTTTTTGATACAAACAAATGTAAGCTCCGAGCATCATGTCATAATCAATTTTGTCTGGTTGCACATACACTTTGCCTTGCCACTTATCTTCAGATTTCATCAAAGAAAGATCACTCCAAATAATCGAGGAATTCATCGTGAGAATCGAACCGACTTTTTCAATAAAAAAGTTTTTCTCACTGTATGTATGTAATCTCCGAAGAAGCGGAAGTACTTTTTCTTCGTATGCCTTGAGTCGTTTGCGTTCATCTGGAATCTTGGCAACAAGGCGTGCAACAAACTCAATAATATGGATAGAGTTTTTAACAATTTCACGCCATGTGTCAGGATTCTCGTTGATCGTATCTGCAGGATCTTTTGCTCCTTCATAGTATGCAATCTTCACATCGAGCCCTTGTGAGAGAGCCATTTCCCATACTTTGGCAGTTGTTGCAAGGCCAGCACTATCACTATCGAATGCAAGGAGTAGGTTCGGAGTGAGTCTTGAAATCATCTGCAGCTGATCTTGAGTAAAGGCCGTTCCAGAGGATGCGATAGTGTTACCATACCCCATTTGATGAGACATAATCACATCCATTTGTCCTTCTACCAAGATCGCAAAATTATGTTTTCGAATTGCTTGCTTAGCAAAATTAAGACCATACAAGACATGAGATTTGCTAAAGAGCTGAGTTTCGGGACTGTTTACATACTTTGGACTTTCTTTATCATCTGATTTGAGGATACGACCCGTAAAGGCAATCACCTTCCCTGTCGAATCAAAAATCGGAAACATAATCCTCCCTCTAAACCGATCGTATAATCGTCCGTTTTCACTTTTGATAACTAGTCCACTGTCGAGAATTTCTTTTTCGTCAAACATACCTTTGAGTTCTCCATGGAGTATGCCCCATTCGTCAGGAACAAAGCCAATCCTAAATTGCCGTATTGTTTTTTCGGTCAAACCTCTCATTGCAAGATATTCTTGTGCCTCGACATGCTTAGTGAGAAGCGACTCGTATACGAGACATGCTTTTTCAAGAATTGCATACGCATCTTTTTTGGGCTTTTGATCTTGAGAGGCAGAAGTTTCGAGTTCGACACCTGCTTGCTGTGCAAGTTGTTTGAGTGCGTCAAAGAATTCGAGACTTTCAATTTCTTGGATAAAGGTAAAGATGTCACCCTTTTTACCACATCCAAAACACATGAAGGATCCACGATGAGGTGCTACAAAAAATGACGGTGACTTTTCGTTATGGAACGGGCATAATCCTTTAAGATTAATTCCTGATTTTTCCAATTTTACATAACGAGAAACAACTTCCTCGATGGGAAGTCGTTCCTTTATCTCTTGTATCTGATTACCGCTATGCATAGTGGGTAAAGCAGAGATTATTCGAATTCAATTCTTGATTTTATTTCGTCCTGAATTTCTTGTACCTTCAGATTTTTCTTACTTCCTACAAAACCAGTTCCTGCTGGAATAAGTCTACCGATAATAACGTTTTCTTTGAGGCCAGTAAGTTTGTCGACTGCGCCCTTGATTGAGTTATTAATAAGTACTCGGTTAGTGTGTTGGAATGATGCAGCTGAAAGGAAGCTTCCTTTTGTAAGCGCAACTTCGGCAATACCGAGAATCAATGGGTCTGCTTCTGCTTTGATTTGAGAATCAGTCATTGCTTCGTTTATCGCGTTGAAGTTATCTACTTCAACAATGTCACCAACTGCAAGAAGAGAATCTCCTGCATTCGTAATTCGTACTCGAGAGAACATCTGTCGTACGATTACTTCGATGTGTTTTCGTGAAATAGGTTCTCCCTGTAGTTCATAAATCTTATTGATTTGTCCGATCATGTACTCTTGTGTTTTTTCTCGTCCAGCAAGTTTGAATAGTTCAGACAAGTCAGCAGATCCATCTGTCAAAAATTGTCCTTTCACTACTTCTTGACCAACTTTTACAAGTGGAGTTCGAGTAACTGGGAATGTGTACTCTGCTTGTTTTTTGGTCTTGCTTCCAGCAGCACCAGAGACGATAATTGCTCGATCTTTTCCTGCTTCTTTAACTTCCAGAACAAATCCTTCACCCTTGGCAATTGCCGCAGGACTTGATGGTTTTCGTCGTTCGAAGATTTCTTCTACACGAGGAAGACCTTGTGTAATATCTCCTCCAAGAGATGCCGTACCTCCGGCATGGAACGTACGCATAGTCAACTGAGTACCTGGTTCTCCAATCGCTTGAGCAGCAACGGTTCCCACAGCTTCTCCAAGGTCAACACTTTCGTCTTTACCGAGATCAAGTCCGTAACATTTTGCACAAATACCGTGCTTTGTTTTACATGTAAGTGGAGAGAATACTGCAACTTCTTGAACACCTGATGCTTCAATTTTTTGTGCATCTTCTTTTTTGATGACATGTCCTTTTTTGAACACAGCCTTTCCTTCTTGATCGACAATATCTTTTGCAAGAACTCGTCCACGAATCTTTTTAGAGATTGCAACTTCGATTCCTGAATCTGAATCTTTTCCGGTCAGAACAAAAGCTGAGGTACCACAATCTTGTTCGGTAACAACAACATCTTGCGCTACTGAGAAGAGTTTTCGAGTAAGGTATCCGGCTCGAGCAGTGTTAAGTGCGGTGTCAGAAAGACCTTTTCGAGAACCGTGAGTAGTAGTGAAGTATTCGATCGGACTCAATCCCTCTTTTGATGATGAGAGTACTGGATACTCAATCGTTTCTCCAACTGAGTTTTGAATAAGTCCTTTCATACCTGCCATCTGAGTAATTTGAGAAAGCGAACCTCGAGCTCCAGATTTCCACATATCATACACTGAACCATTCTTATCAAGTGTATCTGGAATAAGTTTTTCAACTTCGTTCTTAGCACCGTGCCAAATTTCGATAATTTTTCGGTATCGTTCATCATTAGAAAGATATCCTTCATTGTATTGTGAGATGATTTCTTTTACTCGACCAGTTGCATCCTCGATAACTTTGTATTTTTGTTCTGGAATCTGAATATCATCAAGTCCCCATGTTACTCCTGAAATTGTTGCGTATCCGAATCCGAACTTCTTGATCTTATCGAGCGTTTCGGTCACAAAGACAATTCCTCGACTATCGATCAAATCATCGATAATTTTTTGCATTCGAGATTTGTCGATTTCTGAGTTGATGAATTCATAATCGTCTGGCAACACATCATTGAAGAGAATTCGTCCAACTGTAGTTTCGAGAGGTTTTTCTTCGTATGCAGCATATTTTGTACCTGCTTTTCCTCGTACAAGAATTTTTGCTCGTACATCTATTACACCGTAATCAGCCGCAGTAATTGCGCTGTTTGGACCAGGAAATGTTTTTCCTTCCCCATGTGCACCTTCCTCGATCTTGGTTACCCAAAAACATCCAAGGATAATATCAAGAAGTTTAGCTGACACTACAGGGTCTCCACTACCCGGTTTAAGGATGTTGAGGTGTGCAGCCATCACTTCTCGAGCTTCGTATTGAGCTGCTTCTGAAAGAGGTACGTGAACCGCCATTTGGTCACCATCGAAGTCCGCGTTAAAGGCAGTACATACCAGAGGATGAACTTGAATCGCATTACCTTCAATCAAAATTGGTTGAAAGGCTTGAATACCAAGTCGGTGAAGTGTAGGTGCTCGGTTAAGAAGTACGTATTTGTCTCGAATAACATCTTCGAGGATTTCCCATACTTCCGGAGTTCCATCTTCAATAAGTTTTCCTGCTCCTCGTACGTTAAAGGCGAGTTCTTTGTGCATCAATCCAGAGATTACATATGGCCTGAAAAGTTCAAGAGCCATTTTCTTTGGAAGTCCACATTGATTAAGATTCAGTGTCGGTCCGATAACAATTACTGATCGACCTGAGTAGTCTACTCGTTTACCAAGAAGGTTTGATCTAAAGAGT
>JAULZV010000054.1:0-38274 GCA_032117135.1 Minisyncoccota bacterium
AAACTTCGCTGGATAGACGAGGTGGTATATAAGGAGTGATACATTGTGTCTCTTTCGTATGTGTTCCATACATCAAGAATACCATGTGGACCGATGCAGAGCATCGAGGAATTCTGGAGATTAAAAAGCAAAGAAATCCTAAAGAATTTCTAAAGAAAAACCACCCTATTTGGGTGGTTTTTCTTTATAAGACCATGCACACTGTGCTAGCTTATCCGTGCTCCCCCAACTGGACGCATTCAGAACTCTGAATTGGACTGCTGTTAAAAGAGATTTGGAAGGTTTCAGTGTTTTTGAGAATTTTATAAAATTACAACTTCAGAACTAACATAAAAAGAAAACCGCGCAACTGTGGAAAGTTAAACGCGGTTCGGATTGTCACATTATAAGACAAGATTTATATATGCGATAAGGAACATTACCGCATAGATCAAGAAAGGGGCAGTGAACGCCACGAAAATTAAGCTCCTTTTCTTTATTGACATCACAACTCCCTCGAGTCCAATGTACAACACTCCTGCAATAAATAAAAGCAGTAATAGTTTTTCCATCTCTCTTTATTTGGTGTATTGTTTGGCACACCTGGGTTCCTCCTAGAACCTCTGGCCTTGTAAAATAACTTACTATTAAATAATAGTATATATTTTATATTTAGTCAAGTATTTGCTCCTCGGGCAGGATTCGAACCTACGACCAATCGATTACACGTATCCCAAAATTTCTTAAAGGCGTGGACTATATCATCATCCGCATATCATGTCAGACATGAATGTGGATGCAAGGCGCTTCGAATGCTTGCGCACTCTACTCCCTTTCGGGATAGTCTCTGAACCTTCAACGGATTACTCCGAAGCTTGGCTGCTGATTACCTTCACCACTACGTGCTAAGGCTTCCAGCAATTCACCCTGTTTTTCGACCTGTCTTACGATCAGGAAGCTGCATGTGGTATCGTGCACTTTGCAGTGCTCGATACGTTCTCTTGTGTGGCATATCACGAAGATTATACCTCAAAAAGAAATGTGTCCACAGTCGACTGCTCTACCGCTGAGCTACCGAGGAATGTTTGAATCTTCAAAGAACTACTGCAAATCATATCAAAATCGCACGATAAATCAAATGCATCAGTCCGGCCTCGTAGAACACACCACACATCACTATACAATACCTCTCTTCTCACCACATACCCTTAAACCACTACATAGCCACTTCATCACTGACACCTCCCATCACTAGCACAATCATGTATCTTAAGGTAGAATCCCGCATAGATATGAAACGATCCGGCCGAAAAATAACAGCAAGCCACACAACTGTCATTGACGCAGCTACCCTTGTCGTGGATTATGCAAAGTCTCATCGACATGTCACCAAGATATCTCTTGGATTTATTACTCCACTGCGATCATCGGGTGGTATCAAACGTCTCAAAATAAAGTCTGAAGATGCATGTCTTCATGTCATAGTCAGAGGCAACACATCCAAACAACAGCTCCGAATCTACACCAAACAAAAAGACCTCCTCGCAACAGATCTCACTCAATTCGCCACCCAGGCAGGATTCGAAACACAATGAATCCAACGTCCTATCACTCCCCAGTATTCAGACTTTTCATATAAGAAGCTTAGAGGTATACTATCCTCAATGACAACACACCTCACCCCTCTCAATGTTATTGCACTCGCCTGCTCTCCATCACGTAAGCGCAACTCGGATCACATGCTTGATGCATTTATCGAAGGTCTCCTCACACATCAGACAATCAAAGTTGAAAAAATATACCTCGATGACATCGCCATCGACACCTACCGATTCGAGAACAGTACCGGACCACAAGAGCACGAAGAAGATTTTAAAGAACTCACCCAAAAAATAAAATGCGCGCAAGGACTGGTTATTGCCACTCCGACATATAACTTTTCAGTTCCAGCGCATCTCAAGAACTTTATTGATCGCCTTCGGTTTTTTGCACTCTCTATGGATCAAAAGAATCTCATCGCTCAACCATCTGGTATGCTTCAGTATCTCAAGACATATTTTTTAATATCAGGAGGGACACCTAATTGGGCTCAGGCAATCCTATTCTTTGCTTTTCCCGCATTCTGGTTGAGAGGAATATTTTTGTATTACGGAAGCATCTGCCTTGGCACATATTACAGTGGTGATGTAAAAACATCTGCCAACCCCAAAATCCTCAATACCTGTCGCAAAAAAGGTATCTCCTACGGTCGCAAGCTCATCAAGAACGCCAAAAATCCACTCCTTGAACAACTATTTTGGAGAGCACCGCAACGAGACTAATGCGCAAGAAGTTAGTTTTTTATTTTTGAAGATGAGAGTAATATCCGCGCAAACTACCCTTTAATACAAACTCCTTCCAGTCATTTCAATCGGAACAGGAATATCAAGTAACTTAAGAACTGTCGGAGCAAGATCTTGCAGTGACCCTTCAGAATGAAGTGGTTCGGACACATTCGAAATAATACATGGTACTTGGTTGAGTGTGTGAGCTGTGTGCTTGTCTCCTGTGTCAGGATTCATATTGAGTTCGGCGTTACCATGATCAGCAGTGATGACTGCAACACCTCCTCGCGCATGCAACACATCGCAGACACGCTTGAGTTGTTCGTCTACCGTCTCAACAGCGGTAATGATCGCGGGCATATTAGCAGTATGTCCAACCATATCAGGATTAGCAAAGTTTATAAAAATAAATTCGATCCCAGCTTCGATTCGTGCAATTGCCTCATCAGCAATTGCTTCGGCACGCATCTCTGGTGCCAGATCGTGTGTTGCCACATCTTTTCGACTTGCAAGCATGACATGCTCTTCACCCTCATGAGGATCTTCTTTTCCTCCATTCAAAAAATAGGTCGCGTGCGGAAACTTTTCAGTTTCGGCAAGATGAACCTGTCTCAATCCTGCCTTCGAAACTTCATTAGCGAGAGTTGTTCTAATAGTACGAGGAGGAAATGCAACGCGCACATCCAAATCTTTTTGATATTCGGTTAGTGTCACCACATGCAAAGCAAGTGACTTTTTGCGTTCAAGTATTCGCTGAGTAATCATGCGTGCACGATCTGCTCTAAAATTGAAAATAAAGACACCATCATTTTGTCGAAGTGGCGCTTCGATGAGCGCATACGGCTCGATATGCTCGTCGGTTTTTCCTTCTTGGTATTGTCTTTTGAGTTCTTCAATTGGAGCAATCTGACATAGTCCGTTTTTACATTCGAATACATGATCTTCAAATTTTTGAAGACGATCCCAGTTACTGTCACGATCCATCGAAAAAAATCTCCCCGAAACCGAAGCTAATTGCCCGAACTGCAATTCTTCGCATATCTCATGTAATTCTTCAAGGGTGTGGGTCGCATCGTATGGTCCCGAATCTCGCCCATCAGTAAATGCATGAATGTAACACTGCGACACACCATGTTCCTTTGCAAGTTTCATAAACGCAAACAAATGATCACTATGAGCATGCACTCCTCCTGTACCGATAAGGCCCATCACATGCAACGCACTTCCTTTCTCTTTCACATGAGTAAACAAATCCAAAAACTCTTGATTAGCATTAAATGATTCGTCTTGAATAGCCTTAGCAAGACGAACAAGATCAGTATCAATAATAGTTCCCGCTCCAATTGTCATATGTCCAATCTCGCTATTTCCTACCTGACCAGCTGGCAAACCAACGTACCCTTCTCCTGCATGAAGAAGTGTATGAGAATAGGTATCCCATAACGAATCAAAATACGGTGTCTGCGCCTGTGCAATTGCATTATGATTAGTATCTTCTCGGTATCCCCATCCATCCAGAATAATAAGTGCTACTTGTTTGTTTTTCATATATCAAGTATATAGCACTTTTTTGAAATAAAAAAACAGGCACGGTATATGCCTGTTTTTTATGATCACTATGTGTCGTAACCTCTGTAAGGTACTCCCTTTTTTTGGTATAGATGCTCGACTTGGTCGCCCTCCACAGGTGCTCCCTCTTTTTCGAAAAGGAGCGCCACGCGTTCGGAACATGAGTGAGACGTCGACCGCCGCCTGTTTCGAAAAAAGGGAGGCACCTGTAGGAGTTATCAAGTACGTGCAGAGAAAGTTTATTTGATTTTAAAAGCCTTTTTTCCTGGGTAGACAGCTTTGGCACCAAGAGCTTCTTCGATTCGAAGAAGTTGGTTGTACTTGGCAATTCGATCAGTTCGAGAAAGCGAACCTGTTTTGATTTGTCCTGCGCCAGTACCCACTGCAACATGAGCAATGCAAGAATCTTCTGTTTCACCAGATCGATGCGAAACAATAGAGGTATACTCTGCTTTAGTTGCCATTGCGATCGCATCAAGAGTTTCGGTCAGTGTTCCAATCTGATTGAGCTTGATAAGAATTGAGTTGCAGACGTTGCGCTCGATACCTTCTTTGAGTCGAGTGACGTTAGTTACAAAAAGATCATCTCCAACAAGTTGAACTTTTTTGCCAAGCTTCTTGGTCAAAAGCCCATATCCCTCCCAATCATCTTCAGCTAGCGCATCTTCAATCGAGATAATTGGATACTTGTTCAAGAGATCTGCATAGTATTCAACAAATTGTTCGCTTGTGAATGTTTTGTTCTCGGTAGCTAAGTGATACATTCCATCTTTATAGAGCTCAGTTGACGCAACATCAAGCGCAATTGAAATTTGTGTTTTTGGTTTGTAACCAGCTTTTTCGATTGCTTCAACAACAAGCTTGAGTGCATCTTCGTTTGTTTTGAGTGATGGAGCAAATCCTCCTTCGTCGCCAACTGTCGTACTAAAGCCTTGATCGTGAAGGATTTTTTTGAGGGTATGGAACACTTCGGTTCCCGCCTGAAGAGCTTTAGAGAATGTAGGAAGTCCGTGCGGCACAATCATGAATTCTTGAATATCGGTCGAGTTCACCGCGTGTTGTCCTCCGTTCATGATGTTCATCATTGGTACAGGCAATGTCATTTCCTTCGTTTTGGAAATTTTTTGAATATATGAATAAAATGGTTTTTTGAGTGATACAGCAGTAGCTCGGGCAAATGCGAGTGATACACCCAAAATTGCATTTGCACCAAGTTTGCCTTTATTAGAAGTACCATCAAGTTCGATAAGTCGCTCATCCAATTCTCTTTGCGTAAAAGATTTGTTTTTGATTGCCTTACAAATAGTTTCGTTTACATTAAGAACCGCTTTGGATACTCCTTTGCCCATGTATCGCTTGCCTCCATCTCGAAGTTCTACCGCTTCATGACTTCCTGTTGATGCTCCTGACGGCACAGCAGCTCGTCCAAATGATCCGTCAGAAAGAGTAATCTCAACTTCAACCGTTGGATTACCTCTCGAATCTAGAATTTCTCGTCCTATTACTTTCTTAATGCTCACCTGCTTTGTTTTTGTATCTTTCATGCTGAATTTTTATTGATAAGTAAAGTTCATTATACCGCAAGTTTTTGGGATGAGAAGTCCATAACCTTATCTAAGACAAAAGTCTCCCCAAACTCAATTCAAGTCCTTACACAAAAGAAGCCCAGAAAGGCTTCTTAAGACAATGAATCATTTGGATATATCAGGCAACAACAGATCCTTGCCTCTCTATAAAGCTCTATGTTTGAGCACTTCGAGAGCACCCCAAATTCCATTAAATGCACCCAGTTGAGCCCGACATATAACTGGTATGTCAGGAAAAATATGCATGTTTTTGCGAATTTGATCTTCGACCTCTTCAAGATTAATGTCTTTTGTGATACTTCCACCCATCACAAGTGCATCAGGTGACCAATGTACAATTGTATTTGTCAGCGCTACACCAAGGAGTTCGCAGATCCACTCATAAATTTCAGGTTCAACAATTTGCTTTGCCGGCTTGCCGTATTTTTTTTCGAGTGCAGTTCCACTAATCAGGTCGTGCAAAGTTTCGTGAGTTTTGTAATTAATAATTTGATGCCCTGGTTCAAAACCATATTTTTTGGTTTGAATCTTTTGATTTGAAATAATACTCCCTCCTATCCCTGTACTTACCGTAATGTATGCAACTACAGGATATCCCTTGCCTGCACCATATACTGCCTCTCCAAGTGCAGCAAGGTCCGCATCGTTTTCGATATGTGGCTCGACTTTAAATATTCGCTCAAGTTCAAATCCTAAAAGCTTCCCTTCATAATCAGGAAGATTGGGAGAGCGAAATACTTTTTTGTCGATAAGTGTTCCAGGAAATCCTCCTGTTGCACTGAGTATTTTTTTGCCGCCCGTGAGAGTACGTACCGCTTGATCAAAAGCCATGATACCTTCGACGTATGTTTGAGGAGTGTCAATAATAATTGGCTCGTCAAATGAAGTCATACTATGAGACAACGCAAAACGCGATTTGGTTCCACCAATATCAAAGAGTAAATGCATACCTTATACTGCTGATGATGGTGAATTAGGTTCGGCAATTTGAACTTCACATTCACAATCTGCTTTTGAACAACTTCCGAGTGTCCTTTGAACTGCAATAAGATATACAGCTGATAGTCCTACGAGTACATACACAATGTTTTCAAACATAGAAATTCCCATTGTAAGCATTGTCACAAGATTAATTCCTCCCGTAAGCCCAAAAACTCCCCAATTCAAACCTCCGATAAGTACCAAAATATACGCGATCTGTTTTGTAATATTCATTGTAAATAAATTAATATAATAACTCTCTTAGTATACCTTACTCTTTGGTTTTGAGGAGATAAGTTTTTGAACATGTGTGTACATAATCTTCATCTCATCAATTTGAATGACATATACTTTGACACGCGAATCACTTGCAGACACCTTAAAACATGTATCTGTTTCTTGAGTATTAGAATCATGATTAAGATGAATACCGATCCATTGTAATTTTTCGGCGACCATTTCTCTGATATACGAAGCCCTAAATCCAATTGTTCCCGTAAACACAAGCGTATCTATGCCTTGCATATATGAAGCAGCTTTACATACATGAGCAACAATCGAATCAACAAATTGAATGATTGCATCTTTGGCATGAACATTTCCCTTGAATGCTTGTTCTCGGATATCTCGAAGATCTTGTGATACACCACTGAGCGCATGTAAACCTGAACGAGTATACAAATGAGTAAGGAGTTCTTCAGGTGACAAATTTTTCTCTTTCATATATTTGAGCACAATAAAAGGATCTATAGAGCCAGAACGAGAAGCCATAATAACTCCTCCAAGTGGAGAGTACTCCATTGAGTTATATTTGCTCTGCCCTGCATGTACCGCACTGACACTACTTCCTCCACCGAGATGACATATCACAAGCTTTCGATGAGCAATATTCTGTTGACTAAGCGTATCCAAAACTGATTCGCACGAAAGACCATGGTACCCAATACTTCTCAGCCCACCTTCCCATTCGACCGGAACACGTCGAGATGCAGACGCATGAAAAGTAGAATCAGAGATAAGATAGATCACTGTTTGAGGTGAAAGATGTTGCACAACAACCTCTATCTCTTCGAGAACTGGCGATATGTGAAGTGGATCATATGACACAATTGTTTTGAGACTATCCAAAATATCTTGAGTCAAGATCATGTCCTTTGAATAATTTTCATCAGGAATAACTGTTCTAATTGCAATATGTGTAATAGCAGAAATTCCAGATATCATTTTTTTATTCACGAGAGTCTCGACAACAAACATGCAGGCATGGTGATACTCTGTATCTGTCACTTTTATTTTTTCGAATGTAGTACCTACTTTTTGTGAACATGTATACCCTGATGATATTTTTTCGATATGAAACCACGCAATTTCGATATCATCTTGATATATCGAATATTTTTTAGAAGCACTTCCGGGATTACTAAGTATAATTATTTTTTCCATGTCCAGTTTTCTATTTCATCAGGGTCAACTCCATGTTTGATAATATAAGCACGATGCTCAGTAATGAGTTTTTTGTATTTAGTAATGATTGCTTCTTTGCGCTCTTTAACAACAAGGGTATCGCTCAATAATTCGACCGCTTGGATCACGAGATCAAATCTGCTTGTTTTGTTTCGAATCTGCATATCAAATGGAGTTGTAGTAGAACCATTTTCGATATATCCATTTATTTTGAATCGATTGGTATTACCTGGATAATCAAAGAGGAGTTGTTTAAGAGTTTGAGGATATCCGTGGAAGTTAAAGATAACTGGTTTATCACTTGTATAATAGTGCTCAAAGGTATATTCGTCCTGAGCATCAAATAATTTTGAAAATCCAGTCGAGCCTAATTTCATGTTATTTACATATCGTATCTTGAGATTAGGTATCTCGTATCGCAAGAAGGTAATCGCGGCTAACACTTCTTTGGTTACATAATCTCCCATCGAAGAAAAGACGATGTCTGGTTGCGGATCACTTGCAAAACTCCATATTGCAAAACCAGTTTTGAGTTGTTCTCGCGCTTCATCTACGGTCATCCAGCGAGGCTCAACGGTTTTGCCGGCGACAAGAATATTAATGCAGTCACGCGAAGTAAGCATTTCTTCAATACATGCCAAAGCCGAATTACCATCGGGCGGGAAATACACATGCACAAAATCCCCTTGCCTTTGAAACATATCATCGATAAATCCAGGATTTTGATGTGAAAATCCATTATGTTCTTGGCGCCATCCAGAGGAAGTGAGGATGTAATTAAAAGATGGAATACTTTTGCGCCATTCAATTTGTCTTGAAATTTTGAGGAACTTGGCATATTGATCAGCCATAGTAGCAACAATTTGAATGAAGGCTTCGTACGAAGCAAAGATTCCATGACGTCCAGTCAATACATATCCTTGCATCAATCCTTGAAGCGAGTGTTCGGACAGCATTTCGATAACACGACCATGTGGACTCATATCTTTATCAAAACTCTTGATAGGCCATGTAAATGCACGGTCAGTAAGCTCGAACACTTTATCGAGTTTGTTTGAATATGTTTCGTCTGGAGAAAATAATCTAAAATTCTTTGCATTGAGTTTGAATACATCATGAATATATTCGCCCACACGCCTCATCGAACTAGATCCCATTGTCCCACGAATAGTCGAATCTTCAGCGTGCCTATGTACATCAGGCAAAAGGAGTTTGTCCGAATGAAGTGCGTGCATATGAGAATTAGAACCTAAGCGATACTCTTTTGACGGAATAATTGACTCGATCTCAGCACAAAATCCCTTATATGGATTAAATAGCGTATTAAATTCATATGACATCAGCCATTTTTGTAATTCTTTTCGCTCTTGCTCATTTGATTGAGCCTCCTTAAGAATAACTTGATGAGACAAAAAATTACCTTCGAGCTTTTCACCGTTAAATTCTTTGGTGCCAGTCCACCCCTTTGGAGTCTTGAGAATAATCATTGGTAATTTAGGAGAAACAACATCTTCTTGAAGGGATTTGATATGTTTTATTTTTGCAAATGAGCGCGTAAGAGTCGTATACATATTTTGAAAAATACTATCAGGATCTTCTTCGTCGTATGATACAAAATGAACTTCGTATCCGTATCCTTCAAATAGCTTGTGAAGCTCGGCATCAGACATACGTCCAAAAATTGTAGGGCCCGAAATCTTGTATCCGTTCAAGTGCAATATCGGAAGCACAACTCCATTTGATTGAGGATGCACGAATTTGTTGAGATGCCATGCAGTTGCAGTAGGTCCTGTCTCAGCTTCACCATCTCCAATCATACACACACTAATGAGATCAGGATTATCTAGTACCGAACCATATGCAGTCGAAAGTGCATATCCAAGCTCTCCACCTTCAAGGATAATACCTGGAGTCTCTGGAGAACTGTGACTCGGAAATCCATACGGCCAACTAAAGTTTTTGGCAATATATTCAATACCATCCTCTGAATGAGTGGCTTTTGGATAAAATTGTTCGAGAGTTTTTTCAAGAAACAGATTGGCTTGAATAGCTGGAAACCCATGCCCTGTTCCAACAAGTAATGCTAAATCACGAGGTTCTTGTACTTGCATAAAATTAAGCATGGTATACACAAAAGAAATTCCTGGGCACGTTCCCCAGTGTCCGAGGAGTCGAGGCTTTATATCTGACTCACGCAATTCTCTTAATAGAAGAAAATTATCTCGCAAATATATTTGTGTTGCAGTCAAATAATTAGCTGCCCTGAAATATGCTTGTAATGCTTGTAATTGTTCTTGTGTGAGTGTTGTATTCATTAGTCACATTGTACTACACATCATGCAATCAACTTAAAGGTAGATGTGGATTTAAAATGTTGGAACATTTTCTTTATAAATGAAACTTTGTGTGCATTTTTAATTCTTATTTTTCTTTTTTGAAAATCGGTTATCATTCGTCTATTGTATTTTTTTAGTCAAATTTGTCAAGTTTTATATATCTGTGGAAAACTTTTTGACAAGATGCGTATCTTTGAGTACACTAGATCTATTATCACGTAACCACAGTCCTATGCACATACTCCAAGAAAAATTATTAAAGCTTATTGATCAAAAATCACTTTCGGACATGACCCTCCGAGAAATCGGAGAATGCATCAAAGAACCACTTCCTCAAAAGGTCAAACATCATCTCGAACAACTCGAGAAGAAAGGTTTTATCAAATATGACAGACTCAAAAAAACAATTACTCGAGTTAAAACAGCCTCATCTCTCTCCCCTTTCATATCAGTTCCCGTGATTGGAGCAGCTAACTGTGGACCAGCAACTATTTTTGCCAACGAAAACATCGAAGGATATCTCAAAATCTCCAAAAACATTCTCAACAAATGTAAACGAGTCTTTGCAATCAAGGCCCAAGGACTCTCGATGAACAAAGCAAACATTAATGGTCTCTCAATTGAGGATGGCGACTACCTTATTATTGATTCTGATTACAAAACCCCTCGAGATGGAGATGTTGTACTGTCAGTCATTGATGATATGGCAAACATCAAAAAATATATTTTTGATGAGGAGAACAACCAGATTGTACTTGTCTCTCAATCTACCAAGGACATTCCTCCAATTTATGTCCACGAAGACGATAGCTTTATGATCAATGGCAAGGTCATCCAGGTTATCAAAAAGCCTAAAATGAGTTAGGATACGGTAATATGAAAATATTAGATGAATTCAAAAAATTTGCCCTCAAAGGTAATGCCATTGATTTGGCTGTCGGAGTTGTTATTGGTGCAGCATTTAGCGGTATAGTAACTTCGCTTGTAGCAGATATTATTAATCCTCCCCTTGGACTTCTGACTGGTAATATAGATTTTAGTGACAAGGTTTTAATACTTCGATCTGCAACCGAATCAGCATCCGCAGTTACACTCAATTACGGATCTTTTATTACCAACCTGATTAACTTTACTATCACTGCTTTTGCAATCTTTTTGCTTGTTAAACAAATGAATAGACTCAAAGACAAAGAAGAGAAAAAGCCAACAGAAAAAAAGACTGTTTCCGAAGAAGTACAATTACTTGCAGAGATTCGCGACCTACTTTCGAACAAATAATCTTATATTCCTCGCCCATTTTCTAAGCTCTTCAAACCAAATAATGAGTGAGCCAAGAACGAATGCATAGACCCAATCACCAAGTGTGACTGGGTCTATGTTTAATATATCTCTCATAAAGGCAGTATGAAACGCCAAAATAGTAAGTACAAGAGAAATAATCCAGCCAATAGTAAAGGCTTTGTTTGTTGAAAATTGAGCCCTGAAGATTGATTGTTCACCAGCTCTAATATTAAATACATTCATCCATTGCATAATAATAAGGACCAGGAGTGCCATTGCTTGTGCATGGTACATTCCACTATCCTGAGATTGTAAGAAGACAAACAAAGCTACAAAAGTCATAATGAGACCGAGATATATAATACGTGCCCACTCTTTGAATGTAAGTAGTTTTTGAGTCATTCGTCGTTCGGTCACACCTCGTTCAAATGCAAAACCTACTACAAGAAATGTATCTGTCACTAAGTTAAGCCACAAGATAGCAATTGCAGACAAAGGCAACGGAAGAGCCAACATCAGTGCGAGTACCACAACAAACATTTCTGCAAAATTAGTTGACAGAAGGAAGAGAATTGTTTTTCTGATATTAGAAAATATATTTTTACCTTCTTCTATTCCATATACAATACTTCCAAATTTATCATCAAGAAGCACAATATCAGAAGCTTCTTTGGCAGCCTCACTACTTGCCTTACCCATAGCAATTCCAATATCTGCCTTGACGAGCGCAAGTGAATCATTCACTCCGTCGCCAGTCATTGCAACAATCTTTCCTGATTTTTTGAGTAATTCCAGAATCTTTAATTTTTGTTGAGGAGAAACTCGTGCAAAAATATTTTTACCCACAATACTATTTCTAAGTTGATTGTCATTTAAGTTGGCCATATCCCCTCCTGTCAGAATAGTTGAGGCATTGCATTTGAGACCGATATTTTTGGCTACCTGTAATGCGATTTCTTTATGGTCACCTGTAATAATAAGAATATCGACACCCCGAGCATACACTTGAGCCACCGATTCTGTAACATCAGTTCTGATTGAGTCACTCATGGCTACAAGACCGGTCAGAATATATTTTTTACCCTCTTTGGTACAATTTGCAATAACACGATATCCTTGCATTGAATATTCTTTTATTTTTTCATGAATCTTTGTACATGTTGCATCATTTAATTTTTTGACACTGCCACCAAAACAAGCATAGTCACACATTGCCAAAATCACTTCTGGAGCACCTGAAAAAAATGACACTTCTTTCTTTCCGATCATATACAAGACTTCGTGGTACATCTTTTGATTATTAAATGGAATATTTTGTTTGAGTGTATATGTATGAAATAGATCCTCTTTTGTAACAGCTAACTTGTGTCCCAAAACAAGTAAAGCTACTTCGGTCGGATCACCAGTCTCTAAAGTCCAGTCTTGCTTACGTTCATCAAATTCGTACATACCATCAGATGTCAAAACCAGTGATTCGACTAATTTTTGAGTACCTGGGTATTCCGAAAGAAGCACCGGAACTTCTCGATAAATCAGACCACCATTAGGTGAGTATCCGTCACCGCTTACATATTGCTCTACACCATCTGGTGTGTATAACTTCTCTACCTTCATCTGATTACGTGTAATCGTACCTGTTTTATCAAGTGCTAGAACATTAATTTGCCCTAACACATCTAGTGATTGCATTTTACGGACAAGTACATTTTTGTCTCCCATTCTTTTGAATCCATATGCAAGAATCAGCGTAAGCATTACAGGAAGACTTTCTGGAATTGCTGAAACAAAAAGCGCAACCGTAATCTTGAGAATCTCGGACCATGATTGCATTTGAATTATTCCGATAATCAAAACCAAGAAAGAAAGTACGAGGACAAATATAAAAATATTAAAAGAGAGTTTTCTTACATTTTTGTGTATAGGTAATTCAGTATCAACAGTAGTAATCTTACTTGCGATTATTCCGATCTGAGTTTCATTACCAACAGCAATCACAAGTATTTGCGCCGTACCGGTTACAACATATGTCCCTGAAAAGACAGCAGAAGGATTGTCGGTAACAGCAGCTGGGTCAAATGTATCTGATGCTTCTTTTTGGACAGGTTTGGACTCTCCAGTAAGAAGTGCTTCATCTACCTTAAAATCTTGCGCATGAATAATAATCCCGTCAGCAGGAACTTTATCACCCGCAGAAAGTAGTACCACATCACCCACTGTTACTTCAGAACTTTCAACTTTTGTTTTTTTGCCATCCCGCAAAACCAGAGCAAAGCTCGGTAATGTTTTGGTGAGAGATTCAAACAGTGCATCAGAACGATATCGCTGAATTGATTCAATCGTGACATTAACTATAATAATTGCGAGTACAATATAAAAATCAAGATATTCACCAAATATAAAGAGTATAGCAGCGGCACAAGTGAGTAAAATCGAGAAAAAACTCCCAAATTGTTGAAGCATGATTTGTATTAAACCATCTCGTTTTTTGAAAGTCAGAGAGTTACTGCCGTATGTAGCACGGTTTTTGAGAACGTTTTGCGCAGATAAGCCTGATTTTGAGGAATGATATTTAAAAAAGTACTTTTCTAATGACATGTGATTATTGGAAATAATTCTTATCCACTATCTCATATCCTACTTCAATAAAGTCATCTGATACAGCCCCACTATACACAATTCTTTGCCCTAGATATGGATCACACGATTCACTCGTTATCAACATATCGTTTTGATCCATACATACAGCTTCTCGATTCCCAATTCGAGACTGAATCCACACAAAACCTGGAGCTTGCCATTTTGTAAATGAGCTTTTTGGGACAAGACGCACAGCCCATACTCTTTGATCAAAAGTCAGATATTCAGTCCTAATAAATTCTTGTTTTGTATCACTTACATATTCTGATTCTCGTGTCGTGCCATAAAAAAATTGAGTATCGAGACCAGTTGGGTATATTGATACATGATTATGATTGTCAAAATAAGTCATGAGACCTTTTTCTTGAAACTCGACCATCGAAACTCCCCTACCTGATTCTTGGTCATATTCATTCACAATCATATGTTCTGGATGGCTTATTTTTTGATCTAAAATTTTTGATTTAAAATCATCCCATACAATCTCATGGACCGCGCTCGGTATTTTTTGAGGACCTACATCCGTATCTTGATTAAAAAACAAAAACAGGAATCCAAGTGTTACAAAAAAAACAGATACTACACCAATGAGTATGATAAAAATATTCTCTTTTTTGGTTAAAAACTCTTTAATCATAAAGATGTTGTATTAAGTATATCAAATGATTCGCTTTTTGAACTCTTCGATAAGAGGAACTTCACTCATTACGACTCCTGATTTTTGAGATAAGAGAGCTGAAACAAAATCTCCTAAAATAATTGATCTGAAAACACGCTGATACGGGTCAGTATGAGTGAGTTCAATAGAAAAAGTTTGTATCCCCTTTTCTTTTAAAAGAGTTTCGAAGGCGTCAAAACGAGCATTGATCCGAGGATCGTCCTGTGTATCTCGCAAAAGTACCGGTATATATGCAGATTTGTTGGTCGAAAATTCATATCCTTCAAGTTCATTATGGTTTGATTCAGGAAAAACATTGTAAAAGGCATGTCGTTTGGCAGTCTCGTTGAATTTGATCTTCCAATTATATGCCATGTGCATATTTTGTGTCGAAGCATAAAAAACAGGAGTGGCATCTTGTACTGAAGCGACAATAGTTTGAGCAGATTGTTCGACTTGAGCAATATCAATATGGAGATTTGAAAGTTTTTCAAAAATGGTTTTATCATGAAGGAGTGAAGCAAGGGCAATAGTCGAAAATCCAAGCGCTGTTCGAGGAACAAAGTGAGATTGTGGAAGAATAATGTAAGGATCATTATGGGCAGTAGCAAGTGAAATAAGTTCACCTCCCGTTGCAATACAAACTACTGGCACATCAAATAATTGTTTTGCTTTCTTGTAAAAAGAAATAACCTCAGCTGTATTGCCCGAATAAGAACTCGCAACAAGCAATGCGTGTTCAAAAAAAGATTTGTCAAACGGAGGCAGATCATAGTCTCGATGAACATAAATATCAATTCCTGGTTGAATAGTTTTGAGAATACCGACAGGAAGATGAGAACCACCCATTCCACACAGAATAATATGTTTGTAATTTTTCTTTATGAGATGACCATTAATAATTTGAGGTACAAATTTAAATTGATCATTGTATGTTCGTAGTGTTTCTATCATAAGTACAGTATATCAGGTAGTTTAGTATTTTCTTAGAGGAAGGTCCGTCCATTGTTGAAGTATTGTATCTATAATCCTCCACTGTTCGAGAACTTCATGTGTTGTCACAAAAGAAGTTACATCACCAGCAATTGCTTGGTACAAAATCTTTTCATATGCATCCAGTACAAGCATATTGTTTTCCTGATATGAAAATGCAAGATCCCGGGAAGCGGTCTTGTAATCATACCCTGATTCTTTGACATGAAATGAAAATGTAATACGTGGAATCGGACTAATTTCAAACACAATTTTGCTCCCATCAATAAATTCGACATGAATTGAAGTGTCATCGTGTGCCATTTTTTTGCCTGACTCAATGATGAATGGAACATTATTCCATTGTGACATCGAAGTATTGAGGGTAATTTTGAAAAAAGTCTCTGTTTGACTAGATGATTTAGTAATAATATCTTCATATCCAACATATTGGGCTCGTTCAAAATTTTGTTCATTACACACAGCAGGCGTAAGTGTTTTGAGTACATCTTCTCTATTTTTACGGATATGAACACCATCAAAATTCTCAGGCTCGTTCATAAGGATAAGTGCCAGCATTTGTAGTGCATGATTTTGCCCTACATCTCTTAATGCACCGACTTCATCATAAAATTCTCCTCTCCCATCAATACCTCGCGTTTCATACATATGTATCTTTATACGAGAGACAAATGAAGCATTCCATGCGTTTCTGAAAATTTCATTTTTGAATCTAAAGACAAGAATATTCTCAAGTGCTTCTTTTGCCAGATAGTGATCAATACGAAAAATCTGATCTTCCGAAGCAACCGTCGAGAGTTTTGTATCCAAAAATTTAGCATGTTCAAAATTAGTCCCGAATGGTTTTTCGATCAAAAGCCTTGACCATGCGGTGCTATCTGACGTGCAAGTATTAAGAAGTTGTGTTTTTTTGAGTAGATCAAATACGCCATCATATAACTCTGGTCTTATTGATAAGTAGAACAGTTTGCTTGCACAGACACCATATTGATCATCTAACTCTGACAGAAATGTCTTCAAATCATGATAGGAAGATTCGGTACCGAGATCTCCCTGAAAATAATAAAATGTCTGTAAAAATTCACTTCGTAATTCAAAATCTCCAATAAGTTCATCACTTACGAATTGACGATATGATTCAGTATTAAGGTCACGACGAGCAAAACCAATTATTTTAACATTTGGGGGGAGTATGTTTTTTGAATAGAGATTATATAGTGAACGAAAAAGTTTTTTTCGCGCAAGATCACCTGTACCTCCAAAAATAATAATAGATAACATACCTATTTAAATGCAGTCCGGAGGGCACGGATTTTATTTTCTAATACAAGAACTTCTTGTGAAAAAGTCTTGAGAGAGGCTTCCATTCCATGAAGTCGAGTCTGGTCTGTAACAAGATTTTTTTTAATTTGTTCCGCCTCTTGCTCATCTTTCTTTTTATAAAATAATAGACGCGACATAGATTCGGAAAAAGTTCTTTTTTCACGATCTTTTTTGACTTGAATATCTTTTTTATTTTTTTCAAACTCAGCAAGATTACGTTCATGTTCGGCAATAATTTGTTTTTCTTTTTGAATTTTTTCGGTTATCGAAGCGATTGACGCTGTCAGATCCGATTCAACAGCTTGGAGTCGTGATTCAACTTCTTTAATCTGACGCTCATCATTACGAACATCATTTAACTCTTTGGTGTTTCGTGTTTCTTTAACGACCTTCTCTCTCCTGAGGCGAGCTACCACAGAATTAAGGCGCGCCACTTCTTGTTTTTTGTAAAATAATTGAGTCTCAAGTTGCTTAAGTTCACGCTCTTTTTGCTGTCTCAAAAGCATCTGTTTTCGCTCTTCTTGTTCACGCACTCGATTATTCAATACACTCTGAGCATTTGGATCTAGAAATTGACTTCGATTAAGCATGACATCATTATAATGAATTATTCCCTATCATCAAAATGCGATAATAGGTTGTAATGGAAGGACTTGAATCCATACACCCTTACTAACACTTCCTGTACACCCCCCCATACTCATACACTTATACACCTTACCTATACTCATATACCTCACATGAGTGTAGCACACCCACCTATACCTATGACCATGGACGCAGTTCCTTGGATATGTCTTGTTTGAGATATTCTTGAATTCGTAATTTGGTAGCATAAGAAGTACCCTCGGGCAACTCATCGAATGGACATAATTTAATATCAGATATCTCAAATCTAAACCTTTCTTTTAAAACAGGTCTCTCGGATAATTTGATAACAAAGCAATGCACAGTGTCTCGCTTGCCTCCCTTAGTATTTGAATAGGCTCCAAGTTTATAGTCAGGATTTTGGATACTGATACCTGTTTCTTCAAACACTTCTCGAACAGCTGCTTCTTCAGGAGATTCGGTTTTTTTGATACCACCTCCAGGCATCACCCATAGTCCGTTGTACCAATGTCTCACCAAGACAAGAGAATTATTATGAACAATCAGAATACGAAGTCCATGTGTATCTATCTTGAATATTTTCCAGTACCACTTTAAGGGGAGACGAATTGTGCGATACACAACATATGAACTATCGATAATTAATTTTTTGAATTTTGTACGCATTGGATGAATTGATTACCTCGATCTTCGAATGATTTGAAACTGGCATGACTATCAGTCGCAGGTGACAACAAGACAATATCTCCTTCGCTCGAAGCTGTTGTTGCAACATCAAAGGCATCTTCCATTGTTTTGACTTCACCCAATATCTCGACACCTGTCCGTCCTGCCATTTCTTTTAGTTTAGTGTTAGCACTCCCTGGCAACAAAATAAGTTGTTTAACATATTCTCGCCAACCTTCTGCCATAGATTCGTAAGAAATGTCTTTGTCGTTTCCTCCTGAGATAAGGATAATGTTTTTGGTTGAGCCGACTGTCTCGAGTGCTTTTTGAGTAGCATCGGGGCTCGTTGATTTGGAGTCGTTGATGTATACAACTCCACGGATTGTATCAACAATTTGTATACGATGAATCAGTCCTCCAAAATCATACAGAGCTTGGTGAATCTGAGGGGTCATGTGGATATCAAGAAGCACACATACAGCAACAACATATGCAGCATTGTATATATTATGCATCCCTCGAATCTTCATTGCAGTAACGTCTGGAACGTATACATGTTGCTCCCCAGCTGTACGGTATACAAGAGAATTATTTTCAAGAGAGATGATATTGTCTGCAAACCCTGATTCAAACTGTACAGCCAAAACCTGTTTGGTTTTGAGATGTGGAACAACATATTTGAGACTATCTTGATCATCTAAATTGACAATAACTTGAGTTATTGTTGAATTTATCCCGCCAAGCTTAGCTTGCGCATATAGATCCTTACGACCCTCATATCTATTAAGATGATTATCTGAGATATTGGTGATACCAGCAATGTCAAAGTAATCTTCATCCGACAAATACTCAAGTTGATAACTTGAAGTTTCGAGAATAACGACCGGCGAATCTGTTTGAATGTGGTCAAAAAAATCAAGTGGAGATATACCAATGTTACCTCCCAAATATACATCTATGCCAGCAGCGCGCAATACGTCATACATCAATGATACCGTAGTACTCTTCCCATTTGATCCAGTGATTGAAATGACTCGACCTCGAGGATATTTTGCTCTAAATATTTTGAGGAAAACATTGATATCTGTCATGACAGTACTGCCAGAGTCGAGTGCTTCTTTGATGATGTGATGTGTCATAGGAACACCAGGGCTCGCGATAACAAAATCGTACTGACTCGGCTCAAATGAAAGGTCTTGAGCCCCAAGATACAGTGCAAAGAGTGACTGTGTCTCAAATTCAGAAATTGTAGTCATATCATATTCGGAAGGCCCTTTATCCTCATATACGTCAACATGAACACCTTCTTTCATAAAATAACGACAGGCTGCCTTGCCCGAAACTCCGAACCCAACGATGGCAATTTTTTTCTTTTGTGTTTCTAACTTTTTCATATATTGTCTAGTATTGTACTCCATTTATTAATAAGTCTCTAACCTTAAATACCCCGCCTGCGCCAATGGTTGCCACAACTGTATTATGTAGATCGATAGCCTTAAGTCGTGAGACAGCCTCTTCGTAAGACGAAATATACGCTACTTCTTGAGGTTTTGAATATTGTTTGACGCTCGTAACAATATCATCTGCACTTACTGACTCAATATCTTCAAGTGTATCTCCGAGCGCACGAACAAGATCAGTAATATACACACGATCAGCCAATTGAAATGCTTGACCATATTCTTTCAAAAATGTTTTGATGAGATGATATTGTCTTGGTTCGAACACTGCATATATCTGCTTGTGCGGAAAAAATTGTTTGAGTCCAATCAAAAAATTTTTGACTTGAGACGGATGATGAGCAAAGTCATCTACAAACACAGTATCATTGTGCTCAATTATTTCGAATCGTCTTCCAACTCCGTTGAATGTATGCAGAACTGTGCGAAACTCTTCTATTCCATGTCCTAATGTGTGCAATAGTACTAACACATAGGCTACATTAAGAATATTGTACATTCCAGGGATTTTGATATATATGTTTTCATATACTAATGTATTACCGCGATAAAGTGAAAATGTTGATCCTGAAGTATCTAAGCACACATCCCGTACCACATAATCATTTGATGAATTGAATCCACATGTCACAACAGTACCTGCATGGTAACTACTTATTTGTCTTAGCACAGGATTATCTCCATGAATGATAAGCAAAGAACCCGGAGCATGAGCTTCGATAAAATCAACAAATGCATGATTCATATTTTCTTCATTTTTAAAATACTCCATATGACTTTTTTCGAGTGAGGTGATGATAGTGCAATCACCTGGAATATGCATGAAAGACTTGGAATACTCGCACGCCTCAAGGACACAATACCTACTATCACCTGTCGATTGGTAACTCTCGAGTTCTTTGATATATGCACCAGTTATCGCATTAACCGCGCCTGTCTGGCTACGTAATGCAAGAGTTGCAAGTGCGCTTGTTGTACTTTTGCCATGACTTCCAGCTACACTTATTCGGACATAGTCTTTGGTAAGTTGCCCCAAAAAAACTGCTCGCTCGAGTGCCTGAATTCCAAGTTCACGCGCACGGACGAGTTCAGGATGAGTGTCTGGAATAATCGAACTATATACCACCGTATCAATATGTGACGTAATATTGTCTGCAAGTTGTTCGTACCGTATAGGTATTCCTATACACTCAAGAGAAGACGTCTCAGGAGAGATTCGTATGTCACTTCCTGATACTTCAAACCCTTTTGAATGACAAAATTGGGCAATACTATTAAGTCCTTTTCCACCAATCCCGATAATGTAAATCTTTCTCGCTGTTGTGTTATGCATAAGACCATAATACGCACGAGACATCAAGACAAAATAAAGAAATTGTCACATCCAAATAAAGGAGTACAATGACACTATTACAAGTTAATATACGAAATTACGAAACATGGAATTTGTATTATTGGTAGGAAGGATTATTTTTGGAGGTTTTTTTGCATATAACGGAGTTAACCACTTTTTGCAACGAAAAGGCTTGAGCGAATATGCTAAATCAAAGCATATCCCGTCACCTGAAATGGCAGTATCATTGTCTGGAGCAATCTTGATCGTGTCAGGTATCAGTATTATGTTGGGAATATTTTTTAACATAGCATTACTTGGAATTATTGTGTTCTTGTTTATTACCTCAATGACAATGCATGCATTTTGGAATGACACAGATGCTGCATCAAAATCAAGTAACCAGATTCATTTTCTCAAAAACATGGCTCTTCTTGGAGCATCGCTTATGCTTTTTAATTTTGAAACATGGCCGTTTGGATTTTAGAATAAAGGATTGAGTGACAACATATGTACTAAATAAGCGGCGACCGAAGGTCGCCGCTTATTCGTATTGCACACCACCTCTCTTACCGCATCATAACTGGGACCTCAATTTTTTTGACCTTTCGAGCTCCTTCTTCTCCACCCTCTGCATTGTGAGATTCGACCACAACAGTCGCAGTGCCCACATACTCAAGGTCTTTTAGATCTATCTCTGTATCAAACGGCACCCTTTGAGTAGTCATCCAATCAGACAATGCTTTTATATAACTACTCTTCAACTCAGTAAGGTCATCGCCCAAAATCCGATATGTTGCATTTGCTTCAAAATACCAATTACCCGGAATAGAGCCAGTCAATGCAAGGCTCCCAGAAACATCAGAACGTGGTCGAGGTGAGCGCAGTTCAACATCAGAATACACTGCATTTTGAAGTCTCATCACAAGTTCCAATTGTTTCCCTTTCACCTCTGCCACGAGTTGGGCAGGAATAGTTGGTTCGAACGAATATCCTTCGGTATCAAGTCGTGTTTTATAATTTATTTGCGCGATCTCACCAACAGTCTCAATCGAATCAATCCCGATTCGATCACCTACAAACACCGAAGAAAGATGTTCGTTACGTATTTTGTCTACAAGAGCTACATATACAAAATTACCCGTTCCTCCTCCATTTTGTACAAAAGGAATCAGAATCAAACCATCAGAAAATTCGACCACATCTTCAGCATCGAGTGAAATAAAACCTTCTGAAGATTCGAATTCTGGATCAGTATATGATCCAGCATATCTTGTACCCTCTTCTTGTTTTAAGGTTACAACAGCACTACTGCCAGGCACCTTGAATGTAATACGTGCAAAATCGGCAGAAATCAAATCTTCTGGAACATCAACCGGTTCACAGGTACGACTCGATGGAACAAACCTAAATCCATCTTCACAACGAGGAGCGACAGGATCTTGTGTTGATCTGACATAATAAAAAGCTCCGATCACAAGAGCAAGACCAATAACCAAAAACGTAATTATTTTTTGTAATTTCATATCTCACTATTATAACACCTTTGTTCGAACAAGCTTATGGAGCACGGCAGGAACACCTGTGCAAGCTTCGAATGTTTCGCACAGTCCACGAATGTATGTACCTGTTGATACATGAATTTGAAATGATACCAATTGTACAACCGAAGGAAATCGCACACGAGCTTTTTCCCAGCATTCACTTATTTCTTTTTGTCTAAAATCCCCTTGTACCAGATCAATATCGCTTCGTATCCCATCAATAATCTGACGAGACTCAGCTGTAATACATTGGATATCTTGAATATCATATATTTCAACAGGTCGAGTTGGACGCTTAATCGCAAAATTACCTGCACGAGCATATTCAAATAATGGGACACCTTCAACAGTCTTAGATGAATACCATGGATATGTTTGTTCTTTCATTTCAGTAAACGAACGAATACAGTGTATTACTTTTGTCTCCTCAATCTCTGCAAACATTTCACAATTAATTCGCCCCAACACATCATGTGTATCAGTTGATACACCAATCAAAAATTCGGCCTGATATATTTTACTTTTTCCCAAAAATTTTTCTCGCTCATTATTTTCATTATCAACCAATACCACAAGCACACCCTCTGCCATAGGATCAAGTCGACCAGCATACGACAGTCGAGCATGTGCAAGTTCAGGTTGTTCTACTCGTACTCGATGCAGTGCTTCAAGTGGAGTCTCTCCTCTTTTTTTATATACCTCTATCATCTGAAAGTAAGTGAGAAAATTTGGCCCGTAGTTTTTGAATTTTTGGAAAAATAACAATTTGACAATAGGGTTTTTGTGGATTGGATTCAAAATAATCGTGATGATACTGTTCTGCGTCAAAAAATTCGAACGCATCGAGTGCATGCACCTCTGTTACGATCGGATTATCAAAAATCCCTTCGCGTTGTAATTCGTCCATAACTTGAGTGATACACTCTTTTTGTTCAAGTGATGCGTAATAAATTGCTGAGCGATATTGCGTTCCTGTATCTGCTCCCTGCTTATTGAGTGTAGTTGGATTATGTGTATAAAAAAATACATGAAGCAAATCCCGATATGTAATCTGTGTTGGGTCAAACATGATCCTGATTGCCTCTACATGCCCTGTAGTTCCACTTGATACCATTTCATATGTCGCAGTCTCAGGAGTGCCTCCGATGTACCCTGGTGTCACTTGTTTGACCCCAATCAAATTTTTGAATACTGCCTCAGTACACCAAAAACATCCCCCTGCAAAAATAGCATATTGTAGTTCCATATCTGTACTCTACTCTATATGAGGCAAGATGACAAAAAATTCACTTCCTGTCCCTCGTCCATGCGAATGAGCTCCGATTCGACCTTGGTGTTGATCTACGATTTTTTTGGCAATGAAGAGACCATATCCAGTACTGTCGATATTATAGTTAAGCGAATCCTCTCCTTTACCCCCTTCCGTAAACAATCTTTTTTTGTCTTCTTCGGTCAAACCAATACCCGTATCAACAACAGCAAATCTAATTGAGTGGTCTTCTTTTTTGAGGGTAACATGAACAGTTCCTTTGACTGTATATGCAATAGCATTTTTGATAAGGTTCTTGAATACTTCTCCAATTCTAACAGGGTCCACATTTGCTTGAATATTTTCATCAATTTCAAAGGTAAGTTCGAGATTTTTTTTCTGCGCGTTAATATGCTCTTTTTCAACAACTTCAGCAACAAGCTTAGAAAGATTGGAGGTGGCTTTGCGTAGTGTTGTCTTGCCAGACTTAAGATCAGAAGCACTCAAAATTGCAAGAACAGTCTCTACACCCCGAGTCTGAGTTTCCAGTCCATGATGTGTAACTTCTTTTATCTTGTCACTAATTAGACCATAGTCTCCCTCGAGCAATCCTGAAAATATATTTCGCGACGTCGCCATATATCCCTTTACTTGGTGAGTGATGAAGTGTAGGAGGGATTGTTGGTTTTGGTTTGCCTCACGCAATTCAAATGCTGTTTTTTTGATTATCTCTTTTGATTCAATTTCTTTTTTTATGTTTCTAATAAGCATTGAACCGAGAACAGAGACAAGAAGGAAGGTTACGATATTAAGCGTAAATGCAAGTGTGTTTTGAAGATACAAAAATTGAGAACTTACCATCAATATAATTGCAAGCACGAGAAATTCGGTCGAAATGATTCGGACGTTGATAATTTTGTATCTATTTACCGCTAAAGCCAAAAAGACAACGAAAAAAATCATCCCGAAGAGACCATAAAATTCGAGATTATAGTTCCCTGTCAGACTGGCCAAAAATCCCATCGTCACAAAAGAGAGGAAGAATACCGTAGCCCCAATACCCGCAAGAGTAATGGCTCGCTTTTTGTCTTTATTTCGAAAAGAAGCTTTCATGAGCAAAACAACAAGCCATATTGCAAAGACACTTTTAACAAATGTTGAGTACACAAGATAGTATTGCTTTTCAAGTGCAATACATTCGGCCAAATCTATTCCAACAAGGTTGTATTGAGTTGGTCCAAAAATTACAAGAGGCAAGATCAATGCAAGCCATGTCCATTTGAATTTGCTTGGAGCATCCTCTTCGTAGATAAGCACATAAATAAAATAAAGAAGGTACAAAAACACAAGTGTCCCAAAAAATTCGATAGAAGACCACGCGAACATCATAATCTGATTATTATCGAAAAAGAGCCAGATTGCTAAATTAGAAAGTACCCACAATATAAAAGAGAGAGATACAGCAGTAAAAAGTTTTTTGATCAAATTATTACTTGAGCTGTAGAGTACCAAAGCCAATGACACAACACACGCAATGATTGGAAATAGATGAGAGTATGTCAAAAGACTAAACACTTCATTCACGATTTCACTGCAGTACTGCAAATTTTCGGTTGTATTATATAGCATACTTTTCTCTTATTATATTTTTAATCTCAGATTTGTAAAATAAGTAAAAGAAATCGTTCTCTTCTTTTATAGGAAGTACAGGGAAAATTAGTGGTTTAACTCCAAACTTTTTTTCAAGAAATTCAAAGGAAGGAAGGATTTTTTCCATAAAAAATTTATGTTCCGCATCATTGGCAAGTAAATAGTTATCAAATAAAACTCCATGACACAAAAAAAGTGCGAGATACTTACAATAATACCCATCATCTTCTCTTACTTTTAAGAACCATTTTGAAATATCAACGAAAGTATATGGATCTTTGGTTGCATTAAATAGACCGCCATGAAAATCAATCAGACTCAAGTCATCACGCACTGAGATATCTTGCAAACATTTACCTTCGTTTGTATTTATGTTAACAATATTCTTGTATGAATAAAGTAATCTTCCATGTTTATCTTGACCCTCAATAAAACCAAGTCTTGCTAAATGATATTTTTCAGGATTCTTCATCACTAATTTGGCAACATAGTAGTTGCAATATACTGGATCAAGTCCAAATTCTTTAACAGTATCACGAAAGAAAAAAAATTCTTGGTTAGGAGTATGAATACTGCGAGCAAAAACTGCTTTTTGATCTCGTGGATCAAGAAAATCAGGGAAATCTTCTCCTAGATATTCAAGCACAGCTTGTTGCAATGCTTTATTTTGCTTACGAGCCTTCAATTCTTCCATTATCACAGGAAAAGTACTATAAAATTTATCTCGAATTTCTAGCGACATATTAGCATGAGTAAGCTGAAAAATATTGAGTCAATTCTCTATCTTCACAATCGACATATTCACAACTTCCATTTTCTAAACATGCCTGATCAGTAATACATTCTTCATCTTGGCATGCGCTTACGCTTTCTGCACTTTTTTGTAAGAATGCATATTTTTCTTCGTTATATACAAAACAATTTTCACTTGAACATTCTGTCAGTACATATACATCAAATTTGTTCTGAATAAAGATACGATTAAAATTGAGAACTAGCAAAAGAAGAGTGAGCATCATGACTGCTCCGGTAAATTTGTATTCACTGTTCCAGTGATCAAAAAACATATACATAATATTATCACATATTTTAAATAAAAATAATTTCACACAATCCTCATGGTATACTTTTTGAGTTATCGACATTTATACATTAATATATAATTAATACTTATGAGTTGGTTTTTTATCGCATTACTCGCCCCCTTTTTATTTGCAGTAGTTGTACACTTAGATAAATACTTAATTTCTTTGTTTAAAGGAGATTCAACGGAACGTGGAGTGGGAGGTCTCGTATTATATTCAAGTCTTTTTGGTCTTATTATTTCAGGAGTTTTATTTATAATCTTAGGCCCCTCTAGTCTTACAATTCCCGGTACAGACATTTTGATTTTAACTCTTGCAGGTCTATGTGGAATAACGGCTGTTATATTGTATTTATATGCAATGGAGATGGACGAGGCATCAATCGTGGCTCCGTTATTTCAAACAGTTCCTATTTTTGGGTTATTTTTTGAATATTTTATTCTCGGTATTATCCCTACAACTATTCAAATTATAGGATCACTTATTATTGTAATTGCAGGTATCGTGCTTGCGAGCGAATTAGAAGGATTCAAAATCAAAAAAATAAAAGGTTCTATTCTCCTGCTTATGCTCTCATCTTCAATGTTTTTTGCTCTTATTAGTATCTTGTTCAAATTTGTTACGGTAGAAGGAGGAGATTTTTGGGTTTCAAGTTTTTGGGAATATTTGGCTTGGGGCGTATCAGGTCTTATTCTTTTGATGGTGGTCAAATCTTATCGAGTCGATTTTTTGAATTCACTCAAACATGACGGCAAAACTTTATTTTCCCTCAATATAACAGGAGAGCTAACTAACTCAATCGCAAACTCTGCCAAAAACTTCGCAGCACTTTTGGTCCCGGTAACTTTGGTGTACAGTGTCGAAGCACTTCAACCAATTTTTATTTTTCTAATTGGTATCATTATCACAGTATTTGCTCCCAAGATATCACAAGAAGACATCTCAAAAACGGCATTACTCCAGAAAGGAGTTCCTATTTTATTCATGATTATCGGTACCATTATTATGCTTATATAAGACAGAAATTATAATAAGTACAAATGTTTTTACCTAAATGATATAGTATCCTCATGGAAATACTTCAATCCCAAAATTTAGCAGCTATTCAAGACCTGCCTATTGTATTCGCTTCGATTACGGGGCGTGAAATTATAGATATATTATTGGTAGCACTTGCGATATATATCGTGCTTTTGTTTGTTAAACAGACCAAATCATATTTTGTTCTCACCGTCTCACTCTTACTTATTGGACTCAATCTCTTTTCGCAAGATCTCAATTTGACACTCACTCGTTCAATACTCCAACCTCTTTCTACTTTTACCGTTATTATTATTGCCATTGTTTTCCAGCGCGAAATCAGAAGATTCTTTCGATGGATTATGACGGGACAACAAAGCCTATTTTCGAAGACGCATACAATCAGTAAGGCAGTGAGTGCCGAATTAGCCGAGGCAGCTCTATACATGGCCGAAAAACGCATTGGTGGAATTATCGTCTTTCCTGGCAAGCAAGAGATAGATGATATGATCGAAGGTGGCCAACCTCTTAACGGACTTATCACCAAAGAATTGCTTTTGAGTATTTTTGATGCAAGTTCTCCTGGTCATGATGGCGCAGTCATTATTGAAAACGATCTCATCAAAACATTCGGGGCGCACCTCCCTCTTGCTCGTTCATATAATTTTAGAAAAGCAGGTACTCGTCACCGCGCTGCAGCAGGAATCACCGAAGACACAGATGCTCTTGCGCTTGTTATCTCAGAAGAACGAGGAGTCATCAGTCTCGCCAAACATGGCACCCTTGAACGCATCAAAGACGAAGAATCTTTAAGGCAACTTCTTCGAACACTCACAGGCGAAAGCGAAGATACAAAGATGGGATTTTGGCATTATTTTGTACTCAAAAATAGTGTGACCAAACTTATTGCACTTTCAGTTGCCCTATTACTTTGGATTGGTCTTGTCTTGCAAGCCGGTGTCGTCAAAAAAGAATATTCTGTTCCCCTTTCATTTCAACTTCTTCCAAACACAGTGATTGTCGATCCTCAATCTGCAAAAACACAGATCACCGTTATCCTTGAAGGTGCAAGCACTGATATTTCGTCTTTTGATCCTGGCAAAGTAGATATCAAAATTGATGCCAAAAACTTTGCTCCCGGAACTCAGGAAATAGAAATTACAAATACCATGGTATCGATTCCTTCATATTTAAATGTTGTCACTATAGAACCAAAAGATATTGAGATTGTGGTGCAAGAGAAAATAATACCTGTCATAGAAGAAACACCAGAGGAGTAATTCTGGTGTTTCTCTTTCTTATGTATTAATTAGATTTCGTATATCTTATTTCTTCCCGTTTCGTTTTCGTTCAGTTTCTGTAAGATATTTTTTGCGAAGTCTGATGTGTGTTGGAGTAATTTCAAGATATTCGTCATCTCGCATCATCCCGAGTGCTCGCTCCAGCGTGAGATCAAACGGAGGAGTAAGTTGAGTTGTTCCATCCGAACCGGAGGCTCGCATGTTGGTGAGTTGTTTTCCTTTGGTTGGGTTCACCATCATATCTTCACCTTTTGATGTATACCCGATAACCATTCCTTCATATACTTCGGTCGTAGGAGAAATATAAAGCACTCCTCGCTCTTGAAGAGTACCAAGAGAGAATGCAAGTGCCTTCCCTGTTGCCATTGATACCATTGAACCATATTCTGTTTTTTGAATATCACCTGCAAATGGAGCAAAGTGCAAAAATACACTTGTCAAAATACCTTCACCTTTGGTATCGATAATAAATTCATTTCGATATCCAAGAAGTCCTCGCGTTGGTACATGAAATGTAAGTCGTGATTGTCCTCGTTCTTGTCTCACGTCCATCATGATTCCTTTTCGATTACCCATTTTTTGAATAATGGCACCTTGGAATTCTTCAGGTACAAGCACAGTAGCTTCTTCAAACGGTTCACACTTAACACCGTCAATTTCTTTAACGATAATTTCAGGTTGAGATACCGCGATTTCGAATCCTTCTCGTCGCATTTGTTCAAGAAGCACTGCAAGGTGAAGTTCTCCTCGTCCAAACACTTTCATCTCTGCTCCGTTACCAAAGTCTACTCGAAGACCTACGTTGATCTCAAGTTCTTTTTCGAGACGATCTCTGATCTGTCTTGATGTCAAAAATTTACCTGTCTTGCCTCCAAATGGAGAGTCGTTCACGAACATATTGAGAGAGAGTGTTGGTTCGTCAACACTGATCGCAGGAAGATTTTCGGTTGCGATATCTTCAACAAGTGTATGTCCAATATAAATATCAGGAAGTCCAGCTACCATCACAATATCTCCAGTTGTTGCTTCAGA
This sequence comes from Minisyncoccota bacterium, assembly GCA_032117135.1. Classification (GTDB taxonomy): domain Bacteria; phylum Patescibacteriota; class Minisyncoccia; order Phycocordibacterales; family JAACPR01; genus JAULZV01. The sequence continues at coordinate 30,081 of JAULZV010000054.1, forward strand.
CACTGCCTTTTTTTCGAATCCTTCAAAATTAAAAAGTTTGGTCACTCGTCCTGTATACACTTGTCCATCATGTGCCTTTGCAGAAATAGTCGAACCATCTTTGAGTGTTCCGGCATATACTCGACAAATACCCATTCGGCCCAAGAAGTTGTCGTACGCAAGGTTGAATACTTGAGCTTGGAGTGGATCTGAGTCAGACGCACTTGCTGATGCTGGTGTTACCTTTTCGAGGATAAGATCAAGAAGCGGAGAAAGATCTTTGAGTTCATCTTCCATCTTGAGCTTGGCTGTTCCATCTCGTCCAATTGCATAGACAGTTTCAAAATCAAGTTGCTCATCAGTTGCACCAAGATCGAAAAAGAGTTCATACACTTCATCATGTGCTTTTTGAACATCAGCAGCTGGCTTGTCGATTTTATTCAGAACCAAAATAGGCTTGAGACCAAGTTCCAATGACTTTTTGAGTACAAATTTGGTTTGTGGCATAGGACCTTCGGCAGCATCAACAATCAAAAGCACTGAATCAATTGATCGAAGCACTCGCTCTACTTCAGATCCAAAATCGGCGTGACCTGGTGTATCAAGAATATTGATCTTTGTATCTTTGTAGTATACAGAGGTGTTCTTAGCATAAATAGTAATACCACGCTCTTGTTCGAGCGCGTTTGAGTCCATAGACATTTTACCGTCCGACATTCCTGTTTGTTGCAGGATCATGTCAGTAAGAGTTGTCTTCCCATGGTCCACATGGGCAATAATTGCAATATTTCTGATTTCCATATATATAAGTTAACGTTTTAGAACCTAGATTAAAGCACATCTGACCTTATTTGACAAGGATGAGCTGTGAATAGTGGTATGTGATACAAAAAACCAAAAAGAAAAGTCTGACCGAGCCTGCGTACACATCCTTCTAAGTAAGAGGAGACTTAATGCAGGCTCGGGAAACCGAGGACTTTTATTTTTGGTTTTTGTATTACGGTCTACTATTTTCAAGGGCTTTTCTTTTTGGTGCTTTTGTGTTGCCGTGTACTATTTCTAGGCAGTTTTCTTAGTTGCAGCTGTTGATTTTGTAGCTGGCTTTTTGGCTGTTGCAGTCTTTTTCTTTGGAGACTTTGCTGATTGTGCAATCTTAACAATATCCTTCCAACTCTTTCGAAGATCAGCTACCAGATCAGCAACTTCTTCTGGTGCAATAGTTTTGACAGATTGGTATTTTGCAGCCACTGCGTCGACCACCTTGTGGTATGTTTCTTCGTTTACATCTTTAAGTTTTTCGAGTCGTTCGATCACTTCACCCTTTGCTTTGAGTGACCATCCTTTGATCTGCTTGAGTTTTTTCTTTCCTGCATCTGTTCCGTATAAAAACACTCCCCCAGCAATTGCTGCGAGGCCTGCGATCGCCAACCCTACCTCAAGTCCTGCATTCGATTGTGAATTCTTTTTTTGTGCCATATATCTTTTGGGTTATGTATAAATTAATGAGTTTTATTTCTTTGGTACATCTTTCTTTATTTTATCACGACTTTTGAAAGTTTTGGCAAAAATCGTACCCAGTGTGTTAACGACTACTCGCTCGACAACACTCTCTTTGCGTGACATCTGTTCCATCTTGTACTGGACCGCAGCAAAGACGTCTTTGCTGTCATCGGCAATCTGATGAGTCAGTGCATGTATTTCATTAAGGATGTCATGAATCTTTTTGGTAATTTTGAATACGTACAAACCAATAATAATTGCAAACATTAAAAACAATATCGTCGCAACTGAGCTAATAAAAAAGAAGATGTCCATTTGTATAAATTCATTCATGTATTAAGTATATCAAATTATAGACACATAGGAATTATCCGATTCTTCATTCTAAATAATAATGACAGCATCCAATTAGAAATTACCATGATTCAATATAAGCAAGAGCCAAAATCAGATTTTTTGAATCTATCTCCTAATTCACTAGGTAAAAATAAAAGTACACAGCAAAAATGCCCGGAATAAAAGTCTGGCCGAGTCCGCTTACATGTGCTCTTAGTAAGAGCTACAGGAAGCGGACTCGGAAAACCGAGGACTTTTATTCCGGGCATTTTATGTTGCGTACACCCTTAGGCGCACATTCTAATGATTCCCTTCGATGAACGTCAGGGCCTTTCCACCCTTTCCTCCTCGACCAGTTCGACCAATTCGGTGAACATAGTCGTCGTAGGTTGCAGGGAGATCAAAGTTAATTACATGAGAAACATTCGAGATATCAATACCTCGAGCAGCAACGTCGGTTGCAACAAGTACTCGCGCCTTGTCAGACTTGAAGGCGTTAAGCGCTCGCTGTCTGTGACCTGCTCGCTTATCACCATGAAGTGATTCGGCAGGGATTCCTTGCTTAATAAGACCTTGTGCAAGCTTCTCAACTCCAAACTTTGTCTTTCCAAATACAATCACTCGTTCAAAATCAGGTTGAACGAGAAGTGCAGCGAGTACATCAAGCTTGTTTTCTCCTTTTTTGATAAGGACAACATCTTGATCAACACTTTTTGCAGTGTCACCCGTCTTAACTGAAATTCGCACAGGTTCTTTAAGAAACTCATGGATAAGTCTCTCGATCTCTTTTGACATAGTCGCAGAGAAAAAGAGTGTTTGCCGTTCTTTAGGCATCTTCTCCATAAAGTATCTCATGTCATTGATGAATCCCATATCAAGCATTCGGTCAGCTTCATCGAGTACAACCGTATTGAATGTTGAAAGATCAAGAACTTTTCGTTCGATAAGATCTTTGATTCGTCCCGGTGTTCCGATAATAAAGTTGTTGAAGTATTTGAGATCTTTGATCTGTCTAAAAATCGGAGATCCTCCTACACATACTGCAGAAAAGATTCCCATTCCACTACAGAATGCTCGGAATTCGTCGTCGATCTGGGTTGCAAGTTCTCGTGTAGGAACAACAATCAGAATTTGTTCATCCTGATTTTCGATTACCTTATGAATAAGTGGGAGCAAAAATGCTGCCGTCTTACCAGTACCTGTGTTAGCAATACCTACAACATCTACACCTTTGAGCACATGCGGAATTGCATGATCTTGAATAGGTGTTGGAGTTACATATCCTTTTTTGGAAATGTTCTTTTGGATTTTTGGGTGAAGGTCAAAGTCAACGAATGCATGTTGTGGAATAAATTCTACAACTTCTTCGGTTACAACTGCCTTGTTAATAAATCGAGCAACGTCGATGTGCTGGCCGGCAAACCGTCCACCACTTCCACTTCGTCGTCGTGGCGAAAATCCTCCCGAACCTCGAGACGATGAGCCACCTCTACTATATCCACCCGACCTCGATGCTCCGCCTGTTCGCGAACCTCCTCGGTCTGATGATGTTGAAGATCCACCGAATCGCTTTGCGGCATAGCCGCCTGATCGTGAACCACTTCCAGGTTTCTTTTGATACATATTTTAGAATATTCCCGCTTTCGCGGATAATTTAGTCAATAATTGGTGTAGGTATTGTCTCTATTGTAGTTTTCTAATAAAGACAAAAACCTTTATATCCTCAATATGTGTTGGAGGACAAAAACTAGCGAGATTTAACTTACCACAAAAGTATACCTACTAACGAGCGTAAAGTCAAATTTCTATCCGCTCCATGTAGAATGAAGAAGGGGTATTACCGTACAATCTTCCCCCTCGTCACTGGTCCAAAGTACCCCGCAGCAGGTGTAATATTATTATCTTGTTGGAACTTAATCAGTGCTTCTTGTGTTTTGTTTCCAAAGTAGGGAGATTCGTATCCTGGTGCTCCTGGATTAGATAGTGTGTTGACTATGTATCCTTTTTGATTGAGGAGGATCTGTAGTTGTCGTACATCTTCTCCTGATATATCAGCATAGAGATCTCGAGTAAAGGTCGTTGATGTAGGGTTGTTTAATGCTGAAGGGTTGTTTGCAAGAAGTTCTTGTATTTGTGTTTGAAGTTGTGTGATGAGAGTTTGGAGTTCTGGGATTGTTGTGGGGAGTGTAGAGGGTGTGGATGACACTGGAGTTGTCGGTTGTGCGAGAGCTGTTGGAGGAGTGATTTTTGATCCTGAGCGGCGGCGGGGTGTTGGTTGTTGTTCCTCTTCTTCTTGCTCTGGTTCTGGAGGGAGGATGCGGGAGAGTTTGGTGATGAAGATGTCCTCTGATCCTGCAGAGATTTTGGTATCAATTCCTTCTGAAGGATCAAAGTCTACGGTTCCTGAGAAAGAACCTGTAACATGCACATTGTTTAATGAGTCGATGGTGATTGAAAGCCCTTGACCATAACCTGTCCCACCCATGGTCTTAGTCCATTGGTACGATCCATCTGGAGAGAGTTTGGTGATGAAGATGTCACGAGATCCTTTAGAGATTTTGGTATCAATTCCTTCTGATGGATCAAAGTCTACTGTTCCTGTAAATTGTCCTGTGACATAGACATTATCTGAAGAGTCAGTAGTGATTGAGCTTCCTTGATCATAACCTGCTCCACCCATGGTCTTGGTCCATTGGTACGATCCATCTGGAGAGAGTTTGGTGATGAAGATGTCACGAGATCCTTTAGAGATTTTGGTATCAATTCCTTCTGAAGGATCAAAGTCTACGGTTCCTGAAAATAATCCTGTGAGATATAGGTTGTTTGAAGAGTCAGTGGTAACGGAGTATCCTAAATCACCAAATATTGATTGCCCACCCATCGTCTTGGTCCATTGGTATGATCCATCTGGAGAGAGTTTGGTGATAAAGATGTCAATTGCTCCTGCAGAGATTTTGGTATCAACTCCTTCTGAAAGATCAAAGTCTACAGTTCCTGAAAAATATCCTGTGATATAAATATTGTCTGAGGAGTCAGTGGTGACGGAGTATCCTGAATCACCAAAAGATGATTGCCCACCCATCGTTTTGGTCCATTGGTATGATCCATCTGGAGAGAGTTTGGTGATGAAGATGTCCTCTGATCCTGCAGAGATTTTGGTATCGACTCCTTCTGAAGGATCAAAGTCTACGGTTCCTGAAAATTGCCCTGTGACATAGACATTGTCTGAGGAGTCGGTCGTAATTGAATAACTAATATCACTCCCTACTCCACCCATGGTCTTGGTCCATTGGTATGATCCATCTGGAGAGAGTTTGGTGATAAAGATGTCTCCTGATCCTGCAGAAGTTTTGGTATCGACTCCTTCTGATGGATCAAAGTCTACTGTTCCTGTAAATTGTCCTGTGACATAGACGTTATCTGAAGAGTCAGTAGTGATTGAGCTTCCTTGATCATTTCCTGCCCCTCCCATCGTCTTGGTCCATTGGTATGATCCATCTGGAGAGAGTTTGGTGATAAAAATGTCAATTGCTCCTGCAGAGATTTTGGTATCAACTCCTTCTGAAAGATCAAAGTCTACAGTTCCTGAAAAATATCCTGTAATATACATATTATCTGAAGAGTCGGTGGTGATGGAGTATCCTTGATCATTTCCTGTTCCACCCATACTCTGTGTCCATCCATACTCATATTCATCCGCAAAGGCAGCGGATGTGATGTGAGGTATGAGAGTGACACAGAGAAGTGTGAGTGTGTAGGTGATTGTTTTGCATAGGTGGTTCATAAATATTTTGATGTTACATAACTATTAACAATACATAGGTTGTATGTGTAGTATTGTATCATGAAGTACGCACCCCCTTTTTTTGATAGAGGGTGATGGGGATAAGATAACAAATTTAGACTCTCTCGACTTTTTGATAGGAATTAAGGAGATACATATAGATCATGAGATCTATCATCTCTCAATACACACGAAGGGTATAGACAGTATAAAAGGAAATAGTCTGACCTCGCCTGCCATTGTATTCAAGTAGTACGACTCACACTATCAGACGGGGAAACCGAGGACTTTTCCTTTTATGATGTCTGTGACTTGAAGAGTGTCTGATCTCTATGAGGAGGGTGTATGACTCCCTATTCGGTGGTTTCAATACTACACCACACTTTTTTAAGAAAAACGGTGTCTGACCCCTTAGTATTTCTTCATTAATCTCCAAAACCATGCAGTTGATTCTTGCCCAATAGCCCAAGCCGAAAATCCTCTAAGATCGTATGTTTCGATCATATCTAATTTGGCAGTAAGTGATTCGGTACTTTCACACCAGGTAACATAGCTCATGCCATTTTTGTCTGTGTATCTGAGCCATTCTGAAGCTAAGATAGGATCGTATCCCCTGCTCTTGTCTGAGCCTTTTTTGTAGTGCTCTTCGGCGAGTTTATGTGTTGTACTTCCAACTCTTTTGTTATTTATCGCATCCCACTTCCAACAATACAATGGTATTCCAAGTGAAATTTTGGAAGGTGGTATCTGTGTCATCATATATCCAAGTATTCGTTCTTTAAATGGCAATGATGCAACTGGACCTACTGAGTACGGATCATCATAAGACATGAGTGAGATAAAATCTGCATGACGAGAAAGTGCAGCAAAATCATATCCCGAACTCCAATCTTGATTAGTTAACGTAGGGTCATATGGCACAGATCGTGGCACTACCGCAACACTAAATTCGAGATCATGTTTTTGCATTTCAGCATACGTTTTTGCAACAAAGGCAGTATACAAATCTCGATCAAGATGGTTAATATTTTCAAAATCAAATTGCCATCCAGCAAAATCCCTTTTGTCAGCTTCTTTGATCATAAACTCAATAATTTTGTCTTGGGCAGAGGTATTAATCAAAATATCAGACATCAGCACTTTACTAAAATCTGCATTCACAAGAAGTGGGACAATTTTGACTTTATTTTTCTTTGCTTCACGTAGAATCTTTGTACTAGATGGTGATGAAACAGTTAAATTATATTCAACGGTATATACTTGTGGCGCTATAACATCAATGTGTTTGTTATTTTTCTTAAAATAAGAATATCCATACATGTTATCAAAATAATAAAACAACTTTTCGACTGCATGTGCCTGAACAGGAACAATAGAAATTGTCACACAGACCAATAGCACGAAAAATCCTGCACGGAGCGATGTAATATATTTGAACATAGACAAACTATATCACACCAGCCTCATCCTCTAAAAGTTCAAATTGTGTAATACGAACTTCTCCTGTATCTGTATATTGATATGAAAATTGCGCTCGATATAATACGTGACCGTCTTCATATTCGACTGTTCCAACACCCCCATCCAGCGTGATATTAGTTACAAAAAATGTTCCTCCGTGTGTAGCAGGCTTAGGAGACAAGTCCTCAATCGTACGCGAAATATATTCGATTACCGAATCAGGGTTTTGGGTAAATTGTGGTTGCTGAGTCGGAGGTGAGCTTCGTGCAGACTCAACCAGATAAAGCGCTCCGTACCCGAGCGCAAAAATAAGAAAAAGTATTACAATATATTTCATATAGCACTCATGTTACCATATTCTCTTTGTATTGATTTCATGTGGCTATTGTTTTCGATTAAAGGTCATAATGCCCGTACCTTTGATCATATCGATCCTAAGTACTGATCCATCGATAGCATAGGTACTGGCTGAAGCAAGCTGATTTGCATATATTGCTTCGAGAGTAGTACCTTCGCATGCCATTTTGGTAGAAGCTAATGGACCGATACTAATACTTTCTTCATTAGTAATATATGATCCTGAAATAGCGTTGCAATCTGTTGTACTATTCAATTTTCCTTGTGTTTCAAAAGTGAGTTCGAATTGATATGGATCATCAGGAAGTATTGCTTCATCTTTCGAATCTACAGACCCTATCCATACCCAACTCCCTTCAAGTGAGAAATTTTCGAGTGGCTCGGATATAGTTTGCTCGACAGATAGCTCTTCATCAGCAGGCTGAGTCATGGTTTCTTCTATAATTTTTTGTTCACGAATAATACGAGGAGCAAAGATAATAACGAATACGAGTGTGATCAAAAATCCAATTTTAATGTATATTTTTTGCATATAATATATATTCAAGAACACATGCCTAACAACACGTTGAATCTATGTTGTATGTTGTGTCTCAGGTGTAATGTATGTTCGGCTAAGATATACAGATCCATATCCAACACCAATCAATGCAAATCCAATAAGAATCAAACTAAGAGACCATCCAATCGAATCTGCAAAATATAACCCTGTCATGTTAAAGATATACCCCATCAATGCAAGTGCCGAAAATACCAAAACAGCTCTACTTTTGACAT
>JAULZV010000055.1:0-25535 GCA_032117135.1 Minisyncoccota bacterium
CTGATGAAGAAATAAAAGAAATTCTTTCCTTCATCAACGACAGACCAAGAGAAGTTATTGATTTTAGAGTTCCGAGTGAGTATCATGTAGAATTATCAGGTGTCCTGCTTCGGGGGTAGTTGGAGGGGGGTTCGTTTAAAATACTTATATATGTATTTTTAGATAGTGTCAATTATTTTTAAATTTCTACAAAATATTTGAAATACTTTGAGGTGTGGAGATTGTGCGAAATACTTGGAACCACTTAGAACAATGGGTGTTTGAGAAATATGAATTAATGAAAGGTGTGAGGAAGAGGGAAATGTGTTTTTTAAATAAACAATAAGAAGAGAAGTGTAACATGGGCGTAATTAAAAAAGACCTGAGAGGGGACATGGCCCTAACAGATCTTTCAAAAACTTCAGTTTCAGGTGTTGTTAACCTTTGTCCTTCCCAGCAAATGGAGAGGCAACTCCTCCTCTTCTTTGATCAAAGAGAGGGCTACCCTTGAACAGGCGTCGAGGTCTACGACATTGCCGTTCTGACCTTCATTAAGAGCGATCATACACATGAGCATATCGTGTTCAAATCTTGGATCGAAATCACCAGATTCAAATCCATCTTCTTCCGTTTGTGGTTTATCGAGTACAGGATGTGGAAAAGCCGTGTCCTCGTATCTTCCACGCTCATCAAAACGTTCGTTGTTCATCGTTGTTGGTCTTTGGTTTAAAAAGGGAAGCGAAATGCTTCTGACTTTGATTTTATTATATAATATATTATTATTCTGTCAATTTCTTGGACAGGCACTCTCAACTTCCAATCGAACCACTTAGAACACTGGGTGTTTGAGAAGTATGAGTTGTTGAAAGGTGTTGAGAATGGGGAAACGAGTGTTATTTTTAAATAGAGAACGAGAAGAGAAGTACTACATGGAGTTAACTAAGTTGTGCAAGAAGAAACCCACTACAAGCAGAGGATCTTTTCTTTATAATTCTATGATACAAAGGATGCTTTAATAGCGGTAGTGTATTCGTTCATCTGATCAGGTGACGAGTATGCTACGTGAGTGCCGGGATCAAGGCTGATGTTATGATCCTGATGCCGCGGGATAATGTGTGTATGAGTATGAAATACTTCCTGATTGCCTGCAGCTTCGACGTTGATAACGATATTGAGGCCGTCAGCACGTGTTCCTATTTGCACTGCTTGAGCGACCTTCTGTACCACTTCAAAATACAAGCCGATATCAGATGGGTTCATTTCAAGGATAGTGCGAGAGACTTTCTTTGGGATAACTAGAACGTGACCAAGTACCTTTGGTTTGATGTCGAGAATTGCAATTGTATACTCGTCTTCATAGACGATATGGGCGGGTATGTGCCGGTCTATTATGTGTTCAAAAATGGTTTTTGGCATGAGTCATTTATACCACACTATTTGCACCAAAAGGACATTATTCACACTGTCTAATCTGGTATACTTGTCCCAATGTCCAATATACGAATCAAAGACACACTCGCGGATGATGATCGCAAACTCCTGTCTGCATACAATGATCTCGAAGCACATTTGCTTTTTCACCGTGGAATAACATCTAATCAAGAGGCAGATTACTTTATTAATCCCAAATATGATCTTCACTCACATCCCCCTGAGTCACTCAAGGGAATGGAAGTCGCAGTTTCTCGGGTACTGAGTGCGATCACAAAAAATGAATTGATTTGTATTTACAGCGATTATGATGCAGACGGAATTCCTGGTGCTGTGGTACTCAGTGATTTTTTTGAAAAGATCGGTTACACGAATTTTTTTGTGTACATTCCACATCGTAACCGAGAAGGATTCGGACTTAATATCCCTGCACTCAACATCATAAAAGACAAAGGTGCATCTCTTGTTATCACTATTGATTGTGGAAGTGCGAATGTCCTTGAAGTTGGGCATGCGAACTCACTTGGGATGGATGTCATTATTACCGATCATCACGAGGTTGGAGATATTCTTCCTGATGCATATGCCATCATCAATCCTAAACAGTCTGATTGCGCATATCCTGAATCAATGCTTTGTGGGAGTGGTGTCATCTACAAATTTGTCATGCAAATGTTAAGAATGGGTTCGTTTGATGTGATACCTGGATGGGAGAAATGGCTTCTGGATATGGTGGGTGTAGCAACTATTTCTGATATGGTTCCGCTCGTCGGAGAGAATAGAGTTTTTGCGTGGTATGGACTTGAAGTATTGCGCAAGACACGTCGACCTGGACTGCTTAAGATTTTTAATTTACGTAAAATTAATCAAAAAAGCTTAAGTGCTGATGATATCAGTTTTATGTTGACACCTCAGATCAACGCCGCGTCTCGAATGGGAGAGCCAATTTTGGCTTTTAATCTACTCAAGGCCAAGACCGATGAAGAGGCTGATATATTTGCTCGAGAACTGATGAGAATTAACGACAGACGCAAAGTAGATGTGGCTCTTATTGTCAAAGAAATCAAAAAGCATATCAAGGACACGAGACATAACTTGCCTGTTATTGCATATGGTAATCCGAACTGGCAACCGTCCTTGATGGGTCTTGCTGCTTCCAAAATCGCCGAAGAATACCTTAAACCCGTGTTCTTGTGGGGAAGAGGAGATGGTACTGAACTCAAAGGATCATGTCGAACATGGGGCGCTGTTAGTGTATACGAATTACTTGGCAAATTGGGAGATGAGTTTTTTATGCAATACGGAGGACATGAGGCAGCGGGAGGTTTTGTTATTAAGGCCGAAAAAGTATCATTACTTGAAGTGGCACTTTCATCACATTTGGCGGAGTTTGAAGATGTGGGGCGTACACATGTGTGTGATATGAGTATGAGTGTAAATGACATCTCGATACAGACAGTTCGCTCTCTCGAAAAGCTCGAACCGTATGGTATGAGCAACCCTAAACCACTTTTTTTGATCGAAGGAGTAGTGCAATCCGTAAAGAATTTTGGGAGCGAAAAGAATCATTTTGAGATTACGTTCACCAAAGACAATGGCGAACTCGTTCGTGCTATTGCATTTTATAAAACAGACGAATCCTTCCGAAAAATATCTCCACACGAAAAAATCCGCGTTATTGGACACGTCGAAAAAAACTTTTTTGCTGGTCGACATGTGTTGCAGATCAAGTTGGTGGATGTCTTGTAGTTGAGGTAATAAATTTTCTGTTTACTGGTATGTAAGATGTATGATTAAAATTTTCTATCAAATATCCATGTTATTTTGGTGTGAATAATAAGAGAGTGCAGATTATGTAATAATCTGACCACTTATTTCAGTATGATATACTTTCCCTCATGCAATCAAACATCACAATCTTTACTGACGGTGCATCAAGTGGTAATCCTGGACCTGGTGGATGGGGAACGGTCGTCGCACACGATACTCAAGTGACCGAGCTAGGTGCCAAAGAGGATCGAACAACAAACAATCGCATGGAACTGCAAGCTGTGCTGCAAGGCCTTACATTCGTCATCGAACAGCGCATTAATGCGCAACCGATAACTCTCTACACCGACTCAAGTTATGTTGCTAACGGTATTACTACCTGGATCAAAGGTTGGAAAATGCGCAACTGGACTAACAAGACAGGGGACACAATCGCCAATGTCGACCTCTGGAAGGCAATGTCATTTCTTTTGCCTGAAGTAACACTCAAAATCGTTAATGTCAGTGGACACTCCGGTATCCCAGGTAACGAACGATGCGATCAAATTGCAACTGCATACTCCAAGGATATTCCTGTTCATCTCTATCATGGTCCTGCCAACGAATACTCTTTTGATTTAACTAATACGCAAGTTGATCCTAATCTCAAGAAAGCTAAGGACAACAAAAAGGCTAAGGCGTTTTCATATCTCAGTGTCGTTGATAATGAGCTAAAGATTCATTACACATGGGACGAATGTAAGAAGCGAGTTGAAGGACAAAAAGGTGCTCGTTACAAAAAATCAATCTCAAAGGTAGACGAGGACAGCATCAGGACCAAATGGGGATTTTAGTTTAAAAAAGAAACAGCTGGCTAGGGCCAGCTGTTTTTGATCATGTCGAGTATTATTTTTGTGATCAACAAGATAATACCCATTATGAATAGTGAGACATAGAGTCCTATAATGCCTTCCTGTACATTTTGTGTCATGTTCATTACATAATGAGTATGACAGGCGTAGCTCATCGCATCATAAAGATTTGATCATCAAAAAATAAAGATCGGACTACATACACATGCCCTCACTCGCTACTATGAATACATGGTACATCCGTTTATCTGGTCGTTATGTATACTTGTTGTTTCTATAATCTTGGTAGGATATGGCGAGTATTGGGCTGCTTATCTTGCAATTGTCTGTGGTATCCCACTGATTGCTCACAAATTATTTTTTCAATTTAAGCGACCTCTTTTGTTTGTGGTACTGATAGTATGCACAACACTTGCCCTTGAACGCATTCTACACTCGTCTATTAGCAGATCTAATGATATCTATTATTCAGGATTTGCTCATTCAGACGCCACTTTTCTAGAAGAATCTGTATTAGAGGGTGTGATATCACAATTTCCAGGATATCGTTTCTCCAATAACCAGTATGTTGTCGAGCTTGCAAATCTTCCTGCTCGCGTACTTGTCTACACTCACCCTCATGAAAAGTTCACATATCTTGAGAGAGTCAGTATCTCTGGTCAAATGATTAATGTTCGCGATCAAGGCGAGGAGTGGTATAGATATTACCAAAAGCTCGGTGTGCATTATGTGATATTTCGTGGAACCATCAAGGCAACAGGACCACCAGTTCCAGAGACAATATTGGATTCGATCAAACTGCAATTATTTCATATCAAAGCATTTTTGCGGGAGGAAGTCTCACAAAGATTTTCTTCCTATGCAAGCGCAATGGTTCTCGGAATGCTTCTTGGTGAAAAAGATGAGTTATCCAAGGAAGAAAAAGAGATGTTCAATTATGTTGGACTCAGTCATATCCTTGTTGTTTCGGGATACAACATTTCGCTTCTCATTAGTTTTATCTTCATGCTTCTCAAGGTTGTACCGCGGTATGTTCGAGTTGTTGTAGCGCTCCTTCTCATTGCCTTGTTCACCATGCTTGTAGGTGCAGATGGATCGGTGGTGCGGGCTGCAACCATGGGGAGTATTATTATCTTTGCCAAAATTGCACGCCGGCCATCGAGCGCACTCAATGTCCTCTTTGTTGCAGTGAGCAGTATGTTGGTTGTGCATCCATTCTCGATCTTTGACGCAGGACTCCATCTCTCGTTTATCGCTACCTTTTCGCTCCTTATATTGCCTTATATCCCTCGGGTTCCTGAATTCATTGCAACCTCAATATGGGTGTTTTGTTTTGTCAGTGTATATATTGCACATCTTTCGGGATTTGTATCGCTCGCAGGAATAATCAGTAATATACTGGTCGTTCTACTGTTACCGGTCTTCATGATGGTTTCACTTGTGAGTGTGGTCGCAATTATGCTCGATATTACGATATGGATTGATGCGTTCGCACTCGATGTTATGAGTCGATATATTTTTGTGGTCGCACATATTACCAAGAACATTCCTCGATTTGAAACAAACACATCACCGTACATGACAGTGATGTTGTATGGACTTGTGTTAAGCAGTATTGTTTATTTCAAAAACCGCTATTCAACAAAAGAATTTATCGAGAAGCGATATCAAAAGCCTTCTCGGCCACAGACCAATCAATTTGAGACATAAAATCATCGATGTACTGCGCTTTTCCGCTTGGTTGATAATCTGCTACAAACGAATGCTCCCACATATCAATTGCACATATCGGAGTCATACCTACTAAATGTCCGAGATGTTGTTCATCTACCCAGCTGTTGAGAAGTGTGCTATTTGATTTGTCATAGTAGAGTATTGCCCATCCAATTCCACGCGTCTTGGCAAGTGTTTTAAAATCCAAAAGCCATGCGTCAAATGAACCAAAATGTGATTTGATTGCCTGTGAAAGAGCACTGTCTGAGAGCTGTGTTGCTTCGCCTTGAATAAGTTCAAAATAGAGTTCGTGGTTTTTCATACCGTCGAACTCAAACCCAAACCTTCGACGTGCTTCGGATAATTCGTACGTACTCTCAGTAACTCCTGCAAGAGATTTGATTTTTTCTAGAATGAGATTGGTGTGCTTTACATATCCTTCATATAACTTGAGATGTTCCTCGATAGTTCGGGCTGATATTCCTTGTAATGGTTTGATATTAAATTGTTTTGCGGTATAGATCATGTATACAGTATAACTTATTTATGGATACATGAGGATGCGTCCTGTATGATAGTGTCATGCAGCACAAAAAATATTTTATATTTCTTATAACCCTCTTATGTTTTTCGTTGTTTCAGTATGTAGCACTAAGTCCTTCCAAGACCGACCTGGACGTGTATTTTTTGGATGTGGGACAAGGAGATGCAATACTGATATCGTTTCCAACAGGGGAGCGAATGCTTATTGATACAGGTAAGGACTCCAAAGTATTTCGTGAACTCGACAAAGTATTGCCATGGTACGAAAAAACCATTGACTATGTAATGCTCACACATGGTGACCTTGATCATGTGGGTGCGATGAGTGATCTTTGGAATCGTTATCGCGTCAAGACACTCTTTGTCCATGAATTTTTTGGAGCAATTGATGTCGAAAAGCAAATCATCAGCGACGCAACCCAATACGGTGCCTCCGTCCACACCCTCACCGCCGGCGACTCAATTACCATTGGTGCAAGCGTGCCAACACGCCTTGATATTTTACACCCTGATCCGACCTGTAACATTGTTCATCTTAACGAGAATGATTGCTCGCTCGTAGGGCTTTTGACTTATGGAGAGCATACATTCTTGTTTACGGGTGATATCGACAGTGAAGTAGAAGAGATTATCGACGATCGCATCGACGGACATATCACTGTACTCAAAGTCGGACATCATGGTTCCAAAAATTCGACCAGCGAAGCCTTTGTGCAAGATGTTCGCCCGGCCTACTCGGTGATTCAATCTGGAGAGAATTCATACGGACATCCTCATCCAGACGCAATTGCCAACCTCACGTCAGTCTCTTCGACTATTTTTAATACAAAAGAAGACGCCACTATCGTGGCGTCTTCTCGAGGAGTTGGAGAGATTCGAGTCGAACCTTTATTTGATAAGTCCGGCTTTTTTGAGAGTAGCGTATGCGCCATTCTTCTTTATGGTTTTGATACCTCGTGTTGAGACTCGAACCTTTACTGACTTATTAAGTTCAGGAACAAAAATCTTCTTGTCTTGAAGATTAATTTGACGTCGTCGCTTTCCAGTAGGGTTGAACTCGGTTGCTCGAGTTCGGTTTGAGTAACCGCCACCTACTTGAGATTTACTTTTTGTGATTGGGCAAACTTTCATGTTATTTATGGGTTATGTTTTGCCATGTTATCATATTTCATTTATAATGCAATAATCATATGGACGCTACAGTTATCTTTTCTCTCATAATTTTGATCATATCAGTGGTTATACACGAGGTATCCCATGGGTATGCCGCTCTTCTTTTTGGAGATCCGACTGCTAAGCACCAAGGACGACTGACTCTGAACCCCGTTAAACATATCGATCCTCTCGGTTCTATTATTTTGCCGACCATTATGGCGCTTCTTCCAGGAGGACTTATTCTTGGGTGGGCCAAGCCTGTGCCATATAATCCATATAATTTCCAAAGAAGAAGACTTGGTGAGTTCTTTACCGCATTTGCCGGACCTCTTTCCAACATGATTATTGCGGCGATTTTCATACTTCTCATTAGATTTGCCTCACAATTAGGTGTAAGTCCTGAATTTGTGCAACTAAGTTTTATTATTGTACTCATTAACTCAGTGCTTGCTCTCTTTAACCTTATTCCAATTCCTCCGCTTGATGGATATCGTATTGCTTCAACAGTACTTCCTGTGCATATAGTTGAACGATTTGAAGAGTTTTCACAGCGATTTGGAATTTTCATTGTATTATTTTTCGTTCTATTTTTATGGAATCCTATTTTTCTTGTGCTTCTCTCGATATTGCAATTTTTGACTGGTATACCTCTTTCGTAATCAAACAGTAAGGTATTTGATTGCATATCCACGAAATATTAAATATTTCAATGAGGATAGATCGCCTGATATGTAAGTCCATTTTGGCGTGTAATGCTCGTTTTTTCGTTATAAAATATATGTCGTATGTGTGTACAAATGCATAGTCACGATAAGATTGTATTTTTAAAAATATCATTTTGATAAATTCTGACGAAATATCCACATGTATCATCGTACTTTTCAGTATTTATATAATAAAGATGATAGAATAAACGTAATGTCATCTGAAGATTTACAAAACGACCTCCTTTCTTCAAAAGAAGCTGGTAAATTGCTCGGATATACGCACGACTATATTTCAAAGTTGTGTCGCGAGGGCAAAATGTCAGGAACTCAAAAAGGAAGAATCTGGTATGTTACTCACTCTGAATTACTTGCTTTTAAGGCTCGTCATGAGGCCGAACTTGAATCCAAAAAAGCTCAACTTTCCCAAAAATTCTCACAAATTCGTTCACATCACGAACATAAAAGAAAAAATAAAACACCGCAGTCTCTGATTCATACTGAATCACAAGACGCGACAGCTCCTGCAACAACTAATCTACCAACTTCTCCAGAAGGACTTCACGTGGAGCCACAGGTGTGCATCTCTCAAAAACCTAAGATAAGCCAAATGTTTTCGTTGCCACGTGAAATAATCGCTGCATGTGTTTTGACATTGTTAGTTCTAACTCCTTCGTTTATTTCAGCGGTAATTGACTCTCATGCATCTGATCAACCGGCTGTTGTCGAATCATCAGTAGATCTGAATGAAACAATTAATGACGGGATTACAACAGTAATAGAAGCTCAATCTGAGATCGTGGAACAAACGATCGACACGTATGGTTTTGTATCTCATTTAAATCAAGGGTATTGGCAATTGGCGACCAGTTCAGCCACTCTCGGAAAAGGTGCATTCAATATTATTAAAGGTATCTCAGATGGATACATTGCTCTGTATTTGTTTCAAGGACAAGCGGTATACGAGTCACTTCTTCAGGCAGGAGATACTGGGATGGCTGTTTTGATTGGATATGAGTTGGTCGGAGAATCATTTGTAGAAGGAGGTCGTCAAACTATTGAATACTATTCTCAAATCCTTGATTTTGGTCAACCGATCGAAACAACTAAAAAAAAACTCAATAGTTTTGCCATAAATACTCTTGGAGGCTTTGAATTCGCTCGTGCAGAAGTTCAAAAGACATTATGGGGAGAAGTCCGTTCTCATGTCTTGTCTGCTCGTGATGTTGTGGTTGAAAATATTGCAAATAATATGGTTTCTGTGTCATCAACCTTCAAAAATGCATCTTCTCATGCAACTGCGACAATCAAAGATGCTTTTAGCTTTTCTTTTGAACAACCACAAGAAAATCTAATTAAAGTAGAGTCTGAACAATGACTATGATATGAGAGATATCTGTCATGTGCTTGCAATATTTTTAATATTGTATTAAAGTACGACTCACATATAACAACGTATGCCAACAGTAAATCAACTAGTCAAAAAAGCTCGAGGGAAAGTAGGCCGAAAATCAAAAGCGGTCGCACTTACTCGTGGTTTTAATACCCTCAAAAACCGACCGTCAGAATATAATTCACCATTCAAAAAAGGTGTGTGTACAAAGGTAACTACAAAGACTCCTCGAAAACCTAACTCAGCGATTCGAAAAATTGCTCGAGTTCGACTTTCAAACGGACACGAAGTTACTGCATATATTCCTGGAATGGGACACAACCTACAAGAACACTCAGTAGTACTTCTACGAGGTGGGCGAGTAAAGGATGTTAACATTCGATATACAGTAGTCCGAGGAGTACTTGACTCAGAAGGAGTACAAAAACGAGGTAAAAGCCGATCTCGATACGGAGCAAAGCGACCTAAGGCAGCTAAATAATCTAATTTTATTACACTACAATGCGAAGACCAGTAAAAAACAGAAACATACCAAAGCCAGATACACGATACGACTCGACCAAAGTTGCTAAATTTATCAACCATATTATGGAACGAGGCAAAAAAGACATTGCTCGAAAAATCGTATACCAAGCATTTGAAGAAATCAAAAAACAAGCTTCAGTCGAAAATCCTCTTGAAATCTTTGATACTGCACTCAAGAACGCGTCTCCTGTTATGGAAATCCGATCACGACGAGTTGGAGGTGCTAACTACCAAGTTCCACGAGAAGTACGACCTGAACGACGAAATTTCCTTGCAATGACATGGATGATCCAAGCAGCTCAATCTAAGTCGGGTACACCTATGTACAAGAGACTTGCTGACGAATTGATTCTCGCATCCAAAAACGAGGGGACTGCAGTTAAGAAAAAAGAAGATACACACCGAATGGCCGAAGCCAACAAGGCATTT
Source organism: Minisyncoccota bacterium (assembly GCA_032117135.1). Taxonomy (GTDB): domain Bacteria; phylum Patescibacteriota; class Minisyncoccia; order Phycocordibacterales; family JAACPR01; genus JAULZV01. The sequence goes on from JAULZV010000055.1 coordinate 10,494, forward strand.
GCACACTTTGCGTGGTAATACATACTTTATATCGAAGAAAGAAAAAGGGCGGCCAATGGTCGCTCTTTTTTGTGTAATCGTACAATTTTCGACATTAATATGGAAAAGGCTACCCTTTTCTTATTGTCGATGTAATTTATTTTTTCTTGAGCAATAATTTACTACTGATTGTTAGTGTGAAAGAGTGTCCAATATTATACTTTCCAATCATGCAAAATTCAGACTATTTGAACGTGGAATTGATGTCCGTGAAGTCAAAAGGGTTGCAAAAAACGGTAATATTACTAAGGTAGAAATTAATGGTATAATAATTAAGAAAGGAATATGTCCCAACGGTCAGGCACTGACTGTTATCTCTAAGAATGAAAGAAATACAATTGTAATATTAACTGCATATTATGAACATAACTCACGATAAAAAAATAGACGCTCAATACATTAGTCTTAAAAAGGGTAAGATTGCATACACTAAAAAAGAAACAGACTGGTTGTTTTTTGATTGTGCAAAAAATGGTGACATCTTGGGAATCGAAATTCTGAATGCATCAAATAATCCATTGCCACTTTCGGCTTTGAAAGGGTTCTTGGAACATAAAGTTGTCTAATTTAGATTTACATAAGATACACCACGTCCCTTGTTTTTTCCCTTTTTTTAAGTACAATGACCAGTACCTTATTCAAGGGGAATTTTTATTTTATTCAATTTTAAAACATTACAATTATTATGAGTCGAGATTATCCGTTGAGCCGCGTACGAAACTTTGGGATCATTGCCCATATCGATGCAGGTAAGACAACTACATCTGAGCGAGTACTCTTTTATACAGGGGTATCTCACAAGATTGGAGAAGTGCACGAAGGTGCTGCAATTATGGACTGGATGGAACAGGAACAAGAGCGAGGTATCACTATTACTTCAGCTGCAACAACTTGTTTTTGGACACCTACCTATATTGAAGACAAAACATCTACTGAAAGTAAATACCGATTCAATATTATCGATACACCAGGTCACGTAGACTTCACTGCTGAAGTAGAGCGATCTCTCAAGGTGCTCGATGGTGGAGTAGTGGTGTTTGATGGTGTGGCGGGAGTTGAACCTCAATCAGAGACAGTATGGCGACAAGCTGACAAGTACAAGGTTCCACGAATTTGTTTTATTAACAAACTCGACCGAACAGGTGCATCATTTGAACGATCATACAAGTCAATCATTGATCGACTTACCAAGAAAGCTGTACGAGCACAGATCCCAATGGGAGAAGAGTCAGATCTTTCTGGAGTGATTGACCTTCTCAAGATGAAGGCATATACCTTCGAAGGAGAAATGGGTAACAAAGTTGTTGAAGGAGAAATTCCTGAAGCATACAAATCTGATGCCGAAGTATTTCGAAACGAACTCGTAGAAAAAATCGTTGAACATGACGAGGATCTTATGAGTAAGTTTTTTGGAGGTGAAGAAATTCCACTTGAAGATCTTAAGCGAACACTACGAAAAGCGGTGATCGCGAACGAAATCGTACCAGTATTTACTGGTTCAGCACTCAAAAACACAGGAGTACAACTCGTACTTGATGCGGTGGTTGATTATCTTCCTGCTCCAACTGACATTCCACCAATTAAAGGAATTGATACTGAGACAGGAGAAGAAACTGAACGAGCATCTGATGATAACGCTCCTCTTGCAGCTCTTGCATTCAAACTTCAAACTGACCCATATGTTGGTCAATTGACATACATCCGAGTATATTCAGGTGTACTTGAAGCTGGTTCGTATGTTCTTAATGCATCAACTGGAGAAAAAGAACGAGTAGGACGAATTCTTCGAATGCATGCTAATGAACGAGAAGAAGTAAAGACAGTGTACGCTGGAGAAATCGCAGCTGCAGTAGGTCTCAAAAATACTCATACATCAGATACATTGTGTGACCCCGCTCATCCTGTTGAACTTCTTCGAATCGAATTCGCAAAACCAGTTATCGAATTGCGAGTTGAACCAAAAACAAAAGCTGACCAAGAAAAAATGGGTATGGCTCTCAAAAAACTTTCAGAAGAAGATCCAACCTTCAAAGTATCTACTGACGAAGAAACTCTCGAAACTATTATTGCAGGTATGGGAGAACTTCACCTTGAAATTCTTGTTGATCGAATGAAGCGAGAATTTAATGTGGAAGTTAATGTTGGTAAGCCACAAGTGGCGTATCGAGAAACTCTTACAGGTAACGCAGATGCTGACTACAAATACCTCAAACAATCAGGAGGTAAAGGACAATACGGTCATGTTAAAATCAGAGTTAAACCTATGGATCGAGATGTTGATGTTGAAAAACTTCCAAAGAACACAAAGCGAAGCGATGGTCTCGAATTCATCGATGCGATTAAGGGAGGTGCTATTCCAGGAGAATTCATCCCAGCTGTTGAAAAGGGTATCAAAGAGGCAATGCAACGAGGTATTGTTGCTGGATATAAGCTTGTAGATGTTTCGGTTGAACTCTATGATGGATCATTCCATGAAGTTGACTCATCTGAAATCGCTTTCAAGCTCGCTGCTTCACATGCGTTTCAAGAGGCGGCTGCCAAGGCTCGACCAGTTCTTATGGAACCAGTGATGAAGGTAGAAGTAACTGTTCCAGACAAATTCTTGGGAGATATCACTGGTAACTTGAGTTCAAAGCGAGGACAAATCCTTGGAACTCACGATAGAGGAAACAATATCGTAGCTATTGAAGGACTTGTTCCGTTGTCTGAAATGTTCGGATACACAACATCACTACGATCAATGACTGAAGGTCGAGGATCAATGACTATGGAATTTAACAAGTATGATGTTGTTCCTCAGAACGTTGCAGAAGAAGTAAAGAAAACACGAGGATAATATTCTCGAGTATTAGTACAAGATAGTGGTGTTTACAAAAAAAGAGCCGTCGTATGACGGCTCTTTTTTGTACTTCGTATCATGAGTGTGAATATAAGTTTGTATTCAAAATAATTTATGGATAAGTCGCATTATTTTTTGAATTACAAATAGGTATATGGGGATTAATCTACTTTCTATATATTTTTTAAATATATATACTATGGGTAATGATTTCTTTTTTATATATCAAAAAAATATGTGTAGTGTTTATCATGTTTACCATTATGATTCCTTATGGTGTTCATGCACAATCGTTTGATCTTTCAACCTTCGATGAAAATGATCTGCTCACAAATGAAGAAATAAGTGAAGAAGAAGCATTGATCACAGATCAAGAATTAGATGCGCTGCGTAATCAACCTGAAATTGATCCTCGAAATGCAAAAAAAGGTGAAATAGTTTCCTGCTCTGATTATTACGCTCTTGGCAGTCTTCATATCAATCTCACTCAAAACTACAATACTTACAATGCGGGCGACACTGTGTTGTTGAGAGGTTCACTCAAAAATAATAATTCGTACCCGCTTATTGGAGTAGATATTAAAGCGCGTCTCGTAAAAGATATTCCTGAAGCAAACCCTCTTAGATCAGAAATTATAATTCTTGAAGACATACACATCGCTCAAGACCTTACTATTCCAGCAGGGGAAGAGTATTCAATCGCATACTCACACCTTCTTCCACTTAACGCTCCTTCAGGAGATTATCAAATGTATTTTTATGCGATAGAACAAGATACATACAATATATCAGGGCTTTCGTATACAAATGATATTGTCGGTTCTCAAATAGCATTCAGTGTACAAGGTACTCCATCAGATCATATTTATCTTGATCAAACTCAGATTACTGTTGGAGATAAAGCTCACAATGTCACAGGATCTATGACTCGTCACCTGTCTACTGCACCTGTACCTGTGTCAATTCCTTTATATAATCCAAGTTCAGAATCAAAACAAATGACAGTCACCTACACGCTGTACTCATGGGATTCTTCAAATTCAAAAAACATACTCACAACACAAACCGAACAAGTCACCGTTGCACCTCGTTCTGAGCAACTCCTTACATATACTGTGACGCAACCTTCTCATCCTGTGTATTATCTTTCTATAGAAGCCAAGCCAACTAATCCTACAAAAGACGAATCCGTTTTTAAAGAAACAACACAATCACATATTAGATTTGCGATTCAAGATATATCCGCACCACGTCTTGTTTTTAGTACTATAAATGCATATCCACTTATGCAAGGTCAAGAATCTTCAATGGTAACTTGTTTTCAAAGTGTAAATGATAAAGAGTATCCATATGCCAAAATAGAAACAATTCTCAAGGATATGAACGGAAAGATTCTTGCACAAAGTTTGTATGAAGGATCTATATCTTCAAATAGTATTGCAATTCGCCAAACACTCAAGTCTAGATCAGATATCTCTGACTTTGTTCTCACTACTATTATGTATGATGAAAAGGGAGATATTATAGATCAAACTGATAAGATATATACCGAGTGTGGAAACACTGAGCTCGAGTTTTGTCCCCCAGAAAAAACATTTCCATGGACGATGATCGCCCTTATTGTAGGAGGAATCCTTGTGGTGATCGGCCTCATCTTTATGAGAAAAAAAATAATAACCATTGAAAGAGTCTGAAGTATGCAACACATGAAATACAAAAAAATACTACTAGGTATCCTAACTCCTATCCTTTTGTTTGCAGGGTCTTTTGAAGTGCATGCAGAGATTTTGAATACAAGAGCAACGATGCCCTATGGTTCTTCTCTGTATTGGGCAACAATACCTGGAATGCTTGTAACCGATCAAGTTCTTAATTATCGAATCAGTATGTATATCACTGCGAATTTGAATAAGACTGTGAATATCGTAAATCTCAAAGATGGCTCTAACTTGAGTAAGGACTCTCAGATTACTGTGGGTGACGAGTTGAGGATAGACATATCTTCAACGACAGGTAATTGGAATGTGTGGGGTAATACACATCCATTTGAAACGAATAATTATTATCGAACCAAAACCACATGGGTAAACGTATCTGATTTTTCTATGGATAGTACTAGCGTCTTCTCTCCCTTTGAAGAAAATGAACCAATTATACGTAGTACGGATAGTGATGTAATCGAATGTATTAATAATCTCTGCAGTGTTAAAAAAGAGGGGAATGCTCAAATCGTAATCGAGTTTCCTTCGAGCAAAAAAGAACCGACTATGTCGCGAGTATTTTCGACTCGGGTGTCCGCTGCTGGGGTGTATACGTATGGAGATGTTGATGGACTCTTTAATGAAAAACAAGATATAGTTGTACCAAATAGAAACTCACCTTACATTCATGGTAGTGAAAAGGGGTTCGGTATCGTTGACTTCGTGACGTATGTAACTTCATGGAGAAACACAAGAGGTACTCGAACTCACAGCAACATGAAAAGCATGACCTACACCTTCCCTTCCACTACATATACTATCGAAGCTAAATTATCCTCAGACAACACTCTTCACATCGTCACATACGATCGAGCCTCAGACATCACCGACACCTCAGCAACCATCCACTGGACATACACTGACATAGACAACGATCCTCAAACAGCATGGCAAGTACAAATCGCAACAGACTCTGCATTCTCAGACATAATCAAGGCACATGCAGGAAGCGATAGTGCACTCCGAACCCCAACCAGTGGCCTCACTCCTGAAACAACATATTATGTTCGAGTACGAGCATTCAATAATACAAATGCATGGAGTGAATGGGATACCGGAAGCTTCACCACTATATGTACAAGCGATCAATGTCCATCAGCAAACCCTCTTTCTTTTGCATGTTCTCCTGATCGAGGAACTATAGATGTCGCAAATGGATCACAAACAGTACGATTCACTTCAGACTCAATATCTGATGCCACAGGATATCGTTGGACATATAACGGTATCACACGTTCAACACCATCCAATAGTATTGATATCACCTATCAACAAGATGGAACTAATCAACAAGTACGAACTGAACAAGTACGAGTACAAGTCGAAGGTTCTTCACGAAACTATGCACAAGCTCTCTGTCAGGTGAGCGTCACTGACTCAAGTGTTAACTCATGTCCTAACACACCAAACCTTGGTGATCCATGTGGATGTGACGGTCAGGGCACTATCCAGTGTGGTGGATCATGCAGTATCTCTGCATGTACTGACACTGAACCTGTCATCAGTGAATATGACCTTAATCCTAACATTGTTGAACCTAATGGAACCTGTCCTGTATATGTTGAAGCACGCAATGTGTCTTCATGTACTCTCTCCAAACAAGGATCTCCTTTTGTACTCCCACTTCCTGACGCATCAGGTATGCTCAGTATCCCTGGAACAGAATCAGTGAATACTGGAGTATGGCGACTCACGTGTGTGGGAGCGTCAGATGGTGTGGTGGTGGATGGGGGTATTAAACAATGTTTGACTAATTTTAATGTGAGAGAAGGATAATTTGAAATGCAAAAGTCTTACTGTACATAGTGAGGCTTTTGCATTTTCTATATTTGAACTATAATACAAAGATATATGAGTATTGAATTTCAAGAAGAACGATTTTCCTCGGCGTATTCAGGCATTCCCGGTCAAGAAGATGCTGGTTCTACGCTTGGTAATTGGCTTATTCGCAATGGTCTCGCCAAAGATGCGGCGTCTGCCAATATAATTTTGATCATTGTTGCGATTGTAATATTTGCAATATCTATTTATTTTTGGGTATTTGGCTTTTCAGGACCCGGATCAAACGATAATCAAGTGTTGCCAGACACAATAATAGAAGAGCCACTCAATTCATAAGCCACTTGAAGAATATTTTTGATATGGTACTATCATCTTCATAAGGCCGAAGACAAGGGGCATCGTTTTTAAGACATTTATTGTCTTGAAGGCAATAAGTCCTCTCGAGGTTGTGTAAGTTTTGTAAATCTTTTGATCTACAAAAACCAACACATCAAACCCCTCAACCATTATGTGACCATTCGGCCTTAGTTTGGTCGGATAATTTTATTTATATGGCAATCACAAAACAGAAAAAACAATCAATTCTGGAAAAACTTGATGGAATCAAAAGCAACGAATCTGTTGTGTTTGTGAACTTCAAAGGGCTCCCAGTTTCTGAATCTACTAACATGAGACATGAGCTTGCTAAAAGCAATGTTACATATTATGTAGCCAAGAAAACATTGGTGAAAAAAGCGTTTGCCCAAGCAGGTATTGAAGGTGACATGCCACAACTTGATGGAGAGCTTGCCGTAGCATTTGGAAACGATGCTACAGGTCCGGCTCGAGAAGTCTTTGCTTTCCAGAAGAAATTCGATGGCAAAATCTCTATTCTTGGAGGAGTCTTTGAACACAGGTTCATGGACAAAACTCAAATGGAAGAGATTGCAAAGATTCCGTCAATGCATGTTCTTCGAGGAATGTTTGTAAACGTAATCAACTCACCAATCCAAGGATTTGCAATGGCACTCAATGCTATTGCCGAAAAAAAGTCAGCGTAATGCTTTCTTTTATCTACTTAATAACCGTTAATTAATCTAAAATCATGTCAGAAAACGAAGTAAAAGCTCAAGACGGAGCAGAGGAAACAACAGAAGTTGAAGTTCCTGCAAAATTCAAGACACTTGTAGAATCAATCGAAACTATGTCAGTGCTTGAATTGCACGAACTTGTAAAGCTTCTTGAAAAGAAATTCGGTGTATCTGCAGTTGCAGCCGCAGCTCCAGCCGCAGCAACCGAAGCAGCAGAAGAGAAATCAGACTTTACAGTTCATCTTAAAGACTCTGGTGCATCAAAGATTGCTGTTATCAAGGTTGTCAAAGAAGCTATGGGACTTGGACTCAAAGAGGCTAAGGATCTCGTGGATGCAGCTCCTACTGATCTTAAGTCAGGAGTTAAGAAAGAAGACGCTGAAGATATCAAGAAAAAGCTTGAAGAAGCAGGTGCTACAGTTGAGTTGAAGTAATTCGCACAGGTTTCATTTCAAAAAGCCGCCAGTTGTGGCGGCTTTTTGTATTATCTAAGGGGAGTACACAAGAACTCACATATGTTTTGTGTGACTCGCAGACCGCAGGCCGAGGACCAGACACACAAAACATATGTGAGTTCTTGTGTACATGCGTGCTTTTATACACAGAAAAAAATTCACTACAACTTTATGCGTGCTACACTTAGGATATATGAAATATGTTCTAGCTTCTTGTTTCTTTGCTTTTTTTGCTCCAATGTTTTTACATGCACAAACTGAAGTATATGTGTATCCATTTGCGACAGATAATCATACATATCAATCAGGAGATACGATCCGTGGAGAATTTACAATTCATAATGTTTCGACAGAGCGACAGTCTGATGTCTATTACGAAATAGGTATTTCAAAAGGTGCTAATTACAAAAATCCAATTCTAATTACTCGAAAAGAATTTGACCCACTCTATCTTGAAGCCTCTTCGAAGCGAAAAATACCTTTTGAATATCAAATTCCAGCAGAGGTTGTCGACAGTGCTCAAATGATTATTAATGTATACAGTGCCGAGAAGACACTATTGGCATATGCTAATGCTCCTATTCTTATTAAAGCAAACGAAACCCCTTCAAAAAAAATCGCTATTCCACAAAACATATATCTTCTTGATTCTGTGTTGGGGATAGTTGAATTTACTGGTGAAAACAAAGTATATCCTGAAGATTCTCAAAAAATCGGTATCGAATTTGGTGTCCATGATCAGTCTCATGAAGTACAATCAAAAATAACTATGACCCATGTAGGTACAGGAGAAGTTCAATCTTCTGAACCAGTTAGTTTTGTATTAGATTCTGAACAAGAAACATCAGTAGAAATTGACATACCTCAACTTGCTACCTCAGGTACTTATGAAGGGATAGTCTCGTTTGAAAGTGAAAGCGTCACAATACCTCCATTTTATTTTAGATATATTGTAGTAGGGCCATCAGTTGTTGTAACTCAAGTCGACTCAAGTATATTGTCGCCCAAAAAGGGTCAAAGATTTGATGTATCGCTTTCGTACATGTTTCCAAATTATTTTTCTGAAGAAGAGAGAACTGCAATCTTCGATCCTCTTATTGATGCAACCGTTGATCTTGAAATCAAAAACGAGCTTGGTCAAATCATTTATACTGAGCAGCAAAAACTTTCTCTCGAAACACTGACTATGAATTTTAATGTTCGTGCATCAGAAAAAACCGTGAATCAGGAAATCAATGTATACATCAAAGATAAAGAAGGGAACATGCTCACTCAATATAAGACACAACTACCTTCTGAGGAGGCACTCAATATGTTGTACGGAATCTCAACTGATAATCCATGGGTATTTGTGTTAGGGGGTCTCATAGTATTACTTATTATAAGTGTAATATACAAGATTTCTCATCGACAAAAAGAAGAAATATCTTTGCTGGCTGTGCTTGCATGGATGATTATTCCTGTCGGATTTATTTTCTACACTGCTCCAATTACTCATGCATATACTTTTGAATCAGGAACGTTATACGGTGGGGGAATAGGTGGGGCAAGCGGTTTTCTGGTGAATGGTTTTTATTCTCCATTACCTCCTGAGGTTCGATCATATGATCCTGATGAATTGTTTGGAGTGAAATTAAGTGTGAAGCCACGTGGGTATGTATCTGGTTCGATTCGAGGGTATGTTCAATCTGACTCTAATTGGAGTACTTTTCCACCTCCTCAAGATTTGTTTGAAGGTGTCACAAGTGCTGCTGGAATGCTCTCGTATAGTCTTAATGTATGTGGTAGTCCTTTATCTAATTTGCATCAATGGTTTCATTGTAATGCAGATCAACTTTTTGGTTCAAGTGGTAGTTCAGAGAGTGTGAGGCTTTTAGGTTCATATACTAACCGAGTTGCGGGAGATACGTTTGAATTTAATTCAGAGATTGATTGGGTGAGCGAGGGTATCATCGTAAATAATTCTTATATGTCCACTTCTGATTCATTCCTTGAGGACTTCAGAGAATTATTAGATACAATCGGTATTTCCCGAATTACACAAAAATCCCATACTGGTACCTATGTTCAAGAAACCAGTTCTCCATATTTACCTGCTGGAGAAATGTTTATGATTTTCTCAATCAAAATTGGACACGGATGGCAAGATGGATATATTCCTGATATCGATTATCGAAATATTTGGTTCTTAAATTTTAAATACCATTATCCAGATCAAGTATATCGACCAAGTGCTACAATGGCTACCCGTAAAAATGATTATGGGCAAGCACTCGACATTATTCGAAAGTCAAAAGAAATGATTGTTCAGTATAATTTACCGGGGGCGGATATTGTCTCTGCTTTTAATTTTGAAGATATAGACGCTCAATATCTGACAGACTTTAATTCTCCTGAACTTAATGCTGCGCTCGATCCTATATTAGATTTTCTCAAAAATGCGAGTGAACGGATACATGCTCAAACACTTACTGTTTCTCAAATAAAGAATGCAAACACGTACTCTCAGACATATGGTGCAGTAAGTCGATCATATTTTTTGGAGACATGGGAAAATTTCAGAGCACCACTTATACCTGGATTTTATAAAATATATACATATTCCATTGTTCAGCAAAATACTCCTCCTGAGATTAATGGGCCAGATAATATGAATATTCAAGCACTCGTCTCGCAAGAAATTTGTGTTCGAGGAGCAGGATTGTGTCCAAATGAAGAGCCAATAATTTGCTCTAACCTTACTGTTACAGGTGGGCCGGTTTATACCGAAGATGTTGGTGGTATTATCTATTCAAATGGGGTTGCTACAGATTTGGTAAAAGACTTACAGGGTAACTGTGTCCCTCCTGAACCTCCTGGAGCATGTTTTCCATTAGTGGAACCCGTTAATTATGGTGTTACGTGTGGATGTGGGGGTGTCGGTACTATTCAGTGTGATGGGACATGTGGTGACCAATACGGTGCACCGGTTGAAATAACGTGTCCACCCGAACCGTTGCTTGCTCAATGTTATCCTTCTCCATCTCCCGCTGTATTGCAGGCTGGATATCAGACTGTTACTTTTGATGTATTAGCATCCGGAGGTACACTTCCATATATTTATCAGTGGTGGTCAGATTCAGATGCTACGGTCTCTGTAGGAGAATGTACCACATCTAGTTGTGAACAAACATATGATTCAGAAGGAATGAAAGAATTGTATTTAACTTTGTCTGACTCTGCAGAAAATGAAAACTCTCAATCGACGCAGGTATCGTGTCAAGTTTGGGTTGCTGAAGAGAGTAGTGTCTCTAGCCAAATATGTATTGATAACATAAGGTATATTGAAATTAATGTGAATGGAGCTACTATGACTGAAGTAGATACGAGTGACACTAGTTTATGTGCAACCAATCCTCCTCCTAATGAACCTACTGTAAATTTGGAAATTATCCCTCAAATAGTGCCTGACTCTTCGGCTATGTGTGGTATGAATGCTTATACAACCGGTGTTGTCGATTCGTGTCGAGTATACGGTAAAAATAATCAAATATTGTATGATCTGACCACTACGCTTATGACAAGTTTTTACGACGGATCTATTGATACAACACTTATTCAAATGGAAGTGCCTATCGGAAGTTATAAAATTGGTTGTTCTGCAACAGATAGTGAAGGTGCTCCAATCTCCATTCTTTCAGAGATGAAATCATGTATTGTTAACCCGTCTGTCAGGGAGTCATAAGACGCACTCAAGCTCATTTTTAGGCAGTAAACCTCTAGAAGACATTCAAAATACTCTTGTACGATACGCGGAAGGCGATCCGCAAGCTCGTAGGTCGAGGATGGGCACCTGAAGGGCATAGTACAGGAGTATTTTAAAAGGTATTTCATTGACACTTCTCACTTTTTTGTTAATATGTTTCTACCTAGGCGTACGCTTTTTGGTATTCATAAAGCGACACATAAGGGGAAGTGTTTTTTCTTGCGAAGCAACGTTCTCGCGCCTTCACAAGAGAAAACAAACATTATTTATTCTTAATTTAAAATTATTATGGCAGCAGAAGCATTCGATCGATCAAAAGCTCACGTGAACGTGGGTACAATTGGTCACGTTGACCACGGTAAAACAACTTTGACAGCTGCAATTTTGCACACTCTTAGTATTGCCGGAGAAGGATACAAGGCTACACTTAAGGGTGTAGACGAGATTGACAAGGCCCCAGAAGAAAAGGCTCGAGGAATTACAATTTCTCTTTCTCACTCAGAATACGAAACACCTAACAGACACTATGCTCACATTGATGCCCCTGGTCACGCCGACTACATCAAGAACATGATTACTGGTGCCGCTCAAATGGACGGTGCAGTACTCGTGGTGGCTGCAACTGACGGTATGATGCCTCAAACACGAGAGCACGTACTTCTTGCAAAGCAGGTGGGAGTTCCAAAAATCATCGTGTTCATCAACAAGTGTGACATGGTAGAAGACGCAGAAATGATTGACCTAGTAGAAGAAGAAATCAAAGATCTTCTTGATCAACAAGGATTTGATGGACAAAACACTCCGTTTGTACGAGGTTCTGCTCTCAAAGCTCTTGAATCAAGCGATGTTTCAAGCGAATGGTCACAAAAGATCATTGAACTTGCAGGACACCTTGACTCATACATCCCAATGCCAGTTCGAGAAACTGACAAGCCATTCCTTATGCCAGTTGAGGACATCTTCTCAATCGAAGGTCGAGGAACAGTGGTAACAGGACGAATCGAACGAGGAATCATCAAGGTTGGACAAGAAGTTGAAGTTGTTGGTCTTAAAGATACAGCTAAGACAACTATTACTGGAGTTGAAATGTTCAACAAGTCTCTTTCAGAGGGACAAGCTGGAGACAACGCCGGTCTATTGGTACGAGGACTCAAAAAAGAGGATATTACTCGAGGACAAGTACTTGCAGTACCTGGATCAGTAACTCCACACGATGAGTTCGAGGCTGAGGTGTACATCCTTAAAAAAGAAGAAGGTGGACGACATACTCCATTCTTCTCAGGATACAAGCCACAATTCTATGTTCGAACAACTGACGTTACCGGAGAAGTAACATTGGCCGAAGGAGTAGAGATGGTTATGCCAGGAGATACTGTGACATTCAAGGTAAAGCTTGTAGCCCCAGTAGCCCTCGAAGACCAAACTCGATTCGCTATTCGAGAAGGAGGACGAACAGTAGGTGCTGGAGTTGTGACAAAGATCGTAAAATAATTAATCATTAACGAGCCCTTTTTGGGAGATAGGAGATTCGCATCACAGGGGCATGCCTCTGTGTTGTGCTACAGCACAAGTACCGTATTGTATATGCGTAACAACTAGCTTTCCAATCAAAGGTCATACAATACATGTCAGAAAAAAAAGAAAAAAAATCACAAGAAGTGCCAAAACTTCGAATTAGAGTACTGGCGTACGAGAGTAAGATTCTCGATCAGTCAGTCAAGCAGATTATGGATACAGCCCTCAGATTCGGTGCAACAGTAAGTGGACCAATTCCACTTCCGACCGAAATCAAGAAGTACACAGTTAACAGATCTTCTTTTGTGTACAAAGACGCGCGAGAACAGTTTGAGATGCGTGTACACAAAAGACTCATTGACATTTTGAATCCTGATGCTAAGGTTGTCGAAGCTTTGACTAACCTTAGTCTTCCATCGGGTGTGAACATCGATGTCAAAATGAACTAGATCAGTGCGACATTATAAAGAACGAACAGAACGAATATCATGAAATTTTTACTAGGTACAAAAGAAAACATGACGCAAATCTTCACCGATGAAGGTGGGGTAGTTCCTGTTACTGTGATACGAACAAGTCCAAATGTGATCACTCAAGTGAAAACATCAGACAAGGATGGCTATCAGGCTATTCAGATCGGCTTTGGAGAAAAGAAAGCACGAAGCATTTCAAAACCTCTACGAGGACATATTAAAGAGCTTGGTAACTTTACACATCTCAAAGAATTCAAAGTAATTGGAGAATTTGCAGTGGGAGACAAGATTGAAATCAATACATTCCAAGAGGGAGACAAAGTTATGGTGTCAGCGATCTCTAAAGGAAAAGGATTTCAAGGTGTGGTCAAAAGACATGGCTTCAAAGGAGGACGTCGATCACATGGACAAAAACACTCAGAACGAGAACCGGGATCAATCGGTGTTGGAGGTATTCAACGAGTTCAAAAAGGAACTCGAATGGCAGGACGAATGGGAGCTGATCGTATCACGGTCAAAAACCTTAAAGTTGCCAAAATTGATGCTGACAGCAATTTGATCTACATTAAAGGTGCCTTGCCTGGTCGACGAGGAACACTTGTTGAAATTAAGGGATAAGAAATACAATATGAAAATCAACATATATACATCAGCCGGAAAAGAAAAGGGATCTATCGAAGCTCCTGACTCTATTTTTGGTCTTGCATGGAATTCTGACCTCGTTCAGCAAGTAGTCATGTCAATGGAATCTTCTGCTCGAACCCCAGTCGCTCACACAAAAGATCGAAGTGATGTACGAGGAGGAGGACGAAAACCATGGCAACAAAAAGGAACTGGTCGAGCACGACACGGATCAAAGCGATCTCCTATCTGGAAAGGTGGAGGTGTAACATTTGGACCACGTAACGACAAGAACTTTGATCGAAAGATCAACAAAAAAATGAAGGCAAAAGCACTCTTTACTATTCTTTCAAAGAAAGCAAAGAATAATGAAATCATTTTTGTGGACAGCATTTCTTTTGCTGCTCCAAAGACCAAAGATGCTCAGGCAATCTTCAATGCACTTGGAACAATCAAGGGATACGAAATGGTGGCAGCGCGACGCAAAAATCGAGCATATATTGCTATCGATGAAAACGACGCATTGACAAAGAAAAGTTTCTCTAACTTCTCAAACGTAAAGACTGATGAAGTTCGAAACCTTAATCCACTTGATCTTCTTAAGTACAAGTACGTGATTATCGAAAACCCAGAGGCAAGCCTCAAGGTATTAGAAGCTAAATTAAATTAGGGCATATGGCAATTTTTGGAAAAAAGGAAAAGAAAACCGAGACAAAGAAAGCTGCTCCTAAGAAAAAGGCTGT
>JAULZV010000056.1:0-7428 GCA_032117135.1 Minisyncoccota bacterium
CTGTAAGGGTCCAAATCCCCGAACCTGCATCATCAATCCTTATCGGTCTCACATCATTTCTCCTCCGTCGCCACAGAAATTGATGAGAATCACCGTCGGTACCCCTTCAAATCCATGCGCACTCGCTGCTCACGGATTTTTTATTAATAGTGTAAGTACACGCTCTGTTACCTTCTGGTGTAATATTTGGTACTGCTGTCTCGGAATATCTTATTGTTTCTCTTTCAGGTGTACATAAAAAATGGGCGGTACATTGTCGGTCGAATCAATTAAGGGGGTAGGGACACATATGATTGTGCAGTTTGAGTCACGAACAATGGTAGAATAAGATAACGTCACGATAATTGGGGTGTTGCAGGGGAGGGGTTGAGGTTGTTTGAAAATTTAAAAATCACAAGCAAAATCAAGGTGTTCATTTTTGCACTTCAAGTTATTTTTATGTAAGTTAGTCATTCGTTGTCTATTTTTCGAACAGCCTTGGGGGGCTTGACAGATTCTCAAAAAAAAGTACCATTCTAATTATAAGGATCTTTTACAAAAGGTCTTCCTCTCGTTTTAAGCGTATTTCAGCGCAGAAACACAAACCGAACCAAACCAAGAAAACCAATCCAATGAACTGGACACCACTATTCAGAGCGCTCCTGGCGGCGCTCGTCTTCACCCTTGCTACGGCAAGTGGACAGTCGGCTGTGGTGGTGCAATACCCAACGGATGAGCAATACTCGGCGATTCTCGCCAGTACTACTCAGTCGTGGAAGGTGCATCTCAAGGTAGGGAGTCTCGGAGCTCTTGTCGTCGATGAGATTACAATCTATGCAAACGGCGTTCAATATGCCGACCACGCATGGTCATATCCCGAACAATTAGGAATCAGCTACGATGATGCCGGCAACCTCGGTGTGCAGGTGGGAGCAAACCTCCTTACGGCACAGCCGCTGAGTGGCTTCAATGCAGTGCTGATTCGCATCAGTGATCGGGGACTGTTTGCTCCTACTGAATTTCGTTCAGGACTCTTCAGCGGTCAACCTGTCAATGATCTCTTTGCGGACGATCTTAATTCGTTCATTCGAGATTTTGACAATGTATTGGTCACCGGGTTCGACGACACATTCACCTTGACTGGTGCACTAAGTCTTAATCCTTACGCGGTTCAGGATGATTCGTACATGACAATCACGGGGATTCAAATGGTTCAAATCCCCGAACCATCTTCTATTGCACTAGTCGGTCTCGGTCTTGCATCACTTCTTATCCGCCGGAACAGAAATTGATGAATACCGTCGGCACTCCTTCAAATCCGTGGGCACTCGCTGCTCACGGATTTTTTAATTAGTAGTGTAAGTGCATACTCTGTTACCTCCTAGTGTAAAACTTGGTACTGCTGATGCAGGGCATTTTGTTACATCTCTTTCAAGTACCCATGTCAATTTATATGATGCGCAAACACTCGTCCCTTGACCATCACACTCATAAAGAACACCTTTAAAATCTAATCCACTAATTAGTAAAGGTGCTCTGTGTGCAGGTTCGCCTGCAAGATAAGGTGTAATTGCAGTTCTAATTGTATCGTTACCTGTTGCGACTCCTCCGTAACATGGCTCCCCTGTAGGATACCCAAAACACACCGGAGTCGCTCCTGTAACCGGATATGTTCCGATATGATCATTTCGATAGAGGTCGAGTGCGTTTATATATTGAAGTACGTGAGTGTTTTTGGCGGCATTGCGACCTTTGGCGCGCATGTCATTGAGACCTGCCAAGATGGCAGTAGTTAAGAATGAGACAATTGCCATCACTACTAATAGTTCGATAAGTGTAAAGCCTTTTTGTGCTGAAGATTTTTCAAAAGAAGTGAATTCGATAGAGCGGCTTGGGGAAGTCATAAGAGGTGCGCTATCAAATTCGTGCTTTTGGATATACATGGCTATGGTTTTCTCAGGAAGGGATCCTTACCTTGTCTGACAAGATTTATATATTCTTGGAACGAATATGTTTGGCCGTATTGATCTACTACAACATCACTTTGAGAGTTTGATGAACGAGATTGTATCAAAAATAATGTGCTTGCAAGAGTGATACAAATCACAACAATAAGTATTGTGACTGCTTGTTTGTCATCTTTGGCGAATCCAGTTCGAATGAGTGCTGAAACCATTCTTGGGGTAGGAATATCTCCAAGAAGCTGTCTCGATTTTATATGAAATTCATTCTGTTCAATAAAGTCAATCCTATCCATTGATTTAATAGTATCATTTTTTGATGAATGCAACAGGTATATGGGTGTGTACAAAAGTCGTAGAATGCGTTTATGGGAAAGAATTGTCATATATGGGGATTGAAATTCTAAACGCATTGTGTATAATGGTCAAACACCTACGTGTTGAAAACTCAAAGTCAAGTCTTTGCGTCTTTAACATTTATTCGGTTATACATTAGTGAGGTAGAGGAGAGACACCTCCAAGAGATTGGGGAGAGCTCATAACCTCAAGGAGCTAAGGTAAGAAAAAGAGAGCGACAGATACATAATATATAGCGGGGTAGAGGAGAGGCACCTCGTGAGGCTCATAACCTCAAGACTCTGGTTCGATTCCAGACCCCGCTACAACCATGTGAGACCTACCGAGGCTCATATAACGATGATATTTGCAATAGTGGAGTGAGGACGAGTCATGGACTCGAACTTTTGCGTAAAAGTCGTAAAAATCAGTACATTCTTGTTTAAAGCCATATTCTTGCTTTGATTCTATAGAATTTTTATAGATCGGATATTTTATTCATTTTGATATAATTAAATCCAATGGAAAAAGAATTACAATTAACACTTGAGACAGAGATAGAAACTTTGCTATATGGATCAAAAGAAAGTTTTAAACAAGCAAAAAGAAACATTTCAAAACTCTATCATTCTGATTTTGATAATTTTCATAAAATAGCATCTTTTGTTTTGGAGTATTTTCCAAAGTATGATGAAGTTGAGAATTGGCAAAATAAAGCAGCTTTTATCTCTGGAATTGATTTATTTTTTCTGTCATTGTCAGATGACTATTTTGATGAATTAAAGAGGTTCACTATTGGAGCGATTCAGCATCCAAACGGTGCTGTTCGTCAAGCTATTATTAATACATCAAGGTGGCTCCATATGTCTTTGAGTTCCAGAATTGATTCTGATTTTAGACCTCATTGGAAAAAGAAAATAGAAGACCTTGCAAAAGAAAAGGAGAGAGCTAAGAAACAATTTCTAGACTTGGTTTTAGAATTAGAGCAGCTTATAGAAAAGTATGATGACGGGAAACACAGAGGAGATTATATAGATGACATGAAGCCATCCATTCACAAAAGTTTGCAGATTATGTGGGATTATTTTGCAGGAACTCATTGTTATCGAAAATTGATTGAACAAATAAGACCTATCTCTTCAGATTTATTTTTTAAACGAAAAGAAATAGAAAATAAAATCGTAGCACTTTTAAAGAGAAGTAGGAGTTTTGCTGATCTAGATTTTTTGAAAGATATTATTTATAACGAAACAAGCACTGCAGATTTTCAAGAAGCATTGATGTTATTTGATACAGGATATGAAAATGCTCCAGAAATACACGAAGTGTTAGAGGTCATAAACGAAGCATGGAATCATTTTCCACATAGATCTCTTGATGGATTGTGTCCTGTGGAGATGATTGAGATGTATAAGGCGAGATAATATATCTACAAAAGTCTTACGAGTCTAAATATTCTTCATATATAATCTCATATAGCACCTATATTAGATTAAAAGTAGAGGTTACTACACGTATTGAACGTTTGATATACTATCATATATGGCAAAACAATTGGAAAAAGATAAGGCAATTAAACTAAGAAAGAAAGGAGAAAGTATCTCAGAAATATCAAGAATTCTCGGAGTTTCAAAAGGTTCAGTGAGTGTGTGGGTGAGGGATGTTATTATTTCGGCATCGGCACTTAATTTACTCAAATCAAAGATTAAAATTAATGGACATGCAGGACGAATAAAGGGGGCTTGTGCCAATCAGCAGAAAAAAACTGATGCACTAGAATCTGCATTCAGGCACGCAGTGTCTGCTCTTGGTAACCTTACTGAAAGAGACCTTCTTCTTTTGGGGATTGGCTTGTTTTGGGCAGAAGGCAATAAAAAAGGTAGTAGGTTTGTCTTCTCAAACTCTGATCCTGGGATGATTTTGTTTATGATCAAATTTTTGAAGCATTGTATGGGTGTCGTACATGATGACTTGTATGCGAGTGTACAGATTAATCAAATTCACCAGTCACGGTCTGAAAAAATAATTTTGTACTGGTGCAAAACTTTAGGTCTAAAGAAAGATCGTATCCTCGGTCCATACTTCATAAAAAGCAAAAGTGTTAAGATATATGACAATTCTGATACCTATTATGGCATCCTTCGACTACAGGTTCGGAGGAGTTCGATTTTACATTATAGAATTTTGGGTTATATTAGAAGTCTCTCAGGACAATCAAAGTCTTGAAATGTCGGGGTAGCTCAGGTGGTTAGAGCGGTCGTTTCATAAGCGACAGGTCGTGAGTTCAACTCTCACCCTCGGCACATTTTTACAATAGTTATGCACGATCCAAACTTTCCAATACTTTGAGATACAAATTTTCCACAATATGCTTTTGCTCCGTACCTGATTTGGCGTAGTGATCAAGTCCAGGAGCCGCATTGATCTCAAGCACCCAATATTGATGAGGTGGTTTCGATATGTCTCCGTCAATCATCAGATCAACACCACATAATCGAAGTCCCATATCACGCGTTAGATTGATTGCTATTTGAGCAAATTCAGGATGAACTTGCGTGGTCATATCGATCGAGTCACCACCGGTCGAAAGATTGGCATTGTCGAGTAGTTCGACACGCTGTCCTTTTGGGATAATTGATTGGAGTGTAAGACCTTGTCGTTTGAGTTTAATGTGAATACGTGGATCTTGGGTTTTGAGGTTTATATCTCGTCCTATTTTTTTGAAATTTTTTTGTTTGGCATCGAGTAACTGGAGAATCGTAAGAGCTCCATCACCAACAACACTCAGTGGTATACGTTCGTATGCTGAGATAATCGTGTCATCGAGTACAACGATACGATAATCTTTTCCAGACACTGCTTGTTGTACAAGTGCAACATTGTGACGTTTAAAAATTGATTTCATTGTTTTATAAAAATCTGTTTTGTTTGAGACAAGAGAAACTCCCGCTCCTTGACTGCCACTGTTTGGTTTGACAATAACCGGAAATCCAAGACGACATGCATGTTCGTATGCACTGTCGATGTCACGCTCTGGTGATCCGATTGCATCTGCCCATTCTCGTGAGAAAAACGTCTTGCTCCCAGGAACGATCGGATATCCTTGTCGCTTCATAAAAAGATTTGCATAATCTTTATCTTTTGCAATTTCGGATGAACCTACAGGATTGAGATCTATCGTGTTGTATCTGAAGTATGATTTTTTTCCACTCTTAAAAATAATTTGTCCTGCAATATTCCATTCAGGTTCGAGGAATACCTTCGCACCAATGCGAGGGGCGATTTTTTTGAGAAGCTTTCCGAGTATGTGTGATTCGCTTTTTTTCTTCATAATTGAGTATTAAAATTCACACTATGGCATATCAACATATGTGTCAATCATAGAGATTGAATTTTGTCTGAAAAGTGCCCGTGCTTTTTGGATAAAAAGAGGACAGAAGCGATATTGTGTACCGAGGGAATAGGGGTGATTTTGAAATATATAATTGCCAAATCGACACTGCCCTGTATAATCCATGCATAATCTAACGTATTAACACAATGGAACGAACATATATTAAAGATCTCAAATCACAGCTCGGAAACGAAGTCAGTATCAAAGGGTGGATTGATGTACGACGAGACCAAGGTAAACTCATTTTTCTTGATTTTAGAGATGTGAGCGGTAAGGTGCAAGGTGTTATTTTGCCAGGAGCAGTCTCAGCGCATGAAGTTGGATCGACTGTTCGACCAGAATGGGTTGTTGAGGTGAAAGGCAAAGTTAACCCACGACCTGAACGTAATATTCAAGCAGACAAAATGAACGGAGACATTGAGCTTGAGATTCTTTCGATTGCAATTCTTAACAAAGCCGAAACTCCTCCGTTTGATATTGATACTGATGGACGAGACATTGGTGAAGAAAATCGTCTACAATATCGATACATCGATCTACGGCGAGAGCGTATGCAGAAAAATATCCAAAACAGACACAAGGTTTTGCAGTTTGTGCGAAATTTTTATAGCAAAGAAGGATTTTTTGAAATTGAAACGCCACTCATGACCAAGTCTACTCCAGAAGGATCTCGCGACTATGTCGTACCATCTCGTGTCTATCCTGGAAAATTCTACGCACTCCCACAATCTCCTCAACAGTACAAGCAGATCTTGATGTCATCTGGGTTTGAAAAGTATTTTCAGATTGCACGATGTTTTAGAGATGAAGATACGCGAGGGGACAGGCAACCTGAGTTTACGCAAATTGATATGGAAATGAGTTTTGTATCGCAAGAAGACGTGATGGCAGTCAACGAAAAGCTCATGATCGAAATGGTGCAGACACTCTATCCTGAAAAACGAATTCAGCAGATACCGTTTCCGCGAATTTCGTATCAAGAGGCAATGTCGACATATGGTTCGGACAAACCAGATATTCGTGAGAACAAAGAAGATCCCAATCTTCTAGCGTTTTGTTGGGTGATAGATTTTCCATTTTTTGAAAAAACAGAACAAGGTGGATGGACATTTACACACAATCCATTCTCGGCACCTAAGGCCGAATATCTTGCTGACCTCAATGATCCTGCCAAGATTGAAGGAATTGTTGCGGCGCAATATGATCTTGCGCTCAACGGGTCCGAAATCGGCGGGGGAGGAATCCGAAATCACAATCCAGAAGATTTGAGAAAAGTGTTTGAGATTATGGGATACTCGAGCGAGCGAATCGACAGCAACTTCGGGCACATGCTGACTGCGCTCGGATCAGGAACACCACCTCATGGAGGACTGGCGTTTGGGTTTGATCGTCTCGTGATGATCCTTCAGAACGAACCTAATATTCGTGAAGTGATCGCGTTTGCCAAGACTGGTGAAGGGCGTGATCCGATGATGGAATCTCCGGCTGAGATTCAGGTTGAACAATTGCAGGAGTTAGGGATTATGGTCAAAAAGAACGTGGTGGAGGAGGGGAAATAAGGAGGAAAGAGAAAGGGAGAGAAGAAAGGGAGGAAAGAAAGAGAGAAGAAAGGAGGGGCGCCTGCGGCGCCCCCCTTTTCTTAATAGAACCCCGCCCGGAGCATTCGTTAAGTCAGATGAGCTAAAATACTCTGGAGGGCGGGGGGACTCTATATGGCACTTTATATACCAAGCATGATAAGCTTTCCTCATGAAGATT
>JAULZV010000057.1:0-1730 GCA_032117135.1 Minisyncoccota bacterium
GAAACTTCGCTGGACAGACGAGGTGGTATATAAGGAGTGATACATTGTGTCTCTTTCGTATGTGTTCCATACATCAAGAATACCATGTGGACCGATGCAGAGCATCGAGGAATTCTGGAGATTAAAAGAACTTAATATCAAAGTATTAAGTTCTTTTAATTTATCAAATTTCAATATCTTCAAGATACTCTTCAAGAAGCGTAGTTGTCATACTTTTCTCATTTTCATCTGTAGTTTCCTTTCTATATTTTTTAAGGGCAGTAATGAGTGTTTCTTTATCAGTCACTCCTTCTTGTTCTGCAATTCTTTTTAAAAAATTTTCCAATCTTTCGTAATGTTGATTTTCAAGTTTACGATCATAACTATCATCCTCAGGATACGGAACACTCACTGCTAAGTGCCATTCAGCAGCCTTGTTCTCTTCCATAGCTCTAATTATTTCTGATAAAAAATCTGTATTGTTCGGTTGTTCAAAACTCATATTGTTTAATTTACGGTAATAATCTAAGTATATCAATTATTTATCCTTGAGACAAAAGCTTTCTCAAACGCAGTAATATAGATTTTCATATCATTTAATCGTCTAAATGTAGCTCTAACATCCTCTGTGATGTCGTCCTGCAAGAAGGAAACTGGAATTGATTCCTAGTAAACATTATCTTACAGGATTAAAATAAAAAATTTTTAAATTCTTTTTAAATTTTGATTTTGCCCCTCTTTATTTAGGCGCTACAATGAGCATATGTCACCAGAAATAATAGACGTAGGACCAAATAAAGGTTTTGAAGATATAAAACATACTGATGAGAATGGTATTGAGTATTGGACAGCTCGAGAGCTTTTTCCATTACTTGGTTATTCTCGTTGGGAGAGTTTTGATGAAGTTATAAAACGCTCTGCAAAATCAGCGTTAAATGCTGGTCAAATCGTAGAAAACCATTTTCAGCAGTTGACGAAAATGGTTGATATAGGGTCCAGTAGTAAGCGATCTGTAAAGGATTGGAAACTCGATAGGTATGCTTGTTATTTGGTCGCTCAAAATGGAGATGCAAAGATACCTCAGATAGCACTTGCTCAAACATATTTTGCTATTCAAACAAGAAGACAAGAGATTTTTGATAACCTTCCTGGTGCAGAAAAACGACTATTTATTAGAGGAGAAGTTTCTAGTCAAAATAAAAAAATTTTTAAAACAGCAAAAGAAGCAGGTGTTTCAAGTTTTGGGCTTTTCAATGATGCTGGATACAGGGGCTTATATGGAAGGTACCCCAAATCTAAGACACCTTTTATACATAACCTAATCATACATTCACAGCTCTCTCTGAGCAAATTGTAGGGGTGCCATACCAAGGGCTGTATGTATTCGGTGTCTGTTGTAGTAGTTAATTGTTTTGTATATCTCAGCCACAAGTTCTTCAAGAGTTTCAAATCTGTTTGGATCACCTAAATCAATCTTGAACCCTTTATAGAATGATTCTTGATATCCGTTTTCCCATGGACATCCAGGATGACTCATAGATTGAAGTGTTCCAAAAGATTGGATAAGAGAAGTATAATCCTTCGAAGCATACTCACTCCCTTGATCTGAGTGAATAATTCGAGGTGGAGGTCTGTGAAGAATTGCATTTGAGAGTACATTCATCACCAGTTGTGTAGCATGTGTAGTGAGTACACAAACTCCAACAATCTCTCTGGTGTACAGGTCAATAACAGTTGCAGGGTATACCCAT